>JARFXP010000002.1:0-319037 GCA_029194675.1 Nitrospira sp. | reverse complement strand
ATGAGCATCATAGCTACGACTCTGTCGTGAGCCGACTGTCTGCAATCCATAACATTCCTTCCATAGACAGAGTCTCCGACAAGAGCTGCCATGCTATTAACAGAACGAGGATGGATAGACCGCTATCTCCAGATAGAGATCATCCAGTTATTATGACGAGACAACCCTACTTGTTCCTCACATACAGCTGTGAGCCAGCTGTGACCTGCTCGATTCTGATCGCTGATCGTCTTCAGCAGACCGTCAGTTGTGATCAGCGGACCGCGAGTCCATCATGAGCTGTGTGCCATGAAGGCCATATGGCTGCTTCGCTCCATGATCATCGGAAATCCTCATGCGTTTCGACAGAATGGCATAGCCGGCTGGAACCAATACGAGCGTCACGAGCGTTGAAACCAGCAGCCCTCCGATGAGCACGACACCGATCTGACGGCGGCCGGCTGCTCCCGCCCCGGTGGCCAGCGCAAGCGGCAGGGCCCCGAGGATCGTCGCGCAGGTCGTCATGAGAATTGGACGAAGGCGCAACGTCGCCGCTTCAGTCACCGCCTGGGACACGTCGAACCCCCGTTCGCGAAGCTGATTGGCGAACTCCACAATCAGAATGGCGTTCTTTGTCACGAGCCCGATCAAAATCACCAAACCGATTTGGCTATAGATGGTGAGAGTTCCATTGATCACGGCCAAAGACAACAATGATCCCGACAGAGCCGGAGGCACCGTGAGTAGGATCGTCCAGGGATGCCGGAAACTCTCGAACTGGGCTGCAAGCACCAAGAAGATCACTGCCAAGGCCAGCCCGAACGTCAGATAGAGGTTTCGATTGCTTTCGGCGAACGTCTTGGTTTCTCCCGCATAGGCCGTCCGCATGCCAGGCTCGATCAGGTCTTTTGCGGTCTCGTCCAAATAGGTCAAGGCCTGCCCCAGCGTGAACCCGTCCGTCAGCCCCGCGCTGACGGTGATGGCGCGCATGCGATCGAAATGGTTCAATGCTTCCGGGGCCGGCACTTCCTTGACTGTCACGACATTGTTGAGTTGCACGAATTCACCTTTATTCCCACGCACATAGAGCCGACTGATATCCGAGGGTTTTTCTCGATGTCGATCGTCCACTTTCACAATCACCTTATACTGACGCCCGTTCTGTACGAACGTGCCGACCGGCCTTCCGCTGAGCAACGTCTCCAGCGTTCGCCCAATGGTGGTGACGGACAGGCCGAGATCCGCAACCTTGTCGCGATGTGTTTCGACGACAAGATGCGGCGTATTCAACGCTAAATCTATTTCCGGCGTGACGAAGCCGGGATGGTCGGCCAGTCGTGCCATCAACCTTTCAGCGGCCTGCTGCAACCCCTGATAGTCCAATCCTCCGAGGACAAACTGTACGGGCGTCTTATCTGACCAGTCTCCAATAGAGGGAGGATTCAACAAATAGGCCTTCACACCGGTCAACTTGCCGAGTTGTTGATTCAAGCCTGCCACAATTTCCTGCTGACTCCTGGCGCGATCGTTCCAATCCTTCAACGTGACCCAACTCTCGGCGCGGTTAACCCTCGTCGGACGCTCTCCTCGCGCCACCACTGTATAAATGTGTGTAATCTCAGGGACCGTCTTGAACAACGATTCCAATTCTTTGGCGTAGGTATCGGTATAGCGAAGGGTGGCGCCCTGAGGCGCGGTGAGGAAGCCGGAGAACCACCCAGCGTCTTCGAGGGGAGCCAATTCGGACGGGAGCCGCGTCAGGATGGAGAGGCCGACCAGGCTAGCTCCGATCGCCACGACGACAACCGCCGTCCTAGCATGAAGCGCCCATACGAGCCCATGGCGATAGCGTCGGGCCACGCCTTCTGCGGTTCGGGCGGCTGATCGAAACCGGGTGAAGCTAATTTCTTGGCGTAGCAACCAGCCGCACATGATCGGTGTCAATGTCAGCGCAACGAAGCCCGACAGCAGCACGGCGGACGTGACGGCGATGGCCAATTCGGCGAACAGTTGACCCACGATTCCGGTTAGAAAGGCGATCGGGACGAAGACCGCCACCAGCGAGATGGTCGTTGCGATGACGGCAAAGGCGATTTCGTTCGTGCCCTCGATCGCCGCCCGTATGGGCGGCACACCGGCGACGATCCGGCGATGAATGTTCTCCAGCACGATGATCGCGTCATCCACCACAAGCCCCATGGCGAGTACGAGCCCGAGCAAGGTCAGCACGTTCAGCGAGCACCCGGTCACCGCCATGACCGTGAAGGCCCCGATGATCGATGCCGGGATGGCGACAGCGGGCACGAGCGTCGCGCGTACGCTCCCCAAGAAACAGAAGATCACCAGCACGACGAGGGCCAACGAAAGCCCCAAGGCTACATACACTTCGTGCAGCGACTGTTCGATCGGCGTCGAACTGTCCCACGCGAGCGTCATCTGCATGCCGCCGGGCAGTCCCGCCGCAATAGCAGGAAGTTGCTCCTTCACCGTGCGTGCCACTGCCAGCGTATTGGCTCTGGACTGCCGGGACACGGAAATGCCCAAGGACGGCTTGCCGTCGAAACGTCCAAGCTTTCGGATATCCTCCGCGCCGAGTTCGACGCGAGCAATATCCTCCAGGCGCACCGGATAGCCGTCGCGGTAGGCCACGATGAGCGATTCGAATTGCTTCGACGTCTCTAAGGTGCCCTTCAGCGAGACGCCGAATTCCATGTGATTGCTCTCGATCCGACCGGTCGGGATCGAGGCGTTCTGATTTCGGATAGCGTCTTCCACGTCCTCAACGGTCAGGCGGCGAGCAGCGAGTCGGTCTGGATCCAACCAAATCCGCATGGCATAGCGACGTTCGCCGTCGAGGTAGGTTTCGGATACTCCGGGGATCATGGCCAGCCGTGCCCTGATAAATCGATCGGCGACGTCGGTGAGTTCCAATTCGGAATGACGGTCGCTGGATACGGCAATCCATAGAATTTCGGTGTTCTCCGCCGCGGCCTTCTCGACATAGGGCTCAAGAATGCCCAGCGGCAGCAATGGACGAATCTGAGAAACCCGATCGCGGACATCGTTGGTCGCTCCATCCAGGTCACGCCCCAATTCAAATTCGAGCGTGATCAATGACACTTCTTCGCGGCTGGACGACGTGATCGTCCTGAGCCCCTGAATGCCGCTGAGCGAGTCCTCGAGCGGTGTCGTCACATCCGACTCGATGACGGATGCGCCGGCCCCCGGATACACCGTTTGGACCGAGACAATCGGTGGCTTGATGTCGGGGTACTCACGAACCGGCAACCGGAAAAAACTCAGGAGGCCGAATAACATCAGCAGGAGCGTCATGACGACGGCGAACACCGGCCGATGGAGACAGGTCTCGGACAAACTCACGTCCACACTCGATGGGAGCGGCAGCTGACGTTCATAGGGGGAAAGATTATCCCTTTCTACTCGGATGATTTGATCGAAACACGTTCGCCGTCGTGCAATTTGTGGGTGCCGGTTCGGACCACATGGTCGCCCTCCTTCAATCCGGATCGAACCTGGACCAGCCCCCGCTCACGCAGACCTAGGGTGACTTCAGTAAGTCGGGCGGTTCGTTCCTCCAGCCGAAACACCATCGCCTTGTCTTGCCGAAGCAACCCGGCCTCTTCCGGGATTAGGAGCGCATGGGTATTCTCGCCCAGGTGCAACCGCACGGTGACAAAGAGACCGGGACGCAGTGTGCCGGCCGGATTCGGAATCGCGGCGCGAACCGCGACCGTCCGGTTGGTCGCATCGACTCTCGGATCGATTGCCGTCACCTGTCCGTCAAACGTCGTGTGCGGGAACGCATCGGTCATCACAATCAGTTTTTGGCCGACATGGATGCGACTCAACCATACTTCCGCCACCTTGAAATCCACATGCAGGGTACTCAAATCCTCCAAATTAACGATATTTTGTCCGGGCTGCACGTAATCCCCGACCGAGACGCGACGAAGTCCCAGCGTTCCACCGAACGGCGCGCGGATGACGGTTTTCTTCAGGCGCGTCGTGTAAAGAAGGCTGTTCGCCGCCGCCGCGTGCCAGGCCATTCTCGCTTCATCGATCTGTTGGGTCGGCACAATGACATCTTGCTGATCGTTCAGCCGCTTCAGTCGCTCGTACGTCAGCAGTGCCATTTTTTCCTGCGCCGTCGCCTGATTGACCTGTGATTGGAGCTCTTCCGGCTCCAATTCCAACAGCGGAGCCGCGCGTTCGATAACCTGTCCGTCCTGAAAATGGATCCGGCGAATCACACCGGCGATCTCTGGTCTCACCGTGATCGAGGCGATTGCTTCCAGCGTCCCCACGGCCTGGATCGATTCTGTAACTGAACCGACGATGACGGGTGCGACTTCCACCATAACGTTCGGTTCTGATGCCGGTACTCCCGTCGAAGACTCACTCGTCGACCAACCTCCGAGTTTGGCACCTATGGCGGCAAGCAAGGCACAAATTGCGACCACTGCCACGAGGTTTTTCGATCTCATACGCAAGATTGTTTCTCGCCACCTGACAGAGTCCCATACTGTTCAGGTTGGTACACTGACCCCAGACGTATATATGACGGATGAACCGCGCGAAACCTCACCTGCCGGATCGAGGCTAAATGGCGTGACGGCATACGCAGAAGGGTTTTCAGACTGGGTGTGGGTAGCCACTTCGGAGGCAACCCTTTTCGCTGGAACTCGTACGGCGTGGCAGGAAGTATGCGCGTAGAAAATCTGGGCACAAATTACATGAGAGGCAGCGATGCCCGAATCAGATAAGCACAGCCTGCGTTTGTTCAGCCTGGCATTCCCACAGACTCCACGAGTAGTCCATTGAGATCACTTGATACTCGGTTCTTTTTACAAACCCCGAGTATTCCTGAAGCATCAGCTCCTCGACCGGACAGGAGTAGGCGATCAAGACGCGGTGTCCGGTCACGGCTTGGAACCGGCGCATGTTATCGGCGACCTCTTTAAACACGGGCCCGAGGAAAGGTCGGTACATGTAAATGAGCAGATCAGTGTCCGGAAACTTGAACTCCGCCGCATTGATGCAGTCTACCCTGATATTCCGGCACAACACGGGATGTCTTCCGTTCGACACATATCCCTCGACATTGGCCGTCGCCACCTCGCAATGCAATGGAGACAGCTCGACACCGATCACTTCTTTGAACGGCAATTGAGCGGCTACGATCAACGCACGGCCCTTTCCACATCCCAGGTCCACGAAGGAATATTCCTTGAGATCGAATCCCTTCGTCGTGTTCTCCAGAATATGCCGGATCACGACCTCTCTCGTCGGCACATACCCGACCGCCAAGCTCCTTGCCGTTTCATCGGCGATGCCGGCCTCTGAGGATTCGGTGACTCCCGAGGTCGCGACCCCGTACTTCCGGTCGAAATCATCGGCCGGCTTTTGGCTGAGAAGGTACAGGATGACCTCCTTGACTGTTTCCCAGAATCCGAATACCTGGTAGGTGTTCATCACAATCTTGAATTTCTCGTTGGTATTTGGCTCGTACTGCATATGGCTCCTTTCGTGCTCCCGCGGCGCCATCGTGCCTTTGCCGTCGACTCGTTGTTACGCAACGGACCTGCCGTCAGCGACGCTGCGGGACCCTCTCGAATCGCGATAGAATTTCACCGATCTGCTGATGGACTTGAATACTTCGGACCGCATCCGTGTGTTCGCCGAGTACCGTTCCGGTTTCCACGGGACCTCTCGTGCATCGTGACCAATCGATCGGCGCTCCTCCGCACTTGTCTAGGGTTGCGCTGGTCCACCAGGCATGAATCGACGCCCGCAAGGGATTCTGCGTAACAGCGTTCAGAATCCTGACCGTCTCCCGGTCCAAGGCATAGGCGACCTTCAGTGCGGCGACGGACGCGTCGGACTCCTCGCGAGACAGCAGGTTGCGGGCTTGAGCCCATCCGATCGCATGTTCCACCCGCTCTTCCTCGTTCAACTGCGCCAGCCCGTCCTTCAGCGCCTTCCGCTCGGTCTCGGGCAAAGCCAGGAAGGCCTCCCTGCGATCGCCCTGTATATAATGATTAAGTTCCTCGCCGACCGAAGCCCTAGATTCCGATGCCGTCTGGGGTTGTGTATCCAGAATGCCCAGAAATGCGAGTGATCGCCCCTGCTGTTCGAGCAGTCGCCCCACAGCCAAGGCGACGGCCCCTCCGTTGGACCATCCGAGCAGATGATACGGCCCATCCGGCTGCCGCTCGCGGATGATAGTGGCGTAGTGTTCGGCAATCCTATCCATCGACAGCGCATTCCATGGTTCCGAGAAGATCCAGCTCAACGTCAATCCGTAGACGGGCCGGTCTTCACCCAACGCATAGGCGAGTGATTGATAGGCCGAGACATGCGTTCCCGTCGGATCAAAACAGAAGAGCGGCGCGCCCCCACGTCCGACCTGAAGTACCACAAACGGAGAAGACGCCGCCTCGGCTTGACCGGAAATCCGGTGCGCCAAGCCCGCGACCGTCGGAGCCTGGAAAAGATCGAGCAGTGCGACGGGATTCCCGATCATCCGTTGGATGCGAGACACAAGCTGGACTGCGGTCAACGAGTGGCCGCCGAGATCAAAAAAATTGTCGTGAATTCCCACTTGCGGCAGGCCGAGCACCTCTGCCCATTCGCGCGCAAGCCTCGTTTCCATGTCCGTACGGGGCGCCACGAACGTCTGTTGCGGATCCCGGCCGGCTGGTTCAGGCAACGAGCGGCGATCGAGCTTGCCGTTGCCATTGCGGGGCAGGGATTCCAACACGACAAGGACGGACGGCACCATATAGTCCGGCAATCGTCCGCGCAAGAACTCGCGAAGTGCTTCGCTGGACGCGCCTCCAGCCGCATAGGCGACGAGCCGTTTATCTCCCCTGGCATCTTCCCTGGTGACGACCGCGGCCTCATGCACGTCCGGATGGGCCAGGAGTTGTGACTCGATTTCTCCCAGTTCCATCCTGAACCCCCGCACTTTGACCTGATGATCCATCCGGCCGATGAATTGGATGACACCGTTCGGCAGATAGTGGGCCATATCCCCGGTCCGGTACAGACGGGCGCCCGGCTCTTTCGCGAAGGGATGGGGCACAAATACTTCGGCCGTCTTGGCCGGATTCAACAGGTATCCCCGCCCAACGCCGACTCCCGCCACGCATAATTCTCCCGCCACTCCGACCGGCAGCGGCTTGAGAGACGGCGACAACACATAGAGATCGAGATTGGGCACCGGCATGCCGATCGGCATAAAGGCGGCCTCCCCGTCCGGACTCTCGATAATCTGATGCAGAGCCACGTCGTCCGCACATTCCGCCGGGCCATAGGCATTGACCAGCGGAATCGACGGATAGCGGCCGAGCCAGCGGCGGCACAGTTGCCCGGACAGCGCCTCTCCAGTCGGCAGAACCATCCGCAGCCGTTTGAGTTCAGGCTCACGATCGTCCGCATCGGCCGCCATATCGAGCATGCCCTGCAGCAACGCTGGCACGGTCTCGAAAACCGTGACGCCAGCCGCTTCCACGTGGCGCAATAGCCGCGCTGGGTCATGAGCGATGTCGTCGGGAACGATGCAGACGCGTCCCCCGCACAAGAGCGGGGCCAAAAATTGCCAGACGGAAATATCGAAGCACTGGGACGCCGTCTGAGCAATCACGTCAGTGGCGGTCAGCCGAAGCGTCGTCACTTTTCCCCACAGGTGATTGAGCATCCCTCGATGTTCGACCATCGCGCCTTTGGGCAGTCCCGTGGAGCCGGAGGTATAGATCACATAGACGGTCTGCGCGGCATGCCACGGCGTACTGGGATTGCTGTCCTGCTCCACCGACGACTGAATTTCCTCCATCGTCAGCAGGATCTGCTTTGAGTTCTCTGCAAGCCCTTCCGTCAGTGGCTTCACACGCTGCCGATAGGCCTCCGTGGTCAACAGCACAGGCGCGCGGCTTTCGCCGAGCATATGCGCCAGCCGATGATCCGGGTGCCCCGCGTCGAGCGGTAGATAAATACCCCCTGCCTTGAGAATTCCCAGCAGCATCGTGAGAAAGTCCAAATCTCGGTCGCCTAAAAGCGCCACGGCCGTTTCGGGCCCCACTCCTTTGAGCAGCAACGCGTGGGCGACTCGGTTGGCCCGGCGATTCAATTCGTGATAGGTCACACGCCGATCCAACCAGACGGCCGCCACGCTGTCCGGTGTCGCCGACGTCTGCGCTTCGAACAACCGGGAAAATGACCGATCCGGCACCGGAAGGCTGGGTCCCACGTTCCAGTCCGTCAACAAGCGCTGCTCTTCCTCACCGGTCAACAGGCGCAATTCCTCGATCGCCGCATCGGGCCTCGCAGCCATATTCTGAAGAATCAATTCATAGTGCCGAAGCATACGCATGACGCGATCAGCGGAAAACAGGTCGGTGTTGTATTCCATCGATGCGGTCAGCCCACTGTCGGTTTCGCACAGCGTCAGGGTCAGATCGAACTTGGCTGTCAGCGATTCTACATCCACTGTATCGATGCGAAGTCCGGGTATGTCCAGTTCCGATGCAGGGGCGTTTTGCAGCTCGAACATGACCTGGAAGATCGGCGAGTAGCTGACGTCGCGCACTGGCTGCAGCACTTCTACCAGTTTTTCGAACGGCACGTCCTGATGTGTGTAGGCGCCGAGGCACACCTGCCGAACCAGCGCGAGGAGCTCGCGAACGGTCTGTCTTCCCGACAGATCGGCCCGCAACGCCAGCGTGTTCACGAAGAACCCGATGAGCCCTTCGATCTCGCTACGGGTGCGGTTGGCGATCGGAGACCCGACGATAAGGTCCGTCCGGCCCGTATACCTGAACAGCAACGTATAGAACCCCGCCAGTAGGGTCATGAACATGGTCACACCCTCGCGCCGGCTGAGCTCGGTCATGGCTGCGGACAATTCAGAGGACAACAAAAGCGTCAGCGACGCGCCGCGGGAAGTCTGAACCGGTGATCGCGCACGATCCATCGGAAGATTCAACGGCTCGAGCGCACCGGCCAGCCGCTCCTTCCAGTAATCGACTTGGCGATCCAAGCGCGCGCCGGACAACCATTGTCGTTGCCATATCGCGAAATCCGCGTATTGAGCCGGCAGTTCGGGCAGGGACGCCGGTCTGCCTTGAACCTGAGCGATATACAGCTCGGTCATTTCCCGCACCAGAATGTGTGAGGACCACGCGTCGGACACGATGTGGTGCATCGTCAAGAGCAGAACGTGTTCCTCCGCGTCGAGTTTAAGCAGCGTGACACGCAGCATGGGGCCATAGGCCAGCTCGAATGGACGCTGAGCTTCGTCCGTCGCAAGCCGCAATACAGCCGCCTCCCGCTCCGATCCAGACAAATGATCGAGTGCGACAAGAGGCACTGACATCGTCGATGCCGGCGTCACGGTTTGTACCGGTTGTCCGTCCGACAGAGACACTATAGTCTGCAGCACTTCATGCCGACGGACCAGTTCGTTGACACTCCGTTCCAGGGCCGCTACATCGAGCCTTCCCGATAGCCGCAGCGCAATCGGAAGATTGTAGGAAGCTCCATGCGGTTCCAGTTGCGTCAATACCCATAGACGCTGCTGGGCGAAGGACAACGGAACCGGTCCGTCACGTTCCACTCGCGAGATCGACGGCGCGTCCATGCTTCCGTCCAGAAGACGGGCCGATTCCACTGCTTCGGCCAGTTTGGCCACCGTTGCGGTCTCGAACAAGACTCGCATCGGCAGATCTACGCGAAACACATCACGCAACCTCACCATCACCTGTGTCGCCAGCAAGGAGTGTCCGCCTAAATCAAAGAAGTTATCGTGAACACCCACCTGCGCCACCTGCAACACATTCGCCCAAATCCCACATAATAGTTCTTCTGTCGGCGATCGAGGCGCGACATATTGATGCGCCAATTGCCCGGTCACATCCGGCATCGGCAACGCCTTACGATCGACCTTCCCGTTTGGCGTCAGCGGAAACCCTGTCAACACGATCGTCGCTGACGGAATCATGTATTCAGGCAGACGCTCCTTGAGGAATTCTCGCAATGCAGTCGTGTCCTGGGCGTTTTCCCGCTGGACGACGTACGCCACCATGAGCATGTCCCCTGTAACAGCTTCCCGCGCTAGAACGATGGCGTCCTGTACAGCAGGATGTTCGAGAAGTCGTGCTTCGATCTCACCCGGCTCGATGCGGTAGCCGCGAATTTTTACTTGCTGGTCACCTCGGCCCGCGAACTCGATAGTGCCGTCTGGTCTATAGCGAGCCAGATCACCGGTTCGATACAACCGGCCACCCTCTACTGGAGAAAAGGGGTCTGGAATAAATTTCATCGCAGTCAGGTCCGGCCGGTCGTGATACGCACGAGCCAGTCCCTCTCCGGCTATGAACAATTCACCCAGCATGCCGATAGACACAGGTCTCATGTGGGCATCCAAAATGTAGATCCTCACACCGGCAATCGGTCGGCCGATCGATACGGTTGCCCCCTCATCTGAAACACTGGTCCGATGCACTGTGCTCCAAACGGTCCCCTCAGTTGGCCCATACTCATTAAAAAGCAGCGCAAGAGGTAGATTCGCCTGGTGTCTAGCCACCAAGTCCTTCGGACAGGATTCTCCCGCGACAATGATGGTGTGGAGCGAGTTCAGCTGTGCGACAGGTACTTGTTCGAGCAATACGGAATACAGCGAGGGCAAACACAACAAATGGGTCACTTGCGCCTGTTCGATCAACGCCCCAAGTTCAGATGGAGCCTTCTGAACTCCCTCCCGGACAAGACAGAGCCTGCCACCCTGGCTCAACGTCCAAAAAATTCCCGCCACCGAGCTATCGAACGCAAACGAAGACAATAAGAGAAAGCTGGTCACGGGCTTCTTGTAGTAAGCTCGCCGTGCCTTTGTAGAGTGAACCGCATTACGATGAGTGACCAGCACACCTTTGGGGCGACCGGTCGAACCCGAAGTGTAGATGATATAGGCCACTCCGGCCGGAGTCTCATGAGTCGATGGTTTCAGCTCGCTGTATTCCTCGAATGGCTGAGTCTCCGAATCAATACTCACGATGGAGACCGGCGTTCCGAGGAATTCCTCCCGAAACCGATTCTGAATCAACAGAATGGGAGCTCGTGAATCGTGGAGGAGATAGTCCCTTCGATCCTTCGGATACGATGGATCAATCGGTACATAGGCTCCGCCTGCCTTGAGAATCCCCAGTAGCCCCACGATCAATTCCGGGGAGCGCTCCACACAAATCCCAACCGCTGTTTCAGGTCCAACTCCCTGACTTTTCAGATAGTGGGCCAATTGGTTGGCCCGCCTATCAAGCTCGCGATACGTGACTGATTGCTCCTCATATACCAGAGCAATATTGTCCGGTGCATGCGCGGACTGTGCCTCAAATAAGTGATGTAGGCATTGATCGCACCGCTCTTGAGGGGGACAGACATTGAAGGTGTGCAACACTTGGTGGCATTCCAGCTCGCCCAATGTCTCGATGTCACCGATGGCTGCCTCTGGTTGGCATGCAGCTTGACTCACAAGCGTCTCCAACTGTTTCGCAAGGCATGCCATCACTTCATCCGGATAGCACGATTCGTCGTATTGCAATATGGCATCGATGAAACCGTCTTTTCGATGACAGACGAGTCGAATTTTGAATCGATCGAGGTACGTTTCTTTGCTCTCGATTCTGAATGAAAGCGTGGCATTCGAGCAGGATGATTGTTCTTCCTCGAATTCGAAACAAAATGGAAAGTAAGAACCATCGCCGCGTATTGGCGCGTTCTGGATGTCCTCCCACGCGAAATACTCTTGCCATTCATGAGCCTCAGCCACAGCTTGTTGGAGCCGCTCGAGAGCCGTGCTAAATGGGAGGTTCTGATCGAGAGTGGTCAGTACTGGGAGATATCTTGCAAAAGGCCCGAAGGCATTCCGCATTTCGTCATGCGTCCGGCCGTCACAGGCCACACCAACCACGATGTCTTCTCGTCCGATGAGCCGTTGGAGCAAGATGCGCCAACATGCCAAGAAAAACGTCGAGCTTGCACTCGCCTTCTGTTCGACAAGGGAATTGACTTGAGCCAAGCACTTCTTCGATATGGCAATGGGTATTCGCTTGAGAGTGAGATTCACACCGTCGCTGAGCGCCCGCTCGAAGGGCAACCGATTTCCAAGCGGACCGACGATCCCCTCTGCCTGCTTGCGCCAATGCGTACGCCCAACCTGCCCCGCTTCATCCGACAATAACGAGTGCTGCCATTCTGCAAAGTCCGCGTACTGCAACGGATCATCGAGAACAGCACTGACGCCTTGAGCATAGGCCTCGTGGGTTGCTTCGAGTTCGCGGATGAGATTCTTGAATGTCACCCCATCTACACAATAGCCGGGCAAGTCGATCATCAACAGATGCTTGACGTCACTGAGCTTTATCAAGATCGTATGCATCGACGAACTGCTCATCGAATCGGCCCGTTCCTCTTGCAATCCTTGCAGGAGCGTTTCGATCTGACACTCCTGGTCGCTAGGCATCCGTCCCGTCAAATCATACTCCTGATGCGACAACGCACTCTGTTCTGCGATCACCTGCACAGGCAACGTCATGCCCGGAATACATTGGAGTGTGGTGCGGAGAATCTCATGACGTTGCAGGATATCCTCAAGCGCCATTTTCAACACCGCTGCATCAAGCGAGCCCTCGAGCATCACGCGGCATCGGGCGAAAAGACGTATTGACTGCGCACCGCGCTCTAACAACCACACACGTTCTTGTTGGGGTGACAGGCGATACCCTTGGACCATACTATTCGGTGCGTCGCTCCCTGACATGATCACATCTCCTCCGCCACTAGGCGAAAATCGGCTCCGCGGCAGGCTTCTGCCATCGCCACCAAGATTTTGCGCGGTCCGCTGAACGGCCTGCGCCCGTGAAGGGCCAGCATGTTGTCCAATAGCAACACATCCCCCTGTTGCCATGGAAACACAACCATGGCTTCCTGATAGATCGACCGAAGATGTTCAAGAACGTCCGGCTCGATTGGCTGCCCATCTCCGTAGTATGTGTTCTGAGGCAAATCCTCTTCAGTGAATTCTTTCAGAAGCGCTTCTCGTATGGTTGGTTCCAATGTTGAGACGTGAAAGAATGTTCCATGGTTGAACCAAATGGGCTCCTGGGTTCGTGGATGACGCATGACGGCCGGCCCCACTTGCCTGGTCCTCAGTCGGTTCCCTGTCTTCCATTCCACTTCTATTCCCACGCTTCGGCAGTATGCCTCCACTTGAGATCTATCCTCAGTCTGAAAGACCGTCGGCCATGGAAGGCCGAAACCGTCGCCATAATTACGCACATACATGATTTGCTTCTTGAGGAATCGTCGCTTGATTTCTGGATCGATACTCCGATGAACCTCGCGCGTATCCCCAATCGGAGTTTCTCCGCCGTTTTGCGCCGGAACAGCGCAATAAAAGAACAGCTGAAGCGGGAAGACCGGAGAGTACGCGTGCTCGTTGTGGGGGAAAATGCTCTGGTCCGGCGGATAATCGGTAGCCGTATACACATTCGCACCCACTTGCGTGCGCGGTGAGGCCCGGAAACGATACTCCAGCGCACCTCCGGATAGGGCCGTCACACACTGCTCAAAATCTGTGACCCCGTTGACCTGAAAGTTTCGAAACAAGATGGCACCGTGATACAGAAGCCGCGTCTGCACCCATTCTCGTTGTTGCTCGGCCCAACCCACTATGCTGAGTCCTGTTACAGTTGGCTGAACCAGCAAGGGAAGCACTTTCCCGGGGAGAAGCGGTTCCGCCGTCACAAGGTGCTCCTGGGATAAGCTGATGGCCTTCCGGCGTATGCCTCTCAATCTTGGCATGGTCTCGGTTTTCTGATTTGAATCGTTCATCGATCGGTCCTCATGCTTGAGAGGTTTATAGGGGGCGGGCTCATTGCCCTTCGCCGGATGCTCTTGAGATTCCTACTGGTCGCTTGGTGATGTTCTTGCCGGAATCTGGTTCGCTGGAGATTGTCGTGCTCCGCCAGCATGCGTTCGAGTTCTTCAACCGTGACGTGGGGATTCGTTGCAACCTGCTCGACAATCACTGAGAAATATCTCGCAAGCCGAGCGATGCTCCCGGCATCGAAGAGATCGATGTTGTACTCAACCCATCCACTCAATCCATCGGCGCTCTCTTCAAAATTGAGTAACATATCCAATTCGGCGGTTGTCTTTTCATTGTCCATGACGCTGAGCGACAAGCCCGGAGGCTCGTCTGCCGGTGGAGGGGCTTGTTGCAGAATCAGTTTGATTTGAAACAAGGGCGAGTACTGAAGCTCGCGCTTCACCTTGAGGGAAGCGACCAGCATTTCAAACGGTACATCCTGATGAGCATGCCCCGCCAGCGTCACATCACGAACCCGATCAAGCAGCTCTTGGAATGAGAGCGTAGAATCGACAGCCACACGCAGTACGATTTGATTGACAAAGAAGCCTATGAGGTTTTCAACTTCTAGCAGGTTGCGATTGGTCACGTCGGTCCCCACCACGATGTCCCGCTGACCGGTCTCATATCTAAGCAGCACCTTCAGCACAGTCAGGAGGGTCATAAACAACGTCGCCCCACGCCTTCGCCCCAAGGTTCTGAGCCGGTCCACCACACCATTGGATATGCTCATAGAATGAATGGCACCTCGGTAGGTCTGGACAGTTGGTCTCGGCCGATCCGTCGGCAAGGCAATCACGGGAACATCTTTCAACTGTTGTTTCCAATACGCCAATTGTCTGTCCAGTACATCTCCCGCCAGCCATGTCCGCTGCCATACCGCATAATCTGCGTATTGCGCCGACAGCGGCGACAACGAGCATGCCTGTCCGGTCACAGATGCGGCGTATAACTTCGTTATCTCATCAATAAGTACAGTCATTGACCAAGCATCTGAAATAATATGGTGCATGGTGACGAGCAGGACCTGTTCTTGGTCGTCTATTCGCAACAAGTGCACGCGCAGTAATGGTCCGCTCGACAGATCAAATAGCTTTAGTGCTTCTTCCCGCGTCAGCGATTGAACGATTGCCTCGCGTTCGTCCGTCGACACATCCCTGAGGTCGGATACGGACATCGAATGTATGGGTTCCGGGGCGATGACCTGTATCGGCTGACCTCCGCTCATGGGAAACGTTGTACGTACTACCTCATGGCGGCACGCCAATTGATAGAAACTGTTTGCCAGCGCCGCTTCATCCAAGGAGCCGGTGATTCGCAGAGCCACGGGAACGTTATACATCGGACTGTCCGGGGCGAGTTGCCATAGAAACCAGAGCCGCTGCTGCGCAAATGATAACGGCATGGATTCGATTCTCGGCGTAAGCACAAGCGGCGGAAGTTGTCTACCTCCTTCTGCTGCCACAGAACGGTCGACAGCAGCGGCAAACTCTTCAACGGTGGGATGATCGAATAAAGCGCGCAACGGCAATTCAATATGAAAGACCGAGCGAACCCGTGATACCACCTGTGTCGCGAGGAGCGAATGGCCGCCCAGCTCGAAAAAGTTATCGTGGACGCCGAGGTGCTTGAGGCCGAGGATCTCGGCCCAGATCCCGGCCAGAATCTCTTCGGTCGCGGTGCCCGGGGCTCCGTCGCGCGGCGACAGTTGATCGTCATCCGGCACCGGCAAGGCCTTCCGATCAACCTTTCCGTTCGGCGTCAATGGCAATGTATCCAGGAACATCACCACGGAAGGGACCATGTAGTCCGGCAGCGTTTCGGCCGTGAATGATCGGATGGCTGCTGCGTCGCATGCGGGACTCTCGCTCACGATGTAGGCAATCAGCCGCTTGTCTCCCGGACGGTCTTCCCTGACGACCACGACGGCTTCCCGAACGTGTGGATGCTGCATCATCCGCGCTTCGATTTCTCCCAATTCAATTCGATACCCTCGGATCTTGACCTGATGGTCGACACGCCCAAGGAATTCCACTGTCCCATCCGGACGATAACGGGCCTGATCACCGGTTCTATAGAGCCGGCCACCAGGTTGCCGACTGAACGGATTCGGAATAAATCGTTCCGCCGTTAGTTCTGGTCTCTGCCAATAACCTCTGGCTAAGCCATCACCACCGATATAGACTTCACCGGGAACACCTATCGGAACTAGGCAGAACGAAGCATCGAGTAAGTACACCTGAGTATTGCCAATTGGAAGACCGATTGGGACGGTATCATCGGCATGGGTCACAGAAGCTATCATTGACCAGACAGTTGTTTCGGTTGGGCCATATAGATTGTAGGGATTCAATTGATTGGCTAGGAATTCACGAGCCAGTTCCCGCGGAAACACCTCGCCACCGCACAATACTTTCAGCTTTGGAAGACGCTTGGCACTGAGCAACAACCTCCATCCCGATGGGGTCGCCTGCATGAAGGTTGCGCCGACCCGCTCGAGTTCCGCAACCAATCTAGGACCTTCGACCACCACGTCGCGGCTTACAATGACCGTTTTAGCTCCGATCACCAAGGGCAAGAACAATTCCAAGACCGCAATGTCGAAGGAAACCGATGTTGTGGCCGCAACAACTTCGTCATTGCACGGACGCAGAGCCTCGATCATTGACAGGAGGAAGTTCACCACGCTGCAATGCCGGACCATGACCCCTTTCGGCTTGCCTGTCGATCCGGAGGTGTAGATGACATAAGCTAAGTGATCAGGCGATTGCGTTACCGGCAAGTTCTGATCGGATTGACCGACCATTCGACCCCAATCATCCATGTCGATTAACTGAACGCCGTCCAGCTTCATCCCCTCAAGCAGTTTCCTGTGCGTTAGCGCTATTGGTGCCATGGAATCCCTTAGCATGTATTTCAAACGTTCCTTAGGATACGTCGGATCGAGCGGCACATAAGCACCTCCTGCCTTCAGGATCCCAAGCATCGCGACAAGCAGGTCATGAGAACGTTCAAGGCATAGGGCTATCAGGACATCCGACCCAACACCTTCTTCTCGTAATACCCGAGCCAGCTGGTTGGCGCGGGTGTTCAGTTCTCGGTACGTTAAAGCAATCTCTTCGGAGATTACCGCAATGGCATCTGGTGTGTGTTCAACCTGGGATTCGAATATTTCGTGCAGGCAACGGGAAGGATAAGACCGCTCGGTCGCATTCCAGTCGACCAACAGTCGCTGCTGATCGCCAGTCGAGACAATCGACAACTCGGTCAGTCTGGATGCGGAATTTGCGACCATGCTGTCGAGCAATAGTCCCCAATGCTCCGCTATGCATTCCACCGATCGATCGTCTATGCACTGCCTGTCATACGAAAAGATCAGTGATAATTGCTGATCTGGAACGACTGTGACGGTCAGTGGAAAGTCGGTCCACCCTTCTTCGCCATCGAGTAGATCAATGCCGAGCTCTTGACTGTGCTTCTCGATAGCATCGTCGATCACATAGTTCTGAAAAACGAGCACGCTATCAAAAAGTGGAACTCCTCGTTTGATCCCGCTCCATCCCTGCACCCGGAGCAAGGGACTGTATTCGTATCCTCGCAACTCCACATTAGTTGCCTGAATGTCGCGCAGCCAATTCTCCAAGTTGGCCTCTGGGGCGACCTGCACCCGAAGAGGCAGCGTATTGATGAACAGCCCGATGATCGCCTGTCCACCTGGTAGATCGGGAGGACGACCGGAAACTGTAATACCGAAGAGGACATCCTGCTCACCGCTGTAGCGAGACAGGAGGATCGCCCAGGCCCCCTGAATCACCGTGTTCACCGTCACGTGCAGGGATTGAGCGAGCCGATGGATTCCAGCGGTGCGCCCTTGTGAAAACTCGACTCGGTGCTCTCCATAGCGGCGATCAAGAGGCCGAACAGGCTTCGTCGAGTAAATCAATCTAGTTGGCGTGTGGAAGGAATGTAGAAACTGCCTCCAGAACGCTTCCGCCGCTGTCATGTCCTGCCGCAGGAGCCACTGAATATAGTTTCGGTAGGATGATGTGGAGTGCTTCCTGGGGACCTGCCCACTCCGAAGCAGGTAATAAGTTTCCAGCACTTCCTTAAGCAACAGGGCCTGGCACCATCCATCGAGGATTGCATGATGGAGGCTCCACACGATGCACCATAGCTGTTCCCTCATGCGGATGATACACAACCGCATGAGCGGTGGTTTCGCAACGTCAAATCCGCGTATCCGGTCCTGCGCCAAGTATTCACGCAATGCAGTTTCCCGTTCCCTCTCATCTGACAATCCTCGCCAATCACGACGTTCGATCGGAACAGGGATGCTGCGAAAAACTATTTGCAGTGGTTCCGGTGCGACGTTCCACAGAAATCCGGTCCGCAGAATGGCATGGTCTTCGATCATCCGTTGCCAGGCTTGCGTGAAGGCACGGTCGTCAAAGTCAGCAGAGAACGTATATGTCAGCTGGTTGTGATAAACGCCCGTCTTATCCCCTTGAAAGGAATGAAGCAGCATGCCCTGTTGCATTGGAGAACTCGGGTACACGTCTTCGACATCCGCTCCGAATCGGGCAAGGATGGAGTCCAACTGACTTTTATCGACCCTCGCAAGAGCAAACGGTTCGATCGACGCGGTATCCGGGCGCGGTTCTTCTGCTCCCGTGAGGGGAACTTGTTCATCGAGAGAAGCCACCAGAGCGGCGATCGTATGATGTTGAAACACCAGTTTGGGCGTTAGCTTGATGCCCGCGCGGTGAGCCTTGGCAACAATCTGTAGACAGAGGATGGAATCGCCGCCGATCGCAAAGAAGTTGTCGTGAATTCCGACCCGATCAACATGCAAGACATCGGCCCAGATTTGCGCAAGCGTCGTTTCGACGTCGTTCCGTGGAGCGGCGTAGGCGTCACGCTGCGGCGTCTGTGCCTGCTCGGGGTCAGGAAGCGCCGCTCGATCGATCTTGCCGTTGGCGGTCAGGGGAAGCGCATCCAGTACGGTAAGGGTGGAAGGAATCATATAATCCGGCAAATGAACCGCCAGATGGGACCGAACTGAGTCTAGGTCGAGATCGGCCGGCCCCGCGACATAGGCTGCAAGCTGCTTCGTGCCGTCGGCTGCTTCTCGCACGATCACGACGGCGTCCTTCAATCTGCCGTCTCCCCGCAACTGCGTTTCGATTTCTCCCAACTCGATCCGAAATCCGCGCACCTTTACTTGATTGTCCAAGCGGCCGTGGAACTCAACGGTGCCGTCCGGTCGATACCGTGCCCGGTCACCGGTGCGGTACAGACGCCCGCCCCGCCCGCTGAAGGGATTCGGCACAAACCGCTCCGCAGTCAGGTCCGGACGAGCGAGATAACCTCTCGCCAGCCCGTCACCGCCAACATACAATTCGCCGGAGACTCCCACCGGCGTCGGCTGACCGTCAGGATTCAAAATGAAGACTTGGCTGTTTGCCAAGGGTCGTCCGATTGGAATAGCCGCATGCCGGTCCGGTTCCGCATCGATTCGATGGGTGAGGACTCCGACCGTCGTTTCCGTAGGTCCATAGTGATTGATGATCTCCAAGTCCGGTGCGAGCGTCCGGATCCGTTCGACAAGGCTGCTATGAACTGCCTCACCGCCCAGGATCAGGCAACGCCGCGGAAGCACATGCTCCGGCCGTCCCGCTTCAAGTAGGCCGGTCAGATGGCTCGGCACGATTTTCAGCACGTCGATCCGGTGGCCGGCCATGTAGTCCGCGACGGCGTCGGGATCGAATCCCCGATCGACCGACAGCATGTGCAGTGTGCGACCGGAACAGAGTGCACCGAAGATCGAGGTGTTGCCGAGATCTGCCGCCACCGTGGACAGGGTCGCGAAACTGGTCGCTTCATCGAGCGAGAGGCGCGACAGGAGTCCGGAAACGTAGTTGACGACCTGACGATGCTCGACGGTGACTCCCTTCGGCCGCCCGGTCGAACCGGAAGTGTAGATGACGTAGGCCAAGTTTTCCGGTCGCACGTGACGCCGCAGCGGCTCATCGGTCCCAGCCACGATTTCCGGCCAATCGCGGTCAAGATAAACTTGCCGCAACATCGAATCGCTGGACAGGTCACCGGATGCGGCCTGCGTGAGGACTACCCGTGCGCCGCTGTCCGACAGCATAAAAGCCAGCCGTTCTTTCGGAAGCTTGGGATCGAGCGCCACATACGCGCCGCCTGCTTTGAGCACCCCGAGCAATCCGACGATCAAGTCGAGCGATCGTTCCACACAGAGACCGACCCTCATGTCCGGACCGATACCGAGTTTTTGCAAGTACTGCGCAAGCCGGTTCGCCCGGGCGTCCAGTTCTCCATAGGTCAAGGACTGCCCCTCATAGACGACGGCCACGGCATCGGATCGTTCGTGCGCAACTCGTGCAATCCGTTCATGGATACGTTCGCTCTTCACGGGAACCATGGTGCGGTTCCAGTCCATCAGAAGACGGCCACGCTCCGCCTCGTTCAGCGGAGACAGTTCGCCCAGGCGGACCTCCGGCCGTTCCGCCATCGCCATCAGGAGCGTGCGGTAATAACCAAGGAGGCGCGCAATGTCTCCATGTGCAAACCGCTCGCGCGCATAGGAGAGAATCAACCGTAGCTCCGCGGCCGGCTCCACCATCAGTGACAGCGGATAGTTGTTGCGACCGGCCGTCAGGACATACTCGGCATCTTGCCGGTGAGAAGCCAAGGGAGTGATCCGCAAACCGAGCTGATCCCTGTCGCTCCCATCTTCCGGGTAGCTTTCAAAAACGATGATACTGTCGAACAACGGCCGCCCGCCCGGTGTGTCGCTCCAGCGTTGAATCCGTGACAAAGGCGTCCACTCGTATTGCCGCAGCAGGCTATTCTGTTCCTGTAGCGAAGCAAGCCAGTCTTCCAGTTTTACATCAGGGGGCAGGGTGACCCGAACCGGCAGCGTGTTGATGAACAGTCCGACCATGACGTCCGACCCGGGAAGTTCCGCCGGTCTGCCCGAGACGGTCGCACCGAACAGCACCTCGCGCGCCCCGGTGCACCGGTGCAATAGGATCGACCATGCCCCTTGCGCCAAAGTGTTCAACGTAAGGCGGCGGCGTTTGGCGGCGGCGGTCAATGTTTCGACTTCCGCCTTCGACAGGCGCACTTCCTGCTCCGCGTACGGCAGGGATTTCAGTTCGTCGGAAGCCACGCGTTGCGGCATCTCCAGCGGCAACGCGGTCGGTGTCGAAAATTCCGCCAGGCCGTTCCGCCAGAATATCTCGGCGGACTCCAGATTGCGGCTCCTCAGCCAAGTTAAATACTCCGCATAGGGTCTCACGGGTGGTAGCACCGGCTGTCGCCCGTGCGCCAGCGCGTCGTAACAGTTCAGCACCTCGCGCAGGAGCAGCGCCACGCTCCAACCATCCAATAGAATGTGGTGGTGGCTGTTGATGAAATACCAGCGATTATTCTCCATCTGGATCAGCGTGAGCCGCATCATGGGCGGCGTCAGCAAATCGAACGGTTTCCGGCGATCTTCGCGTAGAAACATCGCCAGCGCTTCGTCCCGCCGGCGGCTGTGATGGGCCCGCCAGTCGAGGAGTTGCAGCGGAACCCGCACGCCACGCCGCGCAACCTGCATGGGTTTCTTGAGGCCGTCCCAAACGAAGCCGGTCCTGAGAATGGGATGACGCTCCACCACCTTTTGCCAGGCCTGCTCGAACGGCTTGATGTCCAGCTCTCCGTCGATGATGAAGCCGGTCTGCGTGAAATATGGATCCGCATCCGCGTCGGACACGGCATGGAAGAGCAGTCCTTCTTGCAGTGGAGAGAGATAATGAATCGACTCGATATCCTTTTTCTTACTCATGCCTGCTCCAAGTCAGTTCATTTGCTCTAAGATCGCGTCCAGCGCGTCCTGTTCCAAATCCACATTTGGAAAATCGGACGGCGTGTAACCGCCTGCGTCGGTGGACAGACAATGGGCGATCAACCTTCGCAAATCTCTTTGATATGCCGTCGCCAGGGACGTGATCGTGCCAGAACGATAGCGTTCGCGGCTGTATGTCCACATGACCTCCAGGCATCCGTTCACGACTGACGCATTGATATCCAGTTCATATTCCATCGGATTGCGGGGATCGTGCTCCTTGCCGACCGATTCTGTAGACAGAACGAAGGACGACTCTTCCGTGGCGACCGCATCGAACTGTCCGAGATAGTTGAATCCCACCGGAACCCGCGGGGCAGGGCGCGCCCCGGCTGCCTCGAGACCGTGCTTCGTCAGATATCGAACGATCCCGTAACCGACACCGCGGCCTGGAATTTTCCGCAGTTGTTCTTTCACCGTCTTGAGCGCTTCTCCGGGCGAATCCGAGTGTGTCAAGTCCAAGGTCACTGGGAAGACGCTGGTGAACCACCCGACCGTGCGCGAGATATCCAGTTCTGGAAACAAATCCTCCCGCCCGTGCCCTTCGAGATCGATCGTCACACGATCGAGACCGATCCATCGACCAAGCGTCTGGACCAACGCCGTCAACAGCGCATCGTTGATCTGCGTTCCGTACGCGGCAGAGATATCATGTAACAGCGCCTGCGTATCCCGTTCGTCCAATGACACAGTCAGCGTCTCGGAGGCGGCCTCCCGATCACTGCCGGTTGGATCGTCGACGGGCAGCACGATCGATCGCTCTCCCTCTGTCGTCAGCCAGACGGCGGAAGACGGATCTTTCGTGACTTCGGTTTCGGCATACCGCCGTAACCGTTCGGCCCACTGGCGGAAAGAAGTCGTTTTGGGCGCCAATGGTATCGGACGGTTTTCCACGGCCTGCCGGTAGAGGGTCTGCAGATCCTCCAAGAAGATTCTCCAGGAAACACCGTCCACCGCAAGATGATGCACCGCAATCAACAACCGATCAGACGAACCGTCCCCCATCTCGAACCAGACTACGTGCAAGAGCGGCCCTTCCGAGATATTTAAACTCCCCTGCCACTGCGTGGCCTGCGCTTCGAACGACGCACAGCGTTCCGAGTCGGAGAGCGCGGCAAGATTCACACGGCGGACAAGCGGCCCCTGCGGAATCGGCGCGTGCGATTGGCGCCAACCGCCATCCGTCTGCACGAATCGAAGCCGTAGCGCGTCATGGTGTGCGATGAGCGCCGCCACCGCGGTCTCCAAGGCCGACTCCGCGAGCGGCTCTTTCGCTTCCAGCAAGACCGATTGATTCCAGTGGTGAGGATTGACCAGCGGCAATTCGAAGAACGCGCGTTGAATAGGCGTCAATGGCGCCTCTCCCGTGACCGCTCCCTGCTCCGCTTCCAGCGCGACCACTGCTTCCCGTCCGGCCACCGCCGCAAGCTCGGCCACCGTTTGGTGTTGAAAGATCTGGCGGGGGCTGAGCAACAATCCAACCTGTTTGGCCCGGGCAATCACTTGTAGGCTTACGATGGAATCGCCGCCCAGTTCGAAAAAATTGTCCTGCGTGCCGACCTGCGCCAACCCCAATACTTCTTCCCAAATTTTCGTGAGTGCCGCCTCTGCCGGCGTAGCCGGAGGCCGGTAGGAGCGTTCCGCCTGTCCGGCGAGGTCCGGAGCCGGCAGCGCTCGGCGGTCGATCTTTCCGTTTGAGCTCCGCGGCAAGGTATCCATGAGGACGAACGAACTCGGAATCATATAGTCCGGCAACCTGTCTTGGAGCCGACGCCGCACTTCTTGGAGATCCAACGCTTCCGGGCCATCCGGTATCACGTATGCGACCAGCCGCCGCTGTCCGGGCTGATCTTCACGCGCCATCACCACAGCTTCCAGAACCCCCGGCTGCTCCAGCACTCTGGCCTCGATCTCACCCGGCTCGATGCGGTAGCCGCGTATCTTGACCTGGTGATCCACGCGTCCTACAAACTCGATGGCCCCGTCCGGCCGATAGCGGGCGAGGTCCCCTGTGCGATACAGCCTCGCTCCCGCATCCGGTCCAAAGGGATCCGGTACGAAAGCCGCCGCCGTCCGCTTGGAATCGTGGAGATAGCCGCGTCCCACTCCCACACCTCCGACACAGAGTTCTCCGGCTGTGCCGACCGGCACAGGGGACAGATGGCGATTCAGAATGTAGAGACGCAGGCCTGGAACGGGCCGACCGATCGGCACCGGACGGTCCCCATCGTCCGGAGGCGCATACATCGCGTGAGTGGCGACGTCGTCCGAACATTCGGCCGGTCCGTACACGTTCATCAATGGAATAGTCGGGTAGCGCGCGAACCATCGACGACAGAGGGCCGAGGATAGGGCCTCCCCCGTCGGCAGGACCCACCGTACTCTTGCCAAAGCAGGCACGCTCCCATCAACGGCAAGAAGCCCCTGCAGCACCGCAGGAACCGGCTCGACGATGGTGATGCCGGCCTCGTCCAAGTGATACAACAACGCCGTTGGATCATGGGCCACGTCGTCCAGAACGATGTGTACCCTCGCGCCGCACAACAGGGCCGCCAGAAACTGCCAGACGGAGATGTCGAAACATTGCGAGGCGGTCTGCGCGACGACATCGTCGGCGCTCATCTCCAGACTGTCCAGCTTGTACAAGATATTGTTGAGCATGCCCTCCTGCGCGACCATCACCCCTTTGGGCGTGCCGGTCGAGCCCGATGTATAGATGAGATAGGCCAAGCGTCCGGCTGCGCGGATCGGTCTGAGACC
The DNA here is from genome assembly GCA_029194675.1 of Nitrospira sp. Lineage (NCBI taxonomy): Bacteria > Pseudomonadati > Nitrospirota > Nitrospiria > Nitrospirales > Nitrospiraceae > Nitrospira > Nitrospira sp. Next base: position 294,438 of record JARFXP010000002.1, on the reverse strand, counting down.
GGCCGGATCAATATCCCGCTCCATCACCTGTTCGATCGTCAGCATCCGCGGCCGCCTGTCCGCCGGAAGTTCGTTCACCAGGTCGGTGGCTCGAGCCTCCCATTCCCGCGTCACCAACAGAACGAGCGGACGGCTGAGTTCCCCGATCTGCGCCATGCGCTGTTTGGGGTGCCGCGGATCCAACGGCAGATAGGCGCCCCCCGCCTCCAGGACTCCGAGGATCATCGCCAGCAGCCCAGGGCCCCGTTCTCCGAGCAAGGCCACGACCGAGTCCGGACCGACTCCGGCTGCCGCCAACGCGTCCGCCGTCTTGCTCGCCCGTTGATGGAGCTCCCGATAGGTCCAACTCTGTTCCCGACATACGACTGCCGTAGATTCGGGCGTGCGCTCAACTTGCGCGGCGAACCGCGCGACATAGTCGAGCGTCAAATCCGGACCCGGAACATTGTTCCACTCGACGAGTTGTAGGTGACGCTCGCGTTCCGTCAAGGGAGACGTATCGTGTAGTCGTCCTTCCGGCTTGGCGATTATGGAAGCCAGAATCTTCAGGAAGCCGTCCGCAAACTCTCGGACGGTGCTTTCATCGAAAAGATCCGTATTGTATTCGAAGGACCCGGACAGCCGGTCCGGCTCGACGACCATGTCCAGTGACAGGTCGAACAGCGCGGTACCTGGATCGATCTCCATGTTGTCCACCCGAAGTCCCGGGGGTTCCATGGATTGTTCCGCCGGCGTCTGCACGGTGAACATGACCTGAAAGAGCGGAGAATGGCTCAAATTCCGCTCCGGCCGCAGCGCGTCCACCAGATGTTCGAAGGGAAGATCTTGATGGGTCTGGGCATCCAGTACTTCCTTTCTGACACGATCTAACAGATCGATCCAGCGCGGGTTGTCCGGAATATCCGTTCGCAACACGAGCGTGTTGACGAAGAGTCCGATCAGCTCTTCCACCTCGATTCGGAGCCGGTTCGCGACAGGACTGCCGACCAGAATGCTGGTTCGGCCACTATAATGGTGCAGCAACGCCGTGAACGCCGTGAGCAGGGTCATATAGAGGGTGAGGCCCTGCCGTCGGCTAAAGCCTGTGATCTGCTGCACCAACTCGCCCGGTACCGCAAACTCGCAGCATGCGCCACGATAGGTCTGCACCGTGGGACGAGGTCGATCGGTCGGTAACTCCAAGGCGGCCGGCGCATCCCCCAAGCGGTCTTTCCAATAGGCCAGCTGAGTCTCCAGCACGGCCCCCTGCATCCAGTCACGCTGCCAGACCGCATAATCGGCATACTGGATGGACAACGGCGGCAACGCTGACGGTTGTCCCGAGAAACCGGCCTGATAGTACGTCACCAATTCCCTGATCAAGACGTCCATCGCCCAGCCGTCGGAGACGATGTGATGAAGGGTCATCAGCAACACGTACTCCTCTTCCCCGATGCGCCAGACTCGCGCGCGCACCAGCGGCCCGCGCGTCAGATCGAAAATTCGCTGTGCTTCCGCTTCGGTCTGCTTGGTCAACTCGTCCGTCCGCTTTTCCTCAGGGATCTCGCGGAGATCGACGACGGGAATCTCGACCATCATCGATGACAGCACGACCTGCGTCGGTTGTCCGTCGGTTTCCTGAAACACCGTCCGTAAGGCTTCGTGCCGCCCGATCACTTGATTGAGACCGGCCGTCAACAGATCCACATCCAACCTGCCCAGCAGGCGGAACCCGGCCGGAAGATTGTAGAAGGGGCTGTCCGGCTCCAGCTGCGCGAGGAACCAAAGACGCTGTTGGGCGAAGGACGCGGGCAGCGGGCCGGTGCGGTCGACCGGTACTAATGGTGGTGCCTGGATGGCCGCGACGTCTTCCCGCGCACGATCCACGGCTGCAGCCAAGGCCGCGACGCTGGTGGACTCGAACACGGTCCGCAGCGAAAGCTCAACGTGGAACGTGCTGCGGAGCCGGGACATGATCTGCGTCGCCAGCAGCGAATGCCCTCCCAACTCGAAGAAGTCGTCGTGAACGCCGACCCGCTCGACACCCAGCACATCAGACCAGATGCCTGCCAGAATTTCCTCCGTCGCCGTGCGCGGCGCCGTATAGGAACGGGCGAACTGATCGCCCAGATCCAACGCCTCCAGCGCGAGGCGATCGATCTTGCCGTTCGGCGTACGAGGAAGCACCGGCAACGGCACAAACGCCGTCGGCACCATGTATTCGGGGAGCTGCGGCAGTAAGAGTTCGCGCAATGCGGGCACGCTCAGGCCTCCCTCCTCATGACCGACGAGATAGGCCGCCAATCGTTTCTCGCCTCGTGCGTCGGTATGCAGCAACACGGCCGCTTCGCGGACGAGCGGGCTCGACAACAGATGCGTTTCGATTTCGCCCAATTCGATCCGAAACCCGCGCAGCTTGATCTGCTGATCGACGCGTCCGACGAATTCGATAGCTCCATCTCTCCGATAACGGGCCAGATCACCGGTCCGATACATCCGTGCGCCCGGCTCGGATCCGAACCGGTCCGGCAGAAAGACTTCGGCAGTTCGGGCGGGATCTTGCAAATATCCACGACCGACCCCGATCCCCGCCACATAGAGTTCACCGCAAACCCCCGGCGGCACCGGCTCCAACCAGGCGTTCAAAATGTGCAGGCGGGTCCCTTCGATCGGGCATCCGATCGGCATATGCGTCATGTCGGCCGCCGGCGGCTCAAGGATGGGATGGACGGCCACATCGTCCGCGCATTCCGCTGGTCCGTAGGCGTTCAGCAATGGAATTGTCGGATAGCGGGCCAGCCACTGGCGACACACCGGCGGCGGAAGGGCCTCGCCGGTCGGCAGGACCCATCGAAGCCTTTGAAGCCGAGGCGCGGCATCGGATCGTACTTCCGATGCCGCATCCAACAGGCCCTGGAGGAGAGCCGGGACGGTTTCCAGAATTGTGATGTCCACCCGTTCAAGATGCGTGAGTAGCTGAAATGGATCTTGTGATGTATCGTCAGGAACGATGCTCGTCCTGGCTCCGCATGTGAGCGCCGTCAGGAACTGCCAGACGGAAATGTCGAAACATTGCGAGGCGGTCTGCGCGATAACGTCGGCAGGCCCAAGCGCCAACCCCGATACCTTGCTGCGGATATTGTTGAGCATGCCGCGCCTTGTGACCATCGCTCCCTTCGGCACTCCGGTGGAACCGGAGGTATAGATGACGTAGGCCAGATGTTCGGATTGTCCTCGATCGCCTGGGTTATCTTCACGACAGGCTTCATCGAGAATCCGTTCGATCGCCATGAGCCTGGGACGTGACGCTTCATCGATCACCACGACCGCTTCCTGCAGTCGCGCAAGATACTTCTGCGACGTGAGCACGACTGAGGAGCGGCTCAATTTCACAACCTGTATCAGACGCGACACAGGATGATGTGGGTCGAGAGGCAAATACGCGCCGCCTGCCTTGAAGACTCCCAGCATCATCGTGAGCAGATCGATGCCACGATCGTCCAGCAGCGCCACGACGGTGTCCGGCTGCACCCCCGCTTCGGCCAACGCATGCGCGACTCGGTTGACCCGCCGATTCAATTCACGATACGTCGCCTTCTCTTCGAGGCATTCAACCGCCACCGCATCCGGACGACGCTCGACCTGTGCTTCGAACAGCCGCGGGAGGCTTTCGGACTGTTCCTCGCAGGCAGCCACGGCTTCAGGATTCCATTCGGTCAACAGTTGCAGCCGCTCATCCTGTTTGAGCGGCGATAGGTCGGCGAGCCGAGCAGTCGGCTGTTCCGCCATCACTTCGAGCAGTGTCTTGAAATGCCTGATCATGCGGCCGGTCGTATCGGGGTCGAACAGCCGCTTGTCGTAGGAAATCTTCAGCCCCAATTCTCGTCCCGGCCATCCCATGACGGTAAGGGGATAGTTCGTGTGGACTCGGTACTGTTCCTCTTCGCCCTTGAAAATGATCCGTCCCTCGCTAAGTTCCCGATCCACCGGTGCGTTTTCAAAGACGAACAGACTGTGGAATAGCGCCTCCCCCCGCGGCACCTCACTCCATCGCTGCATCTGGACGAGCGGTGCATAGTCGTACTGCCGCACGCGCACGTTCTCCGCCAACAGGTCCTTCAACCAATCCGTCAGGGGACGGTCCGGCTGCATGGAGATTCGAAGCGGCAGAGTATTGATGAACAGACCAAGGATCGACTCGACGCCCAGCAATTCGGTCGGACGGCCGGCCACCGTAACCCCGAAGAGGACCTCGCGTTCGCTGCTGTAGTAGCTGAGCAATAGCGCCCACGCGCCCTGAAAGAACGTGTTTACCGTCAGACGATGCCGCTGGGCCAGATCCACGAGCGTCGCCGAGGTGTCGGCACTCAGGTACAAACAGTGATCCGCCGCGTCTTCGTTTTGGTCGGCGAGGCCTTCCGGCAACCGGTCATAAGGCAGCGGCGTCGGCGTGGGGAAGTTTTTGAGGTACCCCCGCCAGAAGGATTCCGAAGCAGTGATGTCCTGTTTCTGCAACCACGCGATGTAATCGCGATAGGGACGCGGTTTCTCGCGCGTGAGTCGCTCACCCCGCACAAGCGATCCATAGTGACCGAGGAAATCCATTAAGAGGAGAGAGATGCACCATTCGTCGAGGAGAATATGGTGGAAGCTGTGCACGAACTGGTAACGGTCATCCGCCAGCCGGATCAGCCACAGCCGCATAAGCGGCGCCTTTGCGAAATCGAATCCTTCCCGGAGTTCGGCTTCCAGCTCGGCGTCCAACCGCGCGATCTGCTCGCGGCGGGTCTGACCTCTCCAATCCAGCGAGACGATCGGCACATCCACCCGTTTGTGCACCGCTTGCAGCGGACGCTTTTGGTTCTTCCACACGAACGAGGTTCGGAGCACCGGATGTCGGTCGAGCACGACATTCCACGCTCGCACGAACGCGTCATAATTCAGGTCGCCCTCGAGGAGATACCGGTTCTGCATCAGATAAATCCCGGTGCCGGGATTCATGAGCGTATGAAACAGCATCCCCTCCTGCATCGGAGAGAGAGGATAGATCGAGTCGATGTGATCGGGTAATGCGGACTTCGTCACTCCGTCTCCTATTTCAATTCTTCCAACAGATTACTCATGTCTTCGTCGGACAGCCCAATGCCCACGAGCCCGCCGATTTCTGTGTCTTTTCCCGATATCTCCACTTCGGAAGTCGCCTCTATCGGCACCGCCACTGCGGCGGCTGCCGCCACCGTCGGATGCTCGAACAATTGCTTGGGAGTCAGTTTCAAGCCGCGCTGATGGGCGCGTGCCAATACTTGCAGCGTGTTGATCGAATCACCGCCGAGCTCGAAGAAGTTGTCGAACCGGCTCACACGCGGCTGTCCAAGCACTTCGGCCCAAATAGCAGCCAGATTTCGTTCAAATTCTGTGATCGGCTCTTCATAGGCCTGCGTCCGCCGTGCCAGCAGATCCGGAACCGGCAACGTCTTGCGATCGACCTTGCCGTTGGGCGTTAGCGGCAGAGCTGCGAGCGCCAGCACGACGCTTGGGACGAACGCATCCGGCAGCCGCTCCCCGACCCATTGCCGTAAAACCTCGACCGACACCTCGTGACCCGATCGGAGAACCACATAGCCGACCAACCGTTTGTTCCCCGCCACTGTGTCCTGCGCCACGACGATTGCCTCTTGCACCGCCGAATGTTGGAGCAGGCAGCTGTCGACCTCGCCCAGTTCGATGCGTACGCCTCGGATCTTCACCTGATGGTCCAGCCGGCCCAGATACTCGATCGCGCCATCCGGCCGGTACCGCGCCAGATCACCCGTCCGGTACATGCGCCGACCCGGCTCCGCGCTGAACGCATCCGGCACGAACCGCTCCGCTGTCAACGCCGGTCGCCGGTGATAGCCACGCGCCACGTTCACGCCCCCGATATGCACTTCCCCCGGGACGCCGATTGGGATCGGCTCGCCTCGATCATCCAAGATATAAATTTGGGTGTTGGCGATCGGTCGCCCGATCGGGACTGGATCGGCTGGAACTGTCGGATCACACGACCATACCGTCACATCGATCGCCGCTTCCGTCGGGCCATAGAGATTGTGCAGTTCCACCCCCGGCAGCCGCGCCCAACACTGCCGCTGGACCGCTTCGCTCAGCGCTTCCCCGCTGCAGACCACTCGCCGCAACGTTCCGGCACAAACCTCCACCCCTGGTGTCTCCAGAAACGCCTGCAGCATCGGCGGTACGAAGTGCAGCGTCGTGATCTGCTGCTTGAGGATCCGCTCTTTGAGTCGCAGTCCGTCCTTGTGTTCCTCCGGCAGAGCCAGCACTAACTCCGCGCCGGTCATCAAGGGCCAGAACAACTCCCACACCGACACGTCGAAGCTGAACGGCGTCTTCTGCAACACGCGGTCGGCCGGCGTCAGGCCGAAATATTCCTGCATCCATTGCAGTCGATTGAGTAATCCTCCATGCGTGTTGCCCGCCCCTTTGGGGCGCCCGGTGGAGCCGGACGTATAGATCGTGTAGGCCAGATGTTCCAGCCTCACCGGCGTCGGCGGGAGATACGCCGTTTCAGATTCTTCCGGCGCAGCGGCAGAGAGTTCGAGACACAGCCCGGCGAACGGCGGCAGCTGCCCCCGTAGAGCCGGTTGCGTCAGCAGCACAGAGGGCGCCACGTCGGCCAGCATGTAGGCGATCCGATCGGCCGGATAACTGGGATCGATCGGCACGTAGGCCCCGCCTGCCTGCAAGATCCCCAGAAGGCCGATGACCATTTCCAGCGACCGCTCGGCACATATCCCCACCAACACATCGGGACCGACACCCTGCCGTCGCAGCTGGGCTGCCAACACGGTGCTTCGGCGCCATAACTCCGCATAACTCAACACCTGCTCATCTAACCGTACCGCTGCCGCTGCCGGTGTGCGCAGTACGCAATGGTAGATCAATTCCGGCACTGTCGCGCCTATCGGATACTCTCGTCGTGTCGCATTCCACTCCTCCACCACCTGCCGCCGCTCTTCCGCCCCCAACACCCCGATCGCCGAGAGACGCAGATCCGGCTGCGCGACCAACTGACTCAGCACCAGGTCCAGATGCGCTGCGATATGTTGCACGCGTTCAGGAGAAAAGCGCTTCTGCTGATAGGACAGGAGAAAACAGAGCGATTCGCCCGGCACGACGTTGACGGTCAACGGATAATTGGTCTGGCCCTCCAGGTAGACATCATGAGCGGTCAAACCGGCGCCGCCGTCATCCAGGGTTTGGTCAGTCGGATGGTTGTCAAAGACCAGGAGGCTGTTGAAGAGCTGAGTGCCGCGCGGCATCTGACTCCAGCTCTGGATCTGTGCGAGGGAAATATGCTCGTACTGGCGCAACTCGGCATTCTGCTGCAGCAATCCTCGCAACCAATCCTGCAGAACGGCGTCTGGAGACGCAGTGATCCGTAGCGGCAACGTGTTGATGAATAGCCCGAGCATTGTTTCGATACCCGAGATATCCGCAGAGCGTCCCGACACCGTCGTGCCGAACAGCACGTCTTCCTCGCCACAGTAACGGCTCAGTAACAGTGCCCACGCTCCCTGTACCAGCGTATTGACCGTGATGCGTTCTCTGGAGGCATACTCATGAAGGGCGGATGTTCTGACCGCTGAGATCGTCAATCGATGCATGCCGTATCCGGCATCTGACTGCGCGCCGTCCGGCGAGCGATCAGTCGGAAGGGGTGTGGTAGAAGTGATTCCCGCCAGGGTCTTGCGCCAGTACTGCTCCGCCGCCGTCTGGTCCTGCGATACAATCCAGTCAACATAGTTTCGATACGGTTGCGACTGCGGCTCGCCTGGATCGGGACCACCTTTGAAGAAGGCGTAGCAGGCGAACAGATCACCCAGAATGATGGGAAGACACCAGCCGTCGAGGACGATGTGATGATGCGTCCAAATCAGGTAGCGCGCGTCATCTGCCACACGGATCAAGGCAAGACGCATCAGCGGCGGTCTTGTCAGGTCGAAGTCCGTCAGCCTATCGTTCCGGAGAAAATCCCGTAGCCGTTCTCTCTGGTTGAATTCGGATGCATCGCGCCAATCGAGTTCGATGATGGGCGGCGCCTCGCCCGGCAACACAACCTGCACGGGCCTGTCGAGTTCCTGCCACACAAACGCGGTGCGGAGCGGTGTCGAGCGTGCGATCACCATCCGCCATGCATCGAGGAATGCGGCATGATCAAGGTGGCCGCGGAGACGACAACTCAGCTGCTCGATGTAGACGCCGGATTGCGGTTCGTACAGACTGTGAAACAGCAGCCCCTGCTGCAACGGGGTGAGCGGATAGACATCTTCGATTGTGGGATACAATCGCCGCGCCGCTTCTAGTAGGGCTGGATCTGTCGGTCTCTGAACCCGTATCCCGTGATTCAGCTTCGAATCGACTCCTTCAATCCTGCAGCCTGCGGCCTCCGCCAGTTCGGCGATCGTCTGATGTTGGAACAGATGTCGCGGTGTGAGCGGCAGGCCTTGTGCCTTGGCACGTGAAATCACCTGTAAACTAAGGATGGAATCCCCGCCCAGCTCGAAGAAATTGTCGTGAACGCCGACACGCTCCAACCTCAACACCTCGGCCCAGACCGCCGCCAACCGCGCTTCAGTCGGCGTGCGGGCAGCAGTCCATTCCTTTACCGCCGCATGGTCCGGCTCGGGCAAGGCCTGCCGGTCGATCTTGCCGTTGTCGTTGCGAGGCAATGCTTGGAGCGTGACGATCGCAGAGGGGACCATCGGCTCCGGCAATTGCTCGCGCAGCAGGCGGACCAACACATCGGAATCGCACGACGCACCGTCGCGAGACACCACATAGGCCGTTAATCGTTTCTGTCCCGGACGGTCCTGGCGCACGACAGCCGCCGCTTCGCGAACATCCGGATGAGCCTGCAACCGCAATTCGACTTCGCCCAACTCGATGCGCACACCCCGGACTTTGACTTGATGATCCCTGCGTCCGAGAAACTCCATCGTCCCGTCCGGACGATGACGGACGCGGTCGCCGGTCCGATAGAGCCGCGCGCCCGGTTCATCGGAGAAGGGGTCCGGCACGAACGCCTCGGCTGTCCTGGCCGGATCGTGGAGATAGCCGCGGCCGACGCCGGCTCCTGCTACGCACAGTTCACCTGCGGCGCCGATCGGCACCGGTTCCAGCCAGCCGTCCACGACATAGCCCCGAATGTTAGCGATGGGCTTGCCGATCGGAGCATGAGCATAGGCTTCGTCCGGTGGTGCCGTGATAGTCGCCATGGCGACATCGTCGGCGCATTCGGCCGGTCCATAGGCATTGATCAACGGCACATGTCGGTATCGCTCGAACCATCGGCGGATCAAGGCAGGCGGTAGCGCTTCTCCGGTAGGCAAGAGCCATCGCAGGCGAGTCAATGCCGGTGCGTTGGCTCCGGCCGCGGCAGCGCTGTCGAGCATGCCCTGCAGCAAAGTCGGCACCGTTTGGAGGACGGTCACTTTCCGAACATCGACATAACGAAGCAGTTGCTCTGGATCGCGAGCGACTTCGTCGGGCACGACGAGTGTGCGGGCGCCGCAGAGGAGCGCGGCCGTGAGCTGCCAGATCGAAATGTCGAATCCCTGGGACGCGGTCTGCGCGATGATGTCGGTCGGTCCAAGCTGGAGCATAGAGATCTTGCTCCGAAGATGATTGACCAGCCCTCGCTCCGTCACCATCGCTCCCTTCGGAACACCGGTCGATCCACTCGTGTAAATCACATAGGACAACTTCGCGAACGGCCACGCGGTTCGCTCCCTAAACAGAGCCGGCTTTTCTAAGAAACAGGCCTCGACCGTGAGTATCACAGGTCGCGCGGCCTGTGGCAGCTGAGCGATCATGTCCTGTGTCCTGGACATCCAGGCCTCCGTCGTCAGCACCATCGAAGCCCGGCTCGCTTCGAGAATGGACATCCATCGCGACGGCGGATGTCCGGGATCGAGCGGCAGGTAGACTCCTCCACACTTCCATAGACCCACAATCATGGCCACATAGTCGATGCCACGTTCGCCGAGCACGGCGACGACGGTCTCGCAGCCGACACCGGTAATCGAAAGCGTGCGGGCAATCCGGTCAGCGCGATCGTTCAAATCCTGATAGCTGAGTGTTTCTTCACCACAAGCGACGGCCACGGCCTCCGCCGATCGCGCCGCCTGTGCCTCAAAGAGACGGGCCACCTGGCCATCAGCGGCATCCGGTACCGCAGTGTCATTCCACTCGATCAGAATCTTCCGACGCTCAGCTGCCGTCAGTATGGTGAGATCGCTGAGACGCGCCTGTGGGTCGTCGACGATGCTTGCCAGAAGCTGTTGCAGATGGATTGCCATCCTGCCGACAGTCTTCTGATCGAAGAGATCCTGGTTATACTCAAAGGCGCATTCCAGTCCGATCTCGTCTTCCGCCATGTCGAGTGACAGATCAAACTTGGCTCCTCCAGCATCCAACTCCATCGCGCTGACTTCCAGTGACGTGATGGCCAGCGTCCGAGCGAGTGAAGTCTGCAGCGCAAACATCACTTGGAACAGCGGCGTATGGCTGAGTGCACGGACCGGCTGCAGGGTGTCGACCAGTTGCTCGAAAGGCAAATCTTGATGAGCCTGCGCGCCAAGAACTGTTTCCTGTACGCGCGCCAACAGGTCGGCGAACGGCGGGTTGCCCGAGAGGTCGGCCCGCAGAACGAGCGTGTTCGCGAAAAAGCCGATCAACGACTCCGTCTCCCGCTTCGGGCGGTTCGCGACCGGCGTGCCGATGCAAAAATCTTCCATGCCGCTATACCGCATCAGAAATACCTGGAAGGCCGCCGCAAGCGTCATGAACAGCGTCGCGCCTTGCCGGCGGCTCAATGCATGCAGCCGATCGGTCAGGACATGCGACACCGAAAAAGGAAAGCGCGCACCTCGGTCGCTCTGCACGGCTGGACGCGGGCGGTCCGTCGGCAGGTCGAGAACCGGCAACCTCCCCTTCAATTTTTCTTTCCAATAGGCCAGTCGCTCTTCAATGACCGATCCTTGCAGCCACCCGCGCTGCCACACCGCGTAATCCGCATACTGAATCGGCAACGGAGGCAGCGGTGCCGGCAGACCTGCGTCGAACGCTTCGTAGAGAGTCACGAATTCCCGCGCGAGAATCTGCGACGACCACCCGTCGCAGACAATATGGTGCAGCGTGAGGATGAACCTATGATCCTGTGGCCCCAGTTTGAGCAGGCGCACCCGCATCAAGGGTCCGGTGCGGAGATCGAACGGACGATGCGCCTCCACCCGTGCGGCCACGGCTGCCGAGGCCTCGCGCCCGGGCGGCAACTCCATGCTGAAATCCACCACCGGCAGGTCCATCGGACAGTCATCGGCGATCACTTGAACCAACTCGCCGTCCACTTCATCGAAAGTCGTGCGGAGAACTTCATGCCGCCGGACGATTTCGTCGAGACTCTGTGCCAGTGCCGCTCGGTTGAGCAGGCCTCGCAGCCGTACCTCCAGCGCCGTATTGTATGAGGCACTGTCCGGTTCCAGCTGAGAGAGAAACCACAATCGCTGCTGCGCGAAGCTCGTAGGAAAGACGTCCGCATTCGATTGAGGCCCGGCCGGCGCCGTCGCGCCGGTAATGAGTGCGTCGGAATGTATCGGTTTCACCGTCAACTCTTGCTCGATTCAGCCATCGCCACCAGAATTTTTCTCGGTCCCTTGAAGGGCGTGCGCCCATGCGCCGCCAGCATATTGTCCAGCATCAATACGTCCCCTTCCTGCCACGGAAACTGGACGGCGTGGCATTGATAGGCATCCCGGATTTCGTCCAATACGGCCGTCTCGATCGGGGTTCCGTCTCCGTAGCAGGCCTGCCGAGGAAGATCCGCCTCACTGACCACGGACAGCAGCGCCTCGCGGACGGCCGGCTCCAGATTCGAGACATGAAACAGATGCGCTTGGTTGAACCAGACCGTTTCATCGGTGCGGGGATGGACGGCAACGGCCTGACAGACCTGACGCGTGCGGAGTTCTCCGTCCGGCTTCCATTCATAGGCGATCCCAGCCGCACGGCAGAACCGTTCTACGACTCGACGGTCCACGGTGTTGAACACTTTGGTCCAGGGCACATCCAGTCCGTTCCCGTAGTTGCGCACATACATCACACCCTTCTCGATGAACCGCGCTCTGATACGGATCGGGATCTGCCGATACACCTCGCGGCTATCCGCAATCGGCGTGTAGCCTCCTTCCGGCGGCGCCTGCGCACAATAAAACCAGATTTTCATCGGCCACTCGGCGGTATAGGCTTGTTCGTTGTGCAGGGGGATGTGCTGATGTGGAGGATATTCCGTCGATGTATAAATCTGATGGTGGACCTGAGACCGTGGTGTTGATCCGAACTCGTAAGAAGCCAGGTCAGGCGAAATCATCCGGACGAAGGCTTCGAAGTCAGCCGCCGATTCGATCGGAAATCCCCTGAACAGCAGACCTCCCACGGTCGACAGATGTGTACTCACCACCCGCTCTATGGCGTTTCGGTATTCTGCCAACGACTGGTTCTCTGTGGGATTGACCACGACAGGAAGGAGGGTATCCGAGGCCAAGTAGCTCACCCGGCAAGACAGCCGACCGACAGACTCTCCTCCTGTTTCCACTACGGGTATCGGCGCAGTATTATTGTGGTTGGCGGTCATCGCGCGGTCCTCTGATGTAGGGACAACACAGTGGAGAGAGTTTCCAGCATTAGTCCTTGAGCGCTCCTTACAAAAAAGTGATCTCCTTGAAACAGCCACAATTGAAATCGCTCGCGAGTGTGCTGTCGCCAAGCCCCTAACATTAAACCGTCGACATGCTTATCGCTCATCCCTCCGAATGCGGTGATAGGGCAGCTCAACGACGGCTCCTCACGGTGGACATATCGATCGCGAAGCGCAAAGTCGGCGCGAAGCGCGGGAAGCATCAATTGCATCAGTTCCGAATGATTGAGGACTTCCGGCGGAGTGCCGTTGAACCGACACACCCGTTCGAGAAATTCGTCGTCAGGCAGATCACAGATCCGTTCTGAATCCGGGAGATGTGGAGCCGGACAACCGGACACGAAGAGATGGCTCGGCTCGATACCCCGGATCCGGCGCAACTCGCGTGTCAATTCAAACCCCACCAGTGCACCAATACTGTGACCGAAAAAGACGAACGGTCGATCGAAATAGGGCTCCAATGTCCCGCACAACATCTGCACCAGCCGACGCAAATCGCCGACAGGCGACTCCGTGATCCTGGCCTCCCGCCCCGGAAGCTGGACGGCGCAGACTTCGATATCCGCCAAGAACTCACTGTCGGCCCAGCTTCGAAACACGGAGGCTCCCCCGCCCGCATATGGAAAACAAATTAAGCGCATTCCCGAATTGACGGGCCGATGGGTGACGACTGATGGAGATACGTGTGAAACGGTCAGCATGAGGATGTCGATTGTTCCGCGTTGGCCTGTTCGTCCATCCATTTCCTTAAACTCAACGGGCGCATGTCGGTCCAGACCTCCGCGATATGGGCCAGACATTCGGCCTTGAGGCCGGTTTTCCCCTCGTCTCTCCAGCCGAGCGGATTCTCGCGATAGGATGGCCAGATCGAGTATTGCTCTTCATGGTTCACGACGACCTTGTATACGGTTGTGTCCTCACGTTCCTCGCTGTTCATCGTCCCTCCTCCTGGTGTAATTGAAGTTCGTCAGATGCCGGTTTCTGTTCAGCAACAATCTGTGTGGTTCGTGAACGAGGAACCAGCGTTAGCGTATGGACCGGTGTTCCTGCCAACAAGGGAAGCGGCAATCCCTCACTCCAATAGTGGTGCTGATCCCGATAGTGTAGTGAGAGCGGATGTCCGGACTGTCCACCGGGCATATGAAGAATGCCTTCGTCTTCATGGCCAGGGGATACCACGAGCCTTTGACTCGCTCCGAGGCCATCCTGCATCACCCGAATGCACTGCCCGCATCCCGACGCAGGTTTATCCGGCATGTTGAGGATGTACCCCAGTCCCGGCAGTGCCCCGGCGAGAGGATGCTCGATCCTTACACGATTCAGTTGTCCCCAAGTGAGCTCGGTCAGTGACACGGAAGGATGTTCCTCTTCCAATTCCCGGACACTTTGCTCGACCGCGTTCAGAAGAAACTCCGTCCAACTGGAGAAACGGTCCGGATCCGGATTCAGCTCCGGGATTTTCGTCGTCAGAAGCTCACGTAACGGAGTGTCCAAATCACCGTCGTAGCTGAACTGCGCGTCGCGCTCATGACAAGTGGACAAATAAGGAGCAAACACCGAGCGTAAAAGCAGTTCACTAAAGCGGAGTACAAGCGCGAAGCCACGGCTATCGGCGTCAGCTTTCCCGTTCCAGGCCGTGAAGGCATGCCGGGCCTTCATTAAGGACGGGCTGCGTCGAATCACACTGTCCGTTAGGAGCTCTTGCGCGAGTTGCCTGTAGAACTCATAGAATTGACTGGTCGAATCCAATTGTAGGTCAAACAGGTCTCGCTCCTGGATGTTCGTCATGGCCTCCAGCCGCTGAGAGATCCTGAACGCGCGATACCCGTTGACGAAGGAATGGCCGACTACATAGGGATAGGAGGCATCCAGCATGCGATGGTTGGCGCTGACAACGAATCCTGACGGAGGGTCCACAATTCTGGGTAAGGCCTCCGGCGACACATATCCCATCCACCCAAAGCGGCCGTCTGCCCAAGAAACACTGACCGAACCGTTAAATCCTCGGCGGACGGGAATCCTGCCTGTGTAGGTCCAGGCAATATGGCCGCTACTGTCGGCAAGAATGACGTTATTTGCAGGTCCGCCTGCGCGGTTCATCACGGCAATGGCCTCGCCCACCGACCGGACCCGATCCATAGCAAGCTGACCGAGATCAACGGCCTCCGGATCGAGTGCGGTCCAGCGAACGGCCACAGGCCTCTTCAACAGAGGATCCTGTGACACTGGGCCCCAGATCGTTTCTTTGAACTCCGCCACGGAATCCTGCGCGCCCTTCACTGTGATGACTTCCCGCCTGTTCGTGAACAGTTTCCATCCTTCAGGAGTCCTGTACTCATTTGAATTGGCGGGATTGATCTCCAAGCGCACCAGGTCCAAAAAATCTCCCTCGACATTCGTCACGCCCCAAGCCACAAAGCCGTTTGTGCCTGCAACGGCGACCGGAACGCCTGGAACCACAACCCCGGTCACCCTGATCTGCTCGTATCGAAGCTGGACACGGTACCAAATATTGGGAACGGTCATATCCAAGTGCATGTCGTTTGCGAGAACGGATCGTCCATCCACGGTCTTGGCCCCATGGACGGCCCATCCGTTCGAACCCAATCCACTCCTCTCGAAACGGACCATGGTCGTCCTTCGGACTTGCATCTGGTCGACCGGCCTCCGTAAGGCCGCCAGTGCCTGCACAGGAATGAGCGAGCGGACAGCAGCATGAGACTTCCCATTTAACAACGTTTCCGTATAAGGATCGCTGTCCGGAACGAGAAACGCGACGACTTCGGACGGCAACGTCTGCTCCATCACCGTCCGCATCCGCTCATCGTCCTCGGTCCCGCTGAGTATCTGGAAGATTCCAAGCAAGATGAGAAGACTGTCCTCGACCTTCCAGGGATCCGGTTCATAGCCGAGTAGCAAGAATTCGAACGGCGGGTTTTCCATCTGAGCCAAGTACTCGTTCACCCCTTCTGTGTAGGCGTCGAGGGCATCTCGTTGATCTTGAGGCAGCCGCGCAGCAATGGCTCCGGCTGTCCCACTGAAACCAAAAGTCCGCTGCTTAAGATCGGTTTGGCGCATCGTCTCGCCGAGAATCTCGGCCAACCGCCCTGCGGCTGTACGCCGCAGCAAGTCCATTTGAAAAAGGCGATCACGCGCCGTGACATAACCGAGAGCGCGAATCGCGTCTCCTCGTGAGCGAGCCGTGATCGTCGGGATACCGTAGGCATCCGAGGCGACCGTGACCGGTTCGTGCAAGCTCGTGACGTCCAATTTGCCGTCCAACATCGGCAATGAGGCTCGAATCGTCATCACGGCATAACCGAGACCTGTCGCCAACACGAGCAAGAGGAGGACCAACGGAAGAACGACTCGCTTCATAAACGTGAATCTTGCTCCGCTGCGCGGACGGCTTCGCAGAAAGTGGAGGCAATCATCTCCACTTCCTCGGCTGTGACAATGAGCGGCGACAAAAACCGCACAACACTGCCGTTGCGTCCGCCCAACTCAAGGATCAGACCGCGATTGAGGGCCTCTGATTGAATCTTTCGCGCAACTTCCGGAGCCGCGGGATGGGCTCCACCGATATCGGGACGAGCATTGACATCGACGATTTCGACGCCGATCATCAACCCACGTCCTCGCACGTCGCCGAAACTGTGCAACGACGCTCGGGCATTACGCAGATGCGACAAGAGACGCTCTCCCATGATCTGAGCGTGCTGATCGAGACGATGGGTCAGGACAAATTCGATGGTCGCCGCCCCCGCAGCCATGGCCATCTGGTTTCCTCGGAAGGTGCCGGCATGAGCTCCCGGCTGCCACTGATCCAGCTCTGCTCGATATACCACCACGCTCAACGGCAGCCCGCCTCCGATTGCCTTCGACAGCACCAACGCGTCAGGAATGATCCCGGCCCGTTCAAACGCAAACAACGAACCGGTGCGTCCCAGACCGGTCTGAATCTCATCGATGATCAGGGGAATATTGCGATCTCTCGTGATCCTTCGAATGTCCCGTAGCCAGGCATCAGGCGAAGGGATCACACCTCCCTCACCCTGAACCACTTCCAAGATCACACCGGCCGGTGATACGACACCGCTGTTCGGATCGTCGAGTAACCGCTCGATATAGGTGCTGGAGAGGCGGTGTCCTTCCTCGCCACCGACGCCGAATGGACAACGATACTCGTAGGGATAGGGAAGGAACTGAACATCCGGCATCAGACCACTGACGGCGGCTTTCGGTCCCAGGTGACCAGTCAGCGCCAGACCGCCGTGCGTCATTCCGTGATAGGCGCCATGAAACGACAGAATCGTTCGCCGACCGGTCGCCGTCTTCACCAGCTTGACGGCAGCCTCAACGGCATCGGCACCGGAGGGTCCGCAAAACTGGATACGCGCGTCTTCTGCAAACGCTTTCGGCAACGCACCGAAGAGAGCATCGACAAATCGGTCTTTCACAGGGGTCGTCAGATCCAGCGTCTGGAAGGGTACGCCTTCCCGCAACAATTGCTGGATGGCCTCCAATACGACCGGGTGGTTGTGCCCCAACGTCAGAGCGCCGGCTCCGGCGAGACAATCGATGTAGATGCGGCCGTCGGTATCCTGCACATAGATACCCTTGGCTTTGCTGAGCGCCAAGGGGAGCCGTCTCGGGTAACTACGGGCGTTCGACTCCCTTTCTGCTTGTCGCGCCAGATAGTGGTTGTTTTCTCTTTCCTGCACTACAGAATACGGCTGCGTCGGGAATATCCTCTTCATCTCACCCGCTTGAACGGTCATGACGCGCTCCTTCCTTCACTAGTGCGGCAACCTTGAGACTGTTACGCCGATTGCCGCATGACGACGACGATGCCGTTTATCGAAATGCGCCCACTCCTTCTGTCGCTGTTGTGATCTTTCCAAGGTCCATCCGGAGACATCGGTCCGCGACAGAAAAGTATTGATCATCGTGGGTGATGACGAGTGCCGTTTTTCCGCGTGCCTTCAAGTCAGGCAGCAGCTCCTCATAGAACACTCTACGAAAAATCGGATCCTGATCGGCGGCCCACTCATCAAACACATAGAACGGACGGTCCTCAAGATAGGCGGTCAACAATGCCAGGCGTTTGCGCTGTCCTTGTGAAAGCGCTTGCGTGGATAACGCTCCGTCTCTGATCCGCACTTTGTCGCGAAGCTGTAGACGGTCCGAGTATTCGCGTGCTTGCGTGTCGAGGTCGGACTGGTGCAACCCGAACAACATGTCGAACAGATGGTAATCGGAGAAGACGGCGGAGAAGAGCTGACGATAGTTCTCGCGATTGACTTCGTCGATCGGAACTCCATCGAGACGAATCGTTCCGGACTCCGGCGCGTAGAGCCCCAACAGGAGCAGAGCGAGCGTGGTCTTTCCGCTGCCGTTTCCACCCACAAGAAATACCAGCTCACCTGGCGTGAAACTGAGCTCGATCGGACCGAGATGAAAACTGCCCTCCTCCTCCCGGAAGTATCGATGCGTCACACTGACCATCTCGATCCGCTTCCACGGGACGTTGAGAACGGGTCCACCAGCGCCGTTGGTCCTGATCGTTTCACGTTTCTCGATCTGGTCCTGCGCGGAGGCCGCTTCCAACGACAGCCCCAACGCTTCGACCTTTTCCAGTGCCACATCTGCGCGGCCGACAGTCGGAAGGGTTTCAACAATCTGCGCGAACGGCCCCATCATATACAGGAGCACGAGTGTCGATCCCGCAACCGCTTGAGGAGTCAGCGCCAGCGACTCCGGGAGGATGAAGAGAACGAGCCCGATCACCGCGTAGAACAAGAACATCCCCCAGTTGGTGGCGATGGCATACACCGTCATGCCCTCGACGAAGTCGCCCTTGTAACTGGTCACTGTCGGCCGGAGTGCGGTGGTGAGAAATGCATGGCGACGTTCACGGTGAAGCTTGAGTTCCTTGATGCCCTCGAGGATCGATTGAAAATGGCGGAAGAGGGTGTCGTTCGTTTCTCGAGCTTGCTTGAACGAATGGAGGGCTCGCTTCTCCTGCGTTTGGAACGATAGCGCGCCGAAAATCATGAAGCCGATAACGATGGCCAACATGGTCCATGAGAGCCATCCGAGATATGCGAGGCAACCGACAACCGTTGCACCGTTCACGCAAATCAACGGAATTTGGACGTAGGCATGAGCAATGACATCCGTATCTTCGTTGAGTGCGGCCAGTAATCGATGGCGGCCAAGTTCCTGCACGTGTCGGAGAGGAGCGCGGAGAATTTGTTCGCTGAGATGCATCCGGAGCTGGGCGATGATGTCCTGGCCCAATCTCGTCAGCACCACCTCTGAAAAGGCTTTCGTAACCACCACGAGCACGACCCCTCCAAGAAAACTCAAGCCGAGGGCAACCGTGCGCTGGCTCTCTTCCAGAGCTGAATTGATCAGGGCGATGATTCCCGCGCTTGCCAGGCCGCTGATCAAGCCGGCGACCATAGAGAGGATGACCAGTCGCCAGGAATTACCGTACAAAAAGCGGAGCAAACTCATCGTCGTGCGTTCCTCATGATTCCGGTCGGCCCGCCCCCCCCGAATGGACGGAACTCATCCGTTGAGAGCTGGCTTTTCGAGGAAGCGGAACGATGTCCGGTACCGCCGTGATGCCGCCCTTCTGTGGACACCGGATTTGTTCGGACAGTCCGGCGACCGTCGGATGTTCAAAAAACTTTTTGAGAGAGATCTCCGTACCGAAAAGCTCCTGCACGCGGTTCAAGATCTGCAGAGCCGCCAATGATTCGCCGCCCAATGTGAAAAAGTCGTCATGCAAACCGATGCGCTCGATGCCGAGAATGTGTTGCCAGACAAACGTCACTTTGTCCTCAATCGCCGCGCCGGCTATCTGATTCGCCTTGCCACGGAGCAATTCTTGGCTCGCATCTCCTCCCTTGGCCGTGATACCAACGACGTTCAAAAGCGCGGCTCCGGCGCCCTGCATTACAAGGGATGAACAGTCTCGAACGGACACGATGGCCTGCGGAGAGATCCATCCGTGCAAGATACGGCCGAACACGTCCTGCGCTTCCGATGCCGCCATGCCGTCGAATTCCGACGCATCGATCTGTAAGGTTTTCAACCGGGCTTCGGCCTGCACCGCCATTCCAACCTCATTCCACCGATCGAAGTTCACGGAGACGACACGCGACCCACGCTTCGAGAGCGCGTGAGCCATCGCATCCAAGGTGGCGTTGGCGGCACAATAACCGACTTGTCCCACTCCTCCGGTCAGCGCATTCAAGGAGGAACAGAAGCAGATGAAATCCAATGGGACTTTACGCAACACATGGTCGAGGACCAAAGCGCCGATTACTTTTGGAGCAAACTCAGTCTCCACGGCCTCCGCGGTTTTGAGATCGATCAGTCCTCCTCCTGGCACCCCGGCGGCATGTATCACTCCATGCACTGCGCCGAACCGATCCAGAGCCTGCGCCAACGCGAACCGCATCTGCGGCTCATCGGCCACATTCGCCTGGATGGTGAGAATTTCTCCGCCGACTTGTTCGAGCGTCTTCAGTTGCTGCACCTGTCCTTCTGTCGGCTTTGAGCGACCTATGAGGACAAGACGCGCCTTGACGGTCCGGACGAGATAGTCGGCGAGTTGAAGACCGACTCCTCCAAGCCCACCGGTGATGAGATAGACGTTTCGTGCCCGGAGTAAGGCTGGCCGTTCGTCCGAATGGTCCAGCTTCACCGGCTGGAATGTCGGGATCCATCGATGCATTCCCCGGTACGCAACGATTGGTTCATCCTGTCGAGCAGGATCCTCGGCAAGAAGTTGCGCGATCACAGAACGCGTCAGAGCTTCCTCAGTAGGTGTCGATACTTGGAGATCGACCACCCGACATGTGAGATTGCCGTATTCCTGAGGAATGACCCGACAGGCCCCCACGATCGGAGCCAGTTCCGGACGCAACGTTTCTTCTCCTGTGACATCATGCAACCCGACTGTCAGGATGCACATGAATGTCGGATTCGCTGATGTTCTGCTTCCCAAAGCCTGGGAGAGGAACAGGAGACTGTACAAACCTTTATTTTGGGCGCGGCGGAAAGTCTCGACGGATAACGAACCATCGCGAGGGCGTACATTCCAACAATGCACCAACCGATCCGGCCATGGGTCCTGTCGACGCAAATCCTCGATCAACTTGTGATAGTCCTCACGAACTCCGGGGCGTATCGAATACCTTCCCTTTGCGTGTCGTTCGTATCGCTCCCCTGCCGATACCGTCACGACCAGCCGTCCATCTGATTCCAATTGCTCGACGATGCCGATTCCTTCTCCCCGCTCGCCGACAAATACCAGCCATGAGCCGCCCCGAATGGGGTGAGCCGGTAGAGCTGCTCTGGATCGCCTCCACGACGGTTCGTAGAACCAGTCACTGATATTCGGTTTCTTGGAGCGCGCTTCATTCTGACTTGTCGAAGATGATGGCTTGACCGGTTCTACCCAGAACCGTCGACGTTCAAATGGATAGGTGGGCAGGGGAAGTCGCCTAGGACGTTCGCCGCAATACAACCCGGCCCAATCGATTGCTACACCGGTTGCCCAGAGCTGCCCGACCGCCTCAAGAAAACTTGACGGTTCGAATGCTGAGGAAGAACCGTCTCGCGGTTTGCTCAGAGAGGCCAACGCCATCACCGGCCGTCCATCAATCTGTCGCCGAGCCAATGTGCATAAGGTTTGTCCCGGTCCCACTTCAAGCAGAATTCGCTCCGGCTCCCGGCACAATGTCTCGATACCGTCGGTGAAGCGGACGGTCCGTCGCAAATGATCAGCCCAATACGATGGATCCATGGCTTGATCGGGCATAATCCAGTCGCCGGTCACATTGGAAATCCAGGGAATAGTCGGCGCGTGACGCGCGACGCCGGCGACTTGTGCGTTGAAGGATTCCAGGATGGGGTCCATCATGCGGGAGTGAAACGCATGGGAAGTTTGAAGCCGTACGCTCTGTACACCTTTTTTCGTCAGAGTTTCTTGCAGATCTTTGATGCTGGGTTCCGACCCAGACAGGACGCACTGACTCGGCGCGTTGACCGCCGCGAGGTCTAAGTCTTCGTGCAGAAGAGATGTTGCATCAGCTTCCGACATCGACACGGCCAGCATCGAACCGGGCGGCATACTCTGCATGAGTCGTCCGCGAGCCGCGACCAATCGCAGCGCATCTTCGAGCGAGAAAACACCTGAGAGACAGGCGGCAACATATTCCCCGATACTATGTCCGATCATGCCGGCAGGATGCACATTGAGGCTCATCCAAAGTTTGGCAAGCGCATACTCCAGCACGAACAATGCCGGTTGTGTTAACGCCGTGCGGTGGAGCCTTTCCGGATCCGACGGGAACTCGTCAAACAGAACCGACTTGATGTCCGTTCCAATGTGAGGAACGAGAAGAGCTGCGCATCGGTCCGCCTGTTCACGGAAAATGGGTTCTTGGGCATAGAGACCACGTCCCATCGTGCAATACTGCGCGCCCTGCCCCGAGAACAGAAACACCACCGGCCTCGGTTCGCCGGCTTGGGCGATCGTTTTCACAGAGTCGTGCCGGCTCAAGGCGCGCGTCGCAGATTCCACGTTATCGGCCACCACCCACCGCCGATAGGAAAATGCTCTTCGTCCGGTCTGCAGCGTATAGACAACATCCGGCAATTCAACCGCCGGCTGTTGCTGAAGATAGACGACCAATCGAGCCGTCATCTCGTTCAGCGTCGCCTCGGACTTGGCGGACAACACGACAAGCCTCGGACGTTTATCGACACGATGCGGCTCACGCTCAACCGGTGGTGCTTCTTCCATGATCACATGCGCATTGGTACCGCCGATGCCGAACGAGCTGACACCGGCACGTCGAGGACTATCGTGTGCGTTCCAGTCGGTCAGTTTTGTATTGACGTAGAAAGGCGTCTCAGCAAAATCAATTTCTGAGTTCGGCGAGGAAAAATGCAGACTGGGAGGAATCTGTTTGTGCGACAGAGCGAGGGCTGTCTTGATCAGCCCTGCGATCCCTGCCGCTGCATCGAGGTGTCCGATGTTGGTCTTGACCGATCCGATGGCACAGAAACCGTTTCGGTCGGTGCCGGCACGAAATGCCTGGGTGAGGGCCGCAACTTCTATCGGATCGCCCATGGGTGTCCCGGTACCATGCGCTTCGACATATCGTATCGATTCCGACTCGACCCTGGCCGCCACATGTGCCGCCCGGATCACCTTGGCCTGCCCTTCGACTCGCGGCGCGGTGTACCCGACCTTATGCGCTCCATCGTTATTGATCGCGGTGCCCTTGATCACTGCCAAGATATGGTCCCTGTCGATTCGTGCCTCGTCCAATCGCTTCAAGAGCACGATTCCCACCCCACTCCCTCCGACCGTTCCACGTGCGTCCGCATCAAAGGCCCGACAATGTCCATCGGGAGAGGCAATCCCGCTCTTCTGATAGAGATAGCCGACTGCTTGCGGCACGTTGACGGAGATGCCGCCCGCCAGCGCCATGTCGCATTCGCCGGCGAGCAACCCCTGACAAGCCAGGTGGACGGCGACCAGGGATGTGGAACAGGCAGTCTGGACCGCGATGCTTGGCCCTTCCAGATTCAATTTGTAGGACACGCGGGTTGGCAGCGAATCTTTTTCCACACCAAGCAGTCTCGCCATATCGGAGGCCGACTGTAACAGCACGCCATCAGGGAAAAGATTGAACAGGTAACCGCTGGTACTTGAGCCCGCGTAGACACCGATCGATCCGTGGAACCGTTCAGGGTCATAGCCCGCATGTTCGAAGGTCTCCCACGCACATTCGAGAAACAGCCGATGCTGCGGATCCATCGACTCGGCTTCTTTGGGCGTCACGCCGAAGAAATCGGCATCGAAGAGATCGATCCCGTCGATGATGCCCCGCATTCGAACATAGCTCGGATCCTGACGCAGACGCGCCTGAACGCCAGCTGATCGCAGATCCTCCTCGCTAAGGGCTGTAATGGATTCCACTCCGTCGCGCAGATTGGTCCAGAATGCCGTGCTGTCATAGCTGCCGGGAAAGCGACAGGCCAGTCCAATGACTGCAATGTCCAATCCATCATGCTCGTTGGCTTGATCGCCGCTGTTTCGATCCATCTCAGATTCCGCGTGTCATCGTCCGTCGTTGTTCTCGCTGCCGCTTCAACCGTTGCGCGCCTGCTATTCGTCGTTCCTTTACCTCTTGTGTCTGTTCGGTTTGAGCAGCCGCTCCACGACCTTCCATGAGGGGCCGCCCATCGGTGACATATGCGGCCAAGTCCTGCACGGTGGGATATTGAAATAACTCCACCATCCCCAGTGGCCGCTTGCTCAGTGAGCGAACCTGCGTCAGCACCTTACCGAGGAGAAGAGAATGCCCGCCGAGATCGAAAAAGTTGTCGTGCCGACCGACTGCTTCAAGGCCGAGAACAGCTTTCCAAATGTCTGCGATCGCCCGCTCGGTCTCGGTCTGAAGTGGAGCCGACCGTGGCTCCGCCATCTGAATCCGTCCGGCGAGATTCCTCAAGGCTTGACGATCCACCTTCCCACGCGATGTGAGCGGAAAGCCGTCGAGGAATACCCATGCCGTGGGAATCATGTACCCGGGCAGACGGTCGGCCAGGAAACTCCGAAGATCCTGCGCCGTCACGCCGCCCTCCGCCCGCGACACGACATAGCCCACCAATTGCGGCTCTCCCCTTCGTGCCCCAGCCGGCAAACCAGACTGAGCGTTCAATTCCTGGAAGACCCGCGCATCCTTCACGGCCGGATGTTGCTTCACCCGAACCTCAATTTCCTCCGGTTCGACCCGGAATCCGCGAACCTTTATTTGGTCGTCGTATCGCCCGAGAAATTCCACATTCCCGTCCGCGAGTCGCCGGACCTTGTCGCCGGTCCGATACAGTCGCCGGCCCGGTGCGTGGCTGAAACAGTCCGGGAGAAACTTTTCGGCAGTCCAAGCCGGCTGACGATGGTACCCTCGGACTAAGCCAACCCCACCGATGTAGAGCTCTCCTGCCACCCCGATCGGAACCGGTTGCAAGGCAGGATTGAGGACATACAATTGCACGTTCGCAATCGGTCGGCCGATCGGCACCGTAGCTGCCGACATCCAATCCTTCTGTCGCTCCGGCACAAAGTAGCTCGCCGTGATCGTGGCTTCAGTCGGTCCATACGAGTTGCACCAGGCGATGCGGTCCCCGGCAAGTCGTTGCCACCGCACCAGACTATCCGGCAGAGCCTTCTCACTCCCCACGATGACCCAACGGATCGAAGGCGGAAGCGCTGTTTCGGTCTGCTCACTCGCCTCAATCCATTCATCCCAGTATGGCGTCGGCAAGTTCAACACGGTGAGACCGTGGTCCTCGATGAACTGCTCCAAATCCGAAAACGCCGGCACCGGCTCGTTCGGGCGCAACACCACCGTTGCACCGGCCGCCCAGGTCGGAAAGCACTCCTCAGCCGCGACATCGAAGCTGATCGAGGCGAATTGCAGCACACGATCGGTCGGCTGAAGACCGTAATGCCTCGCCATGGCCGTACTATGATTGACCAACGCTCGGTGGGAGATTTCGATCCCCTTCGGTGCACCTGTCGTCCCGGAGGTATACAGAACATAGGCCAAGTTCTCCGGAACAGTGCGCCACCGGGAATCGCTGTCGGGCAAAGTCGTAACGGTCGTCCACGCTTCGTCCAGTGCGATGATCGGAACCGTCCGGTTCTGAAAATTCTCGACAAATCGTTTTTGAGTGAGCACCAGCTGCGCGCCGCTGTCCTCGATCATGAAACCGAGTCGTTCGCGGGGATACGATGGATCCATCGGCACATAGGTGGCTCCGGCTTTGAGAATTCCCAGCAGACCAGCGACCATCTCCAGCGAGCGTTCCATGCAAAGCGCCACGCGGCTTTCTATCGCGATGCCCTGCGATCTGAGATAACGGGCAAGTTGGTTGGCTCGTTCATTGAGGAATCGGTAGCTGTACGACGCCCCGTTCCACACCATCGCAAGGGCATCCGGCGTGAGTCGTGCTTGCTCTTCGAACAGGTGATGGAGGCAGGACTCGTGTGGATAAGACGCGGCCGTATTATTACAATCCTCAAGTAAGTGTCTTCTCTCATCCTGGCTCAACATGCCGAGTTCGCTCACGCGGGCTTCAGGATGCAGCGCAACCTGCCTCAACAATTCCTGAAAATGTCCGGCCATGCGCGCGATGGTTTCGCCGGCGAACAGGTCCGTGTTGTACTCAAACACTGCCTCCAATGTCCCGTCTTTCATTGCCACCAGCTCAAGCGTGAGGTCGAAGGCGGATGTCTGTGGGCTCGTCTTCATCCGGCGGACATCCAGACCGTCCAGTCGGCAGAGATCGGGCTGGTCCTCCTCCACAGTCAACATGACCTGATAGAGCGGTGTATGGCTGAGGCTGCGCGGCACGTGGAGCACATCGACCAACCGCTCAAAAGGAAGCTCTTGGTTGGCCTGTGCTCCAAGGACGGTCTTTCGGACTCGTGCTAGAAGCTCTAAAAATGAAGGACTACCGGACAGATCGGCACGCAATGCGACCGTGTTGACGAAACAGCCGATAATCGAATCACATTCCGGCTGTGATCGGTTGGCCACAGGTGTGCCGACACAAAATTCAGACTGCCCGCTGTAGCGGGCCAAGAGCACGTTGAACGAAGCTAGAACGGTCATGAACAGTGACGCCTGCTGGCTGCAACCAATTACGAATAGTTGCCGTCCTACCTCCGCATCCACTGTCCAGGCATATCGCTCACCCTGCTGCCCTTGCACAGCGGGTCGCGGAAAATCGAATGGCAGCGTGAGCACAGGTACGGATTCCAGCTGTCGACGCCAATAGGTCTCTTGCCGTTTCCATTCGTGACTGTCCACACATTCACGTTGATGGAGGACCATATCCAAATACTGTTTCGATAGAATGGGCAAAGGGGAATCAAACCCGTTTTTGAATGCCCCATACAGCTGCACCAGTTCCCGGGCAAGGAGGCGCATGGACCAGCCGTCGGCGACAATGTGATGGATCGTGAGCAACAAGACATGCTCGGTTTGGCTGAGACGAAGAAGCCGCACTCGAATCAAGGGTCCGGTCGCCAGATCAAACGACTGTCGGGCCTCTTTCAAGGTCAACCGTCTGACCTGTTCTTCTTGAGCCGGTCCTGACACACCTGTGAGATTCTCAATTGGAAGAGGCAGGTCAACATGCGGAGCGATAACCTGACCGGGATAGCCGTGAGAGACAACAAATCTCGCCCGAAGGATTTCATGGCGCCGCACGATTTCAGCCAAAGCACGATGAAACGACTCAAGATTGAGCGCTCCCTCAATCCTCAAGGCGACCGGAATATTGTTGAACGAGTTTACCTGCGAAAGTTGATCGAGAAACCAGAATCGTTCTTGGGAAAAAGATAGGGGCATGATGCCGTTCCAACTCGTCGATTCGGGCTTTCTCTGCGACAGAGATTCGGTCGATCGACATGTCGGTTTGATCAGCGCCGCCAGACCCGCTACCGTTGGTGCGTCGAACAGAGATTCGAGGGGAAGATCGACTGCGTAGGTTTCGCGTACCCTCGCCAGTACTTGCGTCCCTCGCAACGAGTCTCCGCCCAGTTCGAAAAAATTGTCGTGAGGCCCTATGCGGGCACAGTCAAGCACCTGAGCCCAGATTTCGCCCACTGTTTTAATCATGCCATTGTCGGCATCCTCAGCGGCAGAATCGGTCGGTCCTGCCACCCTCTTATCCAGAAACGTTTCAATTGCTTCCAGCTCTTGCGCAAGAAATTTCGTCCGACACAGGTGCCGCTGAACCTTCCCGCTCGAAGTCTTGGGAAGGGTTCCAGGCTTGATGAGAACCACAGCATGTACTTGGATTTCGTGATGCTCCGTGACAGCCCGACTGATTTCCGACGCGACATGGTCGAGATCGACCGTGGGAGCGCCGACAACTTCCTGCACCACAACCAACTGTTCCTCATCGTTGATGGGGATGGAGAAGGCCGCGCCGCAGCCGGGCTTGAGAGACGAATGGCTTTCCTGCACCGTGGTCTCAATGTCCTGCGGGTGATGGTTTCTGCCGCGGATAATGATCAGATCTTTCAATCTCCCGACCACGAACAGTTCGCCGTCCTGGCTCACTCCCAGATCGCCGGTCCGAAGATACGGACCCTCACCTGTATCCGCCATCGTTGCCGCAAACGTCAGCGCCGTGGTTTCAGGGCATTTCCAGTACCCCTGTGCCACGCTTGGACCTTTCACCCAGATTTCGCCCACCTGTCTTTGGAGGCAGCGCGACAGGGTTTCGGGGTTCACAATCATCACTTGCTGATCAGCGCCGATTCGACCACATCCGACCAAGCGTTGAGTGGAGCTATCCGCCCGAGTGGAATCGATGATCCGGCCTCGCTCCATCGCGGCTTTCTGAACGGTTCTCACAACGGGTGCCGCCCCGCGTTCACCTCCAGCGACAAACAATGTCGCTTCGGCCAGCCCGTAACAGGGATAGAATGCCTCGCGCCTGAACCCGCAAGGACCGAATTTTTCCGAAAATCGATCCAGCGTTCCGGCGTGAATGGGCTCAGCCCCGTTGAAAGCCACCAACCAAGAACTCAAGTCCAGCGAAGCTCGTTCCTCTGCAGAAATCTGGCGCACACAGAGGTCATAGGCAAAATTCGGCGCGCCGCTGGTTGTGGCACGATATCGAGAAATGGCGGACAACCACCGAACCGGTTTCTGCATGAAGTGCACGGGCGACATCAGCACACAAGGCCGGCCGAGATAGAGGGGTTGAAGAACGTTCCCGATCAGTCCCATGTCGTGATAGAGCGGAAGCCACCCAAGAACCGTCGTCTCCTCGGTATGGCCGAACGCCTCTTGAATCATGCGTTGGTTGTGCAGCAGATTCTCATGACTGACCATGACTCCTTTCGGAGATCCGGTTGACCCGGAGGTGTATTGGAGAAAGGCGAGCGTCCTCGCCGTCAAGGCAGGCGGTCTCCAAGTGCGTTCGATGCCTTCGGGTATGGCATCGGTTTCGATCCACTGGACCTTCCGGAACTCGTCCATTCCTGGATCTTGGCGGCACAGACGATCGATGCCGGCGCGGACTTTCGCCGTCGTCAAGGCAAAGGTGGCTCCTGAGTCTGCAAGGACCGCATGCAATCTTCCCAGCGTTCGCTTCCGTTGCGGAGGATAGGCCGGTACTGCGACGACCTCCGCGTACAGACAACCGAAGAATGCCGCGATATAGTCCAGACCAGGCGGATAGAGAAGGATGGCTCGTTCTCCCTGAGCTCCCAGCGACTGAAGCCAAGCCGCAATGGCACGTGCTTGACGATCCAATTCACCATACGTGACTTCGCAGGTCTCTGACTCGCCGTCGGTCAAAAATGTGTAGGCCGTTCGATTCGTGAAACGGTCGGCTCTTTGACGAGCAAGATCGACGAGCGTTACCATGTCTTTGTGTTCATCAGATGCCAATGGAGTCTTTCTCGATCATGAGAGACACCCAGGGCGTGGGATGCCGGTTGCCTGCATCCCGAATCCTCGTGAACCTCTGTAGGGTTTCTCTCGTTGCCTCAGCCGGTGAGCTCGAAGGCCATCTGCATCGAAGGGAGCCAGACTAGCGGCGTGCCAGGGCCGCGTCCCTTCTCTGATGACTGAAGCGCTCTTTACTACGTAGACGGAACACGAAGCATTTCCCTCACCTGGCCTACGCGACCTTTTGCCGAGAGGATCAGCTCCAGACCACGACGCGCCCTGTGAGGTTCCCACGGCCTACGTATTGTCTCGCTTCTGTTGAGATGATGAAGAGCCGGCTAGAAAAACTCCAGCTTCACAGAGCCGATCACCGTGAAGGGCGCGCCGGTGTAGACAACTTCCCGCATCCCCAACGTTCCGGTAAAGTACCGCTGATCCAAGACGTTGGTGAAGTTCACGGCAGCGAGTAAGTTGGTTCGGGTGAATATCTCCGGTTTCCGATAGTACACCGCGGCATCCATGCGAACAAACCCGGGAAGTTCGAACGGTTCCGGGCAATCGCCCGGATTCTGGCATTGGAACAT
This sequence comes from Nitrospira sp., assembly GCA_029194675.1. Taxonomy (NCBI): domain Bacteria; kingdom Pseudomonadati; phylum Nitrospirota; class Nitrospiria; order Nitrospirales; family Nitrospiraceae; genus Nitrospira; species Nitrospira sp. Next base: position 264,610 of record JARFXP010000002.1, on the reverse strand, counting down.
GCCGTTCCGCTTGCCTTGGGCATACATGCCGAGTCCAGCGCCAAGGCCTTTGAGCGGACCCTCCTGGAGAAAATAGGTCGTCCAGAGACTGCCCTGGTTGAGGGGGACGTTGGGCAGTCGGCTTCCTACCAAAAATTCATTATCTTCGGTGACCCTCGCGTCGATGTAGGCATAGTTGCCGATGAGATCCCACCCCGGCAAAATCCTTCCTGCCACGTCGAACTCGATACCTTGACTCCGCTGTTCACCCGTCGCTACCAAAAACGGGAATCCGTTGATCGGATCGATCGTTGGCACATTTGTCTTATTGATGTGAAAACCGGCGATGGTCGCCCGCAACCGGTCCTCGAAGAATCGAAACTTGACCCCTCCTTCATAGGCCTTGCCCCGCTGTGGACTCAACAGCGCCCGGTCAAAGCTTCTGGTTCCGATATTAGGCATGAAGGACTCGGTATAGTTGGCATACAACGCGATGGGTTTCCAGGGTTGATAGGTCAGTCCAACGGACGGGCTGAAAGCCGTGTCGGTTTGGCCTTCCTCAGTTTGAGTCGGATCGAGATCGGTGGGACGATTGGTGAGATCCTGCTTAAAGTAATCGAACCGGCCACCGGCGTGCAGGTGGAGCTTGTCCGTGAGACTCACGTGATCGCCGAAATAGACGCCCAGAATACCGTTGACTTCTTTGCTATCATTGATTGTGGTGAGCGGGGTATCCAGAAAGAGTCGGTCGGCAGGATTAAAAACGTTAATATAGCTGAAGGCGCCAGGTATGCTGGTATCCTGACCCTGATTATCGTCGGCTGTTGTACTATCAGAGACTTCACGTCCCAGCTCGATCCCGAGGATGGTCTTGTGCTTGATCGGGCCGGTGGAAAAATTTCCGTGCAATTCATTCTGCAAATAGTAACTCTGGTTGAAAGCGGGGATGTAAAACTGTGCCAGATTCAAAATGCCATTGCTTTCGTCCCCGACGTAGAACCACGCTTCCCGGCTCCGATACTGGTCGCTGTTCACCGCCGCTCTAAAACCGGTGCGCCACCTGAACATGTCGTTGAAGTCGTGCAACAAGATCAGCGTGGCTTTCCCATTTTGCGCTATATTCATACGAGTCGGATCGCCTAAGAAGGTGCTGATCGGGATCGGCAAGACGCCTCCGCCGAAGGCGGTCAATCCGCGGTCGATGGGGGCGCGACTGTATAGGTACTCACCTTCGAACCTCAAGGTCGTCCGAGGCCCGATCTCCCACCCGATCGTCGGCGCCAGGAAGGTCCTGGTCGACTCGACCCCTTCTCGGTAACTGCCAGATGACTCGAACAGGCCGTTAAATCGAAAGGTCAGCGTCTTGCTGGCGTTCAGCGGGCCGCCGATGTCGAACTGTGGACGATACAGGTTATAACTGCCGATGAGCATTTCCGCCGAGTAATAAGGAGTTTTCAGCGGCGCCTTCGTGATTTGATTGATGACACCACCCGGATCGCCTCGACCGTACAGATAGGATGGTGGACCTTTGACGACCTCGATGCGCTCTAGGTTGATGACGTCTCGCGCGTCGGTTGAGGCGAATCTGGCGTCATCGCGAAAGCCGTTCTTGAAGACGTTGAATTCCGATGCAAATCCCCGGATCGTGAATTCGCCGGCGCGACCGCCCTGAGTGTTGGATTCCGCCACCCCGCTTACATTCCGCAGGGCCTCACTGAACCGGGTGACTTTTTGATCGTCCATCACCTGCCTCGTTACCACCTCGACAGACCGAGGGGTGTCGTGAACCGGAACGGGAATCCTGGTCGCACTCGAGGCCTCGTCAACGGTATAGGAATCTCGCCGCTCACGTTTTTCTTTCACCACAATTTCAGACACCTTAATGGGCTTCGCCATTGTGGTATCCATCGACCCAGCCTGCGATCCCGGCGTTGTGGCCTGACTTTCACCGATCGACGGCGAGGCCACGGTCGGCATTGCGGCTCCCGGCACGAGCGTGACGGCATTGCTCTCGGTCAAACGATAGATCAGTCCTGTCCCGGCCAACAGCGCCTGCAGTGCAGCTTCGGGCTGGTGGGTCCCGCTGAGCCCGGAGGAGGCCCGATCGGCGACCAGCTCGGTCGGCACACTGACCTGCCAGCCCGTCGTCTCGGCGAAGGCGTTCAGCGCGGAGCCGAGCGGTTGTGCAGAAATGTTGAACTCGATTGGGGCGCCTTTTGTTCCCGGCGGGACGCCCTGTTGCGCGAATAGGTCGTCGGCGACCGTCACGATGAGCGCGAGAAGCAGCAGGCGCCGACAGAAATCCTGCGACCACGCAGGAAACCATCGGCGGTTTCGATCGTCGTGTCGTGAAATATGTCCGTTGTCTCGTTCCTCTCTCTTCACTCAGCTCAGCGCCTCCCGTGCTTGCCCATCCTCCTGTAGACGGAAGGCGACAGGATTCACCTCACCTACTTGAGGCTGAAAAAGAGTGACGACGAATTTAGAAAAGAATCACAATGCGATCGGTCAAGCTGACCTGTCGGATCGGAAGGGTCTGGGTCAGAAGAGACAAGACTCTTGCGGGGTCTTCAAGGTTATAGGTCCCGGTCACCTGCATCTCATCGATGGCGTGGTTCCACAAGACGATCGTGCCAGGATAGTACCGACGCAATTCGTCGATCACCTGGGCGAACGGGACGCCGTTGACCACGAGCCGCCCTCGCGCCCAGGCTGAGGCCGCCGAGACATCGACGGGATACGGTTCCCCCATCCGGCCTTGCACCATATCGATCCGCGATCCGGAAGTCGCGATTGCCGGTAGGTGAGCCTCTCGTCCAGCACTGATCACATCGACTTCGACGGCGCCTTCGATGACGATAATCTGATCACCATCCGGCTCTGCCCGCACGACAAAAGCCGTTCCGACAGCCCGCGTGGTGGTGTCGGCGCTTTCCACGATGAACGGATGGGCTGGATCATGCCGGACGTTGAAGAGCGCTTCCCCTTTGAGCAAACGGATTCGTCGTGTCGAGGCGTCAAACGAAAGCTCGATCGCTGATTGAGTGTTGAGGGTAACAATCGACCGGTCCGGCAATTCAACGGTGCGGCGCTCGCCGACTTCGGTCCGATAATCGGCCCGCCATCGCGTAATAACATCGAGGTGTACCGCGACGACAATGACTAGGATGACACAAGCGGAGGCTAGAATCGACCACCGTCGACGCACCGTAGTTCTTATCTTGAACGAGGAAGGATCGGCCTGCACAGCCGCTTCCGCAGCCGCGCGCAAATCGGGACTGTTCCAAACGGTCGAAACCTTACGAAACATCAGCGCATGCGCCGGACTCTGCTCGTGCCACCCATTGAATGCCCGTCGCTCTTCCGGCGACAGGCTATCGTTCTGTAACCGAATAAGCCACGCCACGGCTTCCTTCCGGAGCCTGGCTTCTTCACAAGGAAACATGTCGCCTGATTCGTTTGTTCGCTGCATGAGGCGGCCTCGTCGGCTGATGCTCGACGAGGCCGCTTAGTATACAGTGTGACGAATCGGAGGACCACCTTCCTCACTCAGCGTTGTTTAACGATTCGAGCGCTTCACAGCTCCGATCCAGCGCGCGCATCAGCAACTTCTCCACAGCGCTTTCAGAGATATTCATACGCCTCGCGATCTCTTGATAGGAGTACCCATACACCCGGCAGAGCAGGAAGGCTTCGCGGGTTCGAGAGGGCAAACGTTCAATCGCTTGAAGGACGATTCGAAACCGCTGTTTTCCGAGCAACTCGCGTTCCGGAGAGGGCGCGTGGCTGGGCACCGCCATCGCGGCATCCAAACCATCGGCGGCATGGACCGGATGCTTTTCTTTTCGTAAATGGTCGATCGCCAGGTTGGCCGCAATCCGGTGAAGCAAGGCGCGCGGCTGCTCGACGGCTTGCTGATCGCCCAGCCGCAGCAGCCGCACATACGTATCTTGCACAAGATCGGCGGCTGTCTCGTGAGATCTCACCATACCGACAAGGCGACGGGTGAGTTCCTCGCGGTACTGATGAAACAAGCCTGCGATCTGCTCATACGTGAGCGTTAGAGAGGTACCCGCCGACTCACGAGCATCGCACGATACCATGGACTCTATTCCAACAAGATTCATGCCCTGGATCCTCATCGTGTATCTCCTCAAAATCCTTTGTGCGAAATAAGAAAGCCCACGGTGTCCCTTGATACCTCGGAGTCCGATCTGCAACGACCCCGGGCCTCGTTTAGTGCTGGTTGCTGGATACCGAGTGTTTTCAACTAGACCCGAACACAGCTGTAAAAGCGCCGAAGGCCGCGGCCATCAATACAACAAGGTCCATGGTTCCTCTACGGCCTATCCAAGCCTTCCTCGACAGTGACCGTCGCCCTACTCTCCGAAACATTCGACCATATCCACATAGTTGCCCCAGCCGACATGAGAATGCTGATCGCCGTCGCCAAGCTAAGGACCACCGCAAGATCGTTACGAGATGCGATGCCATACCTCTTCACAGCCGACCCTTCAACGGTCTTGCACGAAGGCAGTGCACTACGCCTGGCCTGTGCGTCGTCCATGCGTGCGTCCCACGCCTCCAAGCAATTCCTCTCCACAACTTGGGTCGGACACTCGTGGCTCTCGTCTCAGTGACATCCTTCGGAGAAGGAGGACCGTCCTCCTGCCGACGCCTGAAAGGGTCCGGATTGTCCCACAATCCCTGCAAGGCGTCGTATCGATTCAGCAAACTTCTGAAACTCGTCGCGGGTGAAGTGCAGGGTGACGGAACCTAACGTCACATGCAGTTTGCCGCAATCGCACAGGACCAACCTCATCGCTCCATCGGCTTGTAACGTATTTTTCACAGTGTCCTCACCTTTCGTCGATCAATGTTCGAACCTATTTGCCGACACGATGATTCATCAATGTGATGGGTCGGCTTGGGCGGATTTGAGTCTCCCTGCGGTACCAACCGCAGTTAACACATTTCCAGCATCGCGTTTGGTAGTAATCGAGCGCTTGCTCGCCTACCAGGAAACCTCCGCATCGCTTGCAGTTTGATATCATGATTTCTTCTCCTCAGGCTTGTCTGAAGCGGTTCCTGTTCCTGCTTTGCCACCGGCCAATCGCCTTGCCGAGATCCCCGCCAGGACGATGCTCGTCCTCGACCCGATGCCGGCCCTCCATCCAACCAACAACACCGTAACGCGGCAGTGCGGAGCGCTGCTTTCGGATCTCTGTCCCAAAACAAAAAAGCCCAAAGCATCTAACGACGCCTTGGGCTCCGGTCAATGCGACCTCTGGCCTCTTGGTTCCTGCGACTGCTAATCGATGATAGGGCTTCGTTGCCTGGCAGACATCTCCTTGATAGGAGTTCTCAATATCATTATTGCAGGACGTTGTCAACCCCTCAGGCTAGAGTTCGGTGGGAAATCTTTCGTTGTCTTGGGTCACGTTCGCTATGGCGGGTGGCAAGACGTGATGCCGAGTCACCTGTCGCGATGGAACGGCTTCAGATACGATCAATCCGGTAACAGAGGAAGGCGATGATAATGTTCTGGATCATATGCCGATTGCCGGCGATGCGCCTGTCGCTTGAGCCACCACATGCGCAGCGCAGTGACGTAAAGCACGAGGGGAACAAACCCGATGAAGAACACGATCCATCGACCGGCGAGGCCGAATGCTTCGCCGTTGTGCAGAGGGAAGAGCCAAGCCAAAAACGTTTCGCCGCCGGTAAACTGCCGCCAATCGTGGACACGAAGGATCTTACCGCTGTATTGATCCAGCCAGACTTGGCTTTGACCGCTCGATTCCATGACCTCGCCCGGCTGGCGCAGGCTGATTTGATAGACATCCGTGTCCCCATGAGGAATGCTGATGGACCGCAACTCCCCTTCCGGAAACACTCGCCCCGTGAGCGCGATCGCCTCCTCGACGGACAACGGCAGAGTGCCTGCAATTGGAATGGATTGCAGCGTTTCTTCTTCAGGAAATTCTTGAACCGGCGAAAAGAGTCGAACGATCGGAACCACATAGTCGCTGAATTCCAGGTACAGACCGGTGAAGGCGAGCATCCCCAGGATGATCGCGCTGTAGAATCCACTGAGTTTGTGCCATTCGTACTGTCGACGAATCGGGCTCCTGGCCGATGTGAAGGTGAGTGCCTGACGGAGGCGACCGGGACGCGGCCACCAGAGGTACAGACCGGTAATGATCGAGACAAGCAGGGCGATAGCGACAAACCCTAATATCGCCGCACCAACATCGTCCATCAGAAGCGATGCATGCAGCTTGTAGATGAACGAAACCAGGTATCCGCCCCATTCACGGTCTTTGGTCAGCACGACTGCCGTATACGGATCGATGGCCACTTGAAACCAACTGAAGCCACCGACTGTATCGGCCGGCACCTTGTGCCAGGTGAGAAAGACACCCCGCGGGTGGGACGGCCATTCGACGCTATCCAGTACGCCATCGGATGGGCCAGCCGTCCTGGCCACCGCGACGATCTCATTCAAGGGTCGATAGGAACTCTCGCCGTTCGTCGTCACGAGCGCGGGATTCAACCATTCGTCGATGGCCTTATAGAAGACCAAGAAGCTGCCGGTGAGGCTCATCAATACGAACAGCCCGCCGCCGAACAGTCCCAGATAGAGATGGATCTTCAGCCAAAACCTTTTTAATTTAAAATGAGGCTGCGCCGACGCTGGTGAATCAAGGCCCGCAGAAGCACCAATGGGGTCGATCAAGTCCGGTTGTGTGATGTTGGACCTAAACTGGTCGGCAATCATGTCGCTGCGCCTAATGGGATAAGAACCGCGCGGCCTGTAGCCGGTAGTTCAGATTCCCGATCCCTTGGCCTTGCAGGGGATGGTGTGTGTGGACGGAAGTTACCGCGGACGCGACATGAGCCCGTGAGGCGGCCAGCCACCTATGGCGGACGCGTGAATCCGGATGAATCGCCTGCAGCGCACGCACTTGATAACCAGACTTCGACCTTCCCAGCGAGCCACCAGCTTCCCGCAGTGGCACCGGACGTCCATACCCAATGCGGTTGACACGCGCGACTCATTCATGACCCTACCCCGTTCGCCGAATGCTGTGGTCCGGCGAAGAAGGCCTACTTGAATGTCAGTTTTTTCAGTTCCGCGGCCGGCAATTCGACTTCCCCGAATTCTGATTGCCCTTTGAAACTGCCTGCGACGGCCAAGATAAACTCCCCCGTCTTGCCGTCGTTGAGTGTAATCGTCACGTTCGGCGCTGTGCCGTTACCTGATGGCTTGAGGTCGATATGTTTGATACCGTCGAACTTGATTTTGACGGTGGCAGTACCACGCTTCACGGGTAGCTCACGCATCTCGTGCGGCACAAACGCGGTTTCACTGATCTTTTCTTCGTAATAGAAAGTGACGTTCTTGACGTCTGTTTCAACGCTCTTCGCATCAACCGCCACGGCGTGGAAGGCCTTCTCGCTCTTGTTCTGGGCCCAGGCTGGATCGGCAAATAGGCAAAGCATCCCAATAACAGACATGAAGGACGCGGAGCGAATGATTGAGCGTCTGATCGTCCGGCGATTCATCGTGATTCTCCTTGTGTATGTGTTCCACTCGACGAGAGTTTCTTGCGCCGCTTGTTACCCGTCCAATCGATAACTGATCGGAACCAGAATGGTAATCTGCGACCTCTCCAATTGATGTTTGAGCGTCAACGGGGAGGCTTTCTTCATGACCACCAAGGCCTCCTCATCCAGCAGCGCGTGGCCTGAGCTTTCAGCGACACTGAGCTCTCCCACTGTCCCGTCCGCCTTGATGACTGCCTGGACGACGACTCGGCCTTCCCAATGGTTGGTTCTCGCCAGGGCCGGATAGCGCTTTAATTCTTCGATCCGCTTCCAAAGCATGTCGCGGAGCCAGCCGTAATCTGCTTGGGTCCGGCGATATTGCACCGGCCGGTACTGCACCATGCGGTGCTCCAAGACAGGCCCTTGAGATTCAACCGGAGACGCCTGTTCAACAATCTGCGGAGTGAATGATTCGACCGTTTGTGCGACGGCGGCTTCCGATGTGACGACCTGATTTTCAGCCGACTCCACGGGAGCATGTTCCATCACTGGCTCTGCGTTGGTGACCACCGACTCCTGGTGTGTCATTGGCTGAGGCTGTTGAGCGATCGGCTTGGATGTCGGTCTGACGGGTGGCTTCGGCGTGACGGGTGAAGGAGGAGGCTGAACCACCGATTCGGCCGGTGGCGATTCGGATTGCGTCGGAGCTTCCACCATCGAGACGTCCCAGTGAAACGACTCCAGCAGAATCGGCTTGTCAATTTCCGCCATGAAGAGAACAGCGCCCACCACAGCCATGCCATGAAGCAGCAGGGAGACCGTCCACCCTCGGGCCTGCTCTCCAACAGCACTTCTGTCGACGGCAGTGCGTACGCCGACCTGACTAAACTCGATGGTCGTCATGATCGCAGGACCTCAAGACTCACATGTCTAAATCCAAGTCCCCTCACTTCATCGACCACTCCCACGAACCGCTCCAAGACGGTGACTCGATCAGCCCGCAATACGACCGCTGACTCGCGAGGATGCCCATTCAAGGCGGTCGTCAGCCCGTTCGTGGGGATGGATTGGTCATTCAGAAACAGCCGGCCATCGGACGTCAAGGTAATCATCAGCGGCACGTCCTGGTGATCGCTGACTTCCTTCGCTTTCGCCAGTTCGACCGGCACTTGTCCCGTCGAAATGAACGTCGCCGTGGTCAAGACAATGACCAAGAGGACCAGCATCACGTCCACGAGAGGAATGACATTGATCTGATTCAGCTCACGCTCCATGCTGCACCTTGTACAGCGTAAGCAGTTCGGAGACACGACGTCGGAGGATGTTGTTCAGCACGACGCACGGGATCGCGACCAACAGCCCAATAGCCGTCGCCTTGAGCGCCAGGCTTAACCCGACCATAATGGAACTGACCGCCATCGTTCCCGATGTGCCCATCGTATGGAAGGTCAACATAATCCCCAACACGGTGCCCAAGAGACCAATGTACGGCGCATTGGCAGCCACCGTTCCGATCACGACCAGCCGTTTTGTCAGGTCGATTTCCATGATCTGAATATTCTCGAACTGATTGAGGCCCACACGTCGATAGTAGAGCCATCGTTCCACCGCCACGGCCAGTGCCCAGAGACTGAGCGCTAAGAGCAGCCCAATGATCCCGTAATCCACCAAATCCTTAAGCGCGTCCATATTGCGATTCCTTGGTTCTGAGCCGACGCTGAACATTCCCGACGGCACCACTTCATATAGAAGACGATTGAGCGTACAAAACCCTCACCATGAAATGATCAAATCTTCTCCTCTATGACTCCCAAATCACTGGAACGTCGGCGACATTGACCTATCCATTCCATATCGGCCGGCAATAAAAAGCCCAAGACCGCCGCCTGGCGATCTTGGGCTCTGGAGGTACAGTACTCTGGCCTCTGACCGATGGCCTATTTCATCGCGGCCTCGGCATTGATTGTGAGGATTACGGTCCGTACATCATCACGTTTCGTTCTAGCAATCCCTCTCCTTAGTTTAGGCGGCTCCACGACTGATCGATTCGATGGCTTCCGTCATTCAGCGCCCTGTCCGACTATCTCCGGAGCAATCGCCCATGTTACGATGCGCCCGATGATCGACACGCACACGCACCTCGATGATGCTCGTTATAACGACGATAGAGACACAGTCATCACCCGCGCGCGGAATGCAGGGGTTGAGGCATTCGTCACTATCGGCTGTGATCTGACGACCAGCCAAGCAGCCGTCGCGCTCGCTGAGCGATATCCTTTTGTGTACGCGTCAGTCGGTGTTCATCCGCACGAGGTCAAACATGTCCGGGACGGCTGGTACGATGAATTCCGGCGCCTGGCGAAAAACAAAAACGTGGTGGCCTATGGGGAAATCGGGCTCGACTACCATTACAATCACTCCTCACCAGATGAACAACGTGATCGGTTCCGCGAACAGATTCAGCTTGCGCGCGAGCTCGCGCTGCCCGTGATCATTCACACGAGGGAGGCACAGGAGGATACGGTTACAATTCTAAAGGAAGAGAGAGCGTCAGAGATTGGTGGGGTATTTCACTGTTTTTCCGGAGATAGCTGGCTGGCGGAAAAAGCTTTGGAGCTTGGATTCTACCTGTCGTTTTCCGGAATTCTCACGTTTCAAAACGCGACTCCGCTGCGCGAGATCGCCAAACAGACCCCGTTGGATCGCGTGCTCATCGAAACCGATTGCCCATATCTCACGCCCGTTCCCTACCGAGGGAAACGCAACGAACCAGCCTATGTATCCCAGGTGGCCAAACAACTTGCCGTGCTCCACCCCGAACTGTCCCTCGACGATGTGCAGCGAATAACCACCGTGAATGCCAGGCGACTTTTCAAAATCGCCTGAGTCGGCGGTCTCGCTGCCTCTGCGCCTTTGGAAGCTTGCGAGGATTTCCCTTCTTCTCCGGTCCGCGTCTCGGGCGAGTGTCGTCCCCAGAATCTAGTTCTTTGTATGGTATGGTGCCGACCGCCCCCGATGACATGCGGAGCTTACCCGCAAACTCCCGAGCACCTATGGAAAAGGCCCCATGGGCTTTGGCCGCATTCACGATCTCGTGATCGGAGCTGACGACCGCACAATCCGCCCCATACTCCCGTGCCAACCGTTGGATGACCTGATCCGCCCGCTCACCCCGTTTTGAATAGATCACCTGGACTCCGGCACGATGCTCCCGCTGCTCCGATGGTCGGCCCTGCTGCCAGCCGTCGAAGACGACGGTGATGAAGTAATTCTTTCGATGCCGATAGGCCGCAAGATCGTGCACCAACGTTTCGCGGGCCGATTCAAGGTGTCCGGAAAGGCTTCCGGCACCAGCCAGCACGTTATACCCATCGACGATCAGATGTGTCGGCATACCTCACGCTATCGTGGTCATGCGCAAACAGTCAATCTGAACTCCGCATAGCCAACCGGTGTAATTCTTGACAAGGCGGCAGACATCTGAGAATAGTTTCCCATTGACTTCTACTGATAAGGGCCCATGCGCGCACGAAAGCCTCGGCTGCTTTCAATCAAGTCCCTCACCCTTCTCTTGTCCAGTACCATCTTCCTGTCCGCATACGGGATCCTCATCCAAGCGGCCTGGGCTTGGACTTCCCATGATCACTATCCTCTGCCGGTGATGTCATCGGAACACAGTCGCGTCGCAGGAACGACTGCTTCCCTTGCTCCCGTTACCGTTCGCAATTTCCCTGTGATGACGACCCCGGAGAGAACCAGACTGGTCTTGGATCTTGATTGGCATGCCACTGTCATCCAACAACGAGCGACCAATCCAAGTCGCGTGATGATCGCCCTTCCCAACGCAAGGCTCAGCCAACCAGTTCAAACGAAGGCCACGAATGGGACCATCCCGTCACCCTTCATAGTCACTCAACCATCCTCCCACGCTGTCACGGTGTCTCTTCCGACCATCTCGTTCCGGACCTATAGGCACTTCTCTCTTTCTCATCCGCCTCGCTTAGTCATTGACGTGACTCCGCCCCCTGCACAAGTCCTTCCTAACACACCTGACTCGCATGGAGTCCCTCAGCAGTCAACTTCACCAGTCTCGCAACCCATAACGCCGCGCGCCAAGGGATACACAACCATTGTGATCGATCCCGGCCATGGTGGGAAAGATCCTGGCGCAAGAGGCCTCAGAAAGACCGAGGAGAAGGATATTACCCTCAAGGTGGGACTCCAGCTTCGTGAGCTCCTAGGCCGACGGCCTGGCGTACGCGTGTTGATGACCCGGGACCGTGATATGTTCATTGACCTGGAAGACCGGGCCAGGTTTGCAAACAGCAACGAAGCCGATCTCTTTGTCTCCATCCATGTCAACTCTCATCCGTCACGCGCGGTCAAAGGGATTGAAATCTATCACTTTGGAGAGGCCAAGGATCAGCGGGCTCTCGAGGTCGCAGCACGGGAGAACGGCACCCCCATCAGCAACACCGGAGTCGGATGGGAATACCTCGTGGCGGATCTCTTAACGACGAAGAAGATCGAGGCGTCCCTTGACCTCGCTTGGAACGCGAAAGAAGCCATGATTTCCCGGATGAACGGGCAATACGTGGTCAACGACCATGGCGTGAAGACGGCACCATTTTATGTATTGCGGTTTACGAGTATGCCGAGCATCCTGGCCGAGATCGCCTATATTTCCAACCCTGATGAAGAAGATCTCCTCAGAAAACCTGCGTTCGTCCGGGATGTCGCTCAATCCCTCTACCATGGCATTGTTTCATTCCTTACCGATAATCGACAGAACATCCGATGATCGTTTCCCTCATCGCCATTCACGTGCTCCATGCCCATCATCAAACTGATTCTCGAATATGACGGCACGGCCTACGCAGGCTGGCAGCGTCAGCCCGACCAGCCGACGATCCAAGAAGCCCTCGAAATAGCTATCCTAGGCGTTACTCAAACCAGCGTATCCGTCATGGGCGCGGGGCGCACTGATGCAGGAGTGCACGCGCTGGGTCAAGCCGCGAGTTTTCGTATCGATCGAGATATGACGCCCCGGGAATGGACCAGGGCGCTGAACGCCCATCTCCCGAAGAGTATTGTGGTGCGATCATCCGCGCTCATGCCGAACACGTTCCACGCGAGACATTCGGCTCAAGGCAAATTGTATGAATATCGCATTCTGAATCGCCCGGAGCGTCCGGCGGTTGAGCGCGACTATTGCTGGCACATCCATCAGCCTCTCGACGACGCTGCGATGAATAAGGCCGGGATGGCCCTGATCGGCTCACACGATTTTTCTTCGTTTCAGACCCAGCCAACCGACAACGACGATCCCATCTGTCATCTGCAGCGATTCACCGTCTTCCGCGAAGGCGATCGGCTGCAGATCGAAGCCTATGCTGATCGGTTCTTGAAGCAAATGGTCCGCTCGATCGTCGGGACACTCGTGGAGGTCGGCTTGAGCAAGCGCACACCGGAGAGCCTCAGTACCATCCTCAAGGCACGTGACCGCTCGGCTGCCGGTAAAACAGCTCCTCCGCATGGGCTCTTCCTAGTGCGAGTCGACTATAAGTAAACTCAAATCCTGTTTGGACGGCAGCAAGTCCTCACACCTGAGCTGCTCATGGTGGGTCTAGGTATGACCCCGAAGGCCGTTGCATCGGATCAAGGAAGATGAAAAAGGCTCATGGTTGAAGGAAGGGGGGATGACTGTGTCTGGTTGGACGGTCAGACAGGAACCAGAATTTCTGGTAGGAGCAACCTGGGAAGAGTGACTCCGGTCAGGAATTCCGGTCATCGACTTTTTTGCGGAGTTCGATCAATTCCTGCTCCAGGGCGATCAGGCGGTCACTAATCGGATCGGGCAGATCGACCTGATCCATCGTCGCGTCAGGCAGGCGTTCGCCCTGGGACTTGATGACCCGGGCCGGCACACCGATCACCGTCGAATTAGCAGGCACGTGTTTCAACACGACCGAATTTGCGCCGATCTTGACGTTATCGCCGATCTTGATGCCGCCGAGAATCTTCGCACCGGCCCCCACCACCACATGATTGCCGAGCGTCGGATGCCGTTTGCCACGTTCCTTGCCCGTTCCTCCCAAGGTTACGTCTTGAAAGAGGGTGACATAATCGCCGATCTCCGCCGTCTCTCCGATCACAACTCCCATGCCATGATCGATGAAAAAGCCGGTCCCGATTTTGGCGGAAGGATGGATCTCCACGCCGGTCACCCAACGGGCCAATTGCGAAATCACGCGCGGCAGGATCGGTACTTCGTATGACTTGAGCCAATGGGAGATGCGATAGGCGAGCAGTGCGTGGAAGCCTGCATAGGTGAGGATCACTTCGAGCTTGCTTGTGGCCGCCGGGTCCCGGTCGAAAACGGCTTGGAGATCTTGTTTAATTTTCGCTAACATCACGAGCCGATCTTATGACGTCAAACCGGTTCTATCAAACATACCGCGTGAGCGGTCATCGCCTCTTCTCGTCCGACCGCATCCAAGCCTTCCCCACTTTTCACCTTTACATTGACTAGATCCGGCTCGATGCCGGCAATTTCCGCTATTTTCTTCTGCATCGTCGGAAGATGCGGACCAAGCCGAGGGGCCTGGGCCACAATCACGCTGTCGATATTTCCCACCCGATACCCCTTCGCTTGCAGCTTCACCGTGACGTCTTCCAAGAGTTTCAAACTTGAGATCCCCTTATACTTGGGATCGGAACTTGGATAGTGCCGACCGAGATCCCCCTCCCCCATCGCCCCCAATAAAGCATCGCAAATCGCGTGAACGAGGACGTCAGAGTCAGAATGGCCGAGCAATCCTTTCGTGTGTGGAATCTCAATTCCTCCCAGGATCAATTGACGATCCGCTCCGAGCGGGTGGACATCATAGCCATAGCCGATACGAGATCCCTTCTTCATACCGATCCCTTTGTGCCGCTCAATCGGCGCGATGCCAAGATCGCCTCGCCGATCCCCATGTCTTCCGGCCTCGTGACCTTGATGTTTTCGCCGCTTCCTTCGACCACAGACACAGGATGTCCAGTCCACTCGATGAGATAGGCATCATCGGTGGCACGTACTCCTTCAGCGTGAGCCTTGCGATGGGCTGCCAACAACCAGTCTCGACGGAAGGCTTGCGGGGTTTGAGCCAGCCACAATGACTGCCGATCAACCGTGCGCTCAATGACATGATCAGCTCTCACTTGCTTGACGGTATCCCTCACGGGAAGGGCGATAATTGCCGCTCCCATGGCCCGTGCCCCCTTCACAACTCCTTCCACCATCTGCTCTGTGAGAAACGGACGAACTGCGTCATGCACCAACACCACATCGACATCGTCATGGACCACCTCAAGCGCATGTCTGACGGAGTCTTGCCGTTCCTGTCCTCCCGGCACCACTTTCGTCACCTTGGTAAACCCATGCTTCGCCACGATCTCATTGAGGCAATAGTCCATCTCGTTCTGGGGAACCGCCAGAATGATTTCCTCAATGACGGAAGAAGCCTGAAGCACATGGAGCGAATGGAGGACGAGGGGCTGGCCGCCGAGCACGAGAAATTGTTTGGGTACCGAGCCGCCCATGCGAAGCCCCCGCCCAGCGGCAGGGACAAGAGCCACGGTGTGGTTATTCACGACTGGAATCTAGACTATTCTTACTCATCGCGGGAAGCGTACGAATGCAGGGCCTTTATGCAACCTCGGCACCACAATCCGGTACCTAACCACTTCGGCAGGTCCTCATGGACGAAGCGTCAGGTAGATCGTCCGTCCCTGCCGTTTCAACAAAAGCAAGACCGGTTGGTCCTTGGGCAACTTGCCGGCGATTCGCTCAAAAACCTTCACCGACGACACAGCTTGGCGATTCACCTCCAGGACGATATCGCCTTCGCGAACTCCCAATTCCTCGGCCGTACTCCCGGGCTTGACCCGAACGATCACCACGCCCCGCTCACTCGACTTCAGCCCGTACCGACTCGCCAACTCTTGGGTCAAGTCTCGGACATCAAGGCTGGAGAGCACACCCGTCGGCGTGGTCGATTCCCCTCCATCGTCCTCGCCGCTTTGCGACATAGACTTGGGCTGTTCGGCGATGATGAGGTCGACTGTTTTCGGTTTTTTATCGCGAATGAACTTGATGGTGACTTTTTTCCCAGCCGGCGTTTGAGCCACGGCATTACGCAGGTGAGTCGGTGAATCCATGGGTTTGCCGTCATACTCGACGATGACGTCGGCTCGTTCGAATCCGGCTTTTTTCGCCGGGCTGTCGTCCATGACATCGCTCACGAGCACACCCTTCGTCTCCGTGATGCCAAATTGGGATGCCAGTTCCGGCGTCAACTCCTGAATAGATACCCCAAGCCAGCCACGGACGACTTTTCCCGTTTGTACGAGCTGGTTCATAATGGACATAGCCATATTGCTCGGCACGGCAAAACCGATCCCCATGTTTCCGCCGCTCTGGCTGAATATAGCGGTATTCATCCCTACCAATTCGCCCCGCACATTGACCAAGGGACCACCGGAGTTGCCCGGGTTGATGGCCGCATCCGTCTGGATGAAATCTTCGTATTCAGCAATACCTGCGGCTCGCCCTAGGGCACTGACGATCCCCAAGGTGACGGTTTGGGTTAGTCCGAATGGATTCCCGACGGCCAGAACAAACTCTCCGACCTCCAGTTTGTCTGAATCGGCCCAGGCTACGGTCGGAAGCCCCGTCGCGTCGATCTTCACGACGGCCACGTCAGTCTTCGGATCGGTGCCGATCAGCTTCGCTTTGAATTCGCGCTTGTCTGACAAGGTGACGCGAATTTCATCCGCCTTGCCGACGACATGATTGTTGGTGATGATGAGTCCGTTTGATTCGACGATCACGCCGGACCCAAGTCCTCGCTCTTTTCGTTCTTTCGGGTGTTCAAACTTCCGGAAAAACTCGTCGCCGAAAAACTTTCTAAACAATGGGTCATCGAACGGTGCGGTGCCGGAGCCTTCACCACGTCCGCTTTTGGTCGCGTAGATATTCACCACTGCCGGTTTGACTGATTTTGCTATTTCCACGAATGTTTGACTACTCCCGGCCAACGCAGGTTGTGGAGCGGTCGAGACGGGTCTGACGACGGGAGGGGGCGGAACAGGCTGAGCAACGGAAGAAGAATCAGGGACCGCATGCCCGGTAGGTAACCAGCCAAGGTCCGATGCAATCACAAACCCAATGATGATCCCAGCCGTCAACAAGGTTGCGGCAAACAGCCAACTTCTGGTTCTCTGAGGTGGTTTGCGGTCAAAATCTATTTGATTCATGGTGTCGATGCACTCTTATCAAGGCGGGGCGAGGCTCACCGAATCTCGCCGCTAATAAAATGACCAACTTGCCGGCACCGGCCAATGTTTCAGACCGTAGGACACGCGCAATGTTGGTTTCAGTCCCGGCATTGTTGCTGCAACACCAACTCAGAAATTCTTGAACCAGGTCTCCTACAATTCCCTCTCAACAACATCACAGTACCACATAACTAAGCATCTAGTCTTTCCCCTGAATGTACGCTTCAGCTTGCTCGACATCTTGTCGGCTTCCGATGATCAGCGGCACGCGCTGGTGCAATTTCTTGGGCTCCACTTCCAACACTCTCGATGTCCCCGTTGAGGCTTTTCCGCCGGCCTGCTCGACGACAAACGCCAACGGATTGGCCTCGTAGAGCAGCCTGAGTTTCCCCTCCGGTTTGTCGACTTCACCCGGATAGAGATAAATTCCTCCGCCGAGCAACAGGCGGTGCACGTCGGCCACCAGACAACCCGAATACCGGCTGCTGTACGGACGGCCTGTCGCCTTGTCGCTGACTTTGAGTGAATCCACATACTTCTTGGTTCCCTCCGACCACTTGTGGCAGTTCCCTTCGTTGACAGCGTAGACCTTGCCCTTTTCCGGAATCCTGATCCTTTCGTGCGACAGGAGATATTCTCCGATGCCGGGTTCGAGCGTGAATCCATACACACCTTTCCCCACGGTATACACCAGCATGGTACTGGATCCGTACAGGAGATACCCGGCCGCGATTTGTTCGGTCCCCCGACGCATCAACTCCCCCTCGGTAGGCAACCGATCGTCCCGGTCGTACTTCAGGACGGAGAAAATGGCCCCGAGCGGCATATTGTTGTCCGTGTTCGAGGAGCCATCGAGCGGATCGAACAGCAACATGTACTTGCCGTGCGGCCAATTGTCCGGGATCGAGATCGGTTTTTCCATTTCTTCCGAGGCCAAGGCGCAGACATACCCGCTGTGTTGAAAGACTTTGACGAAGTCGTCGTTGGCGATGGCGTCCAGCTTCTTGACCGTTTCTCCCTGCACATTCGTGTCGTCGGTCGCACCAAGAATGTTGATCAGTCCGGCTCGACGAAGATCCTGCGAAATGAGCTTGCCGACAAGACCGATCTGGGTCAAGAGGTTCGAAAATTCCCCTGTCGCGCTGGGATGCGAAGCCTGACTCTGAATGATAAAGCGGCTTAAAGTAAGGGGAAACTCTCTCATGCTAGCGCCCAGTATAGCGGGTTTGACCTGTGCGAACAACAACCTATGTCAGGACCCTTGCATTGTGTCCCGATTCTCGAGGCCATCGATCAGATTGGCCACGATCGATCCAAGCACGACCTTCGCTTTCATTCGAACAGGAGTCCTCCGTTCATCATTCGTGACCCAAACACGGATGTTGCCCTGATTCATAAACAGCCCATGGAACGGCATAACCACAAGCACCCGCAGGGTCTCCGTCTTTCCCCAGGCTCCTTCAATGGTCTCGACAGCCTCAACACGAACCTCGACCGGACGATTTTTCTTGTCATGATACACGTTCATTTTCAACGAGGCGCCTGGATTCGGCGACAACCGCGTACGCGCATAGTACAAGCATGAAATGATATCCTGGGTCCCGGCTGGAATGGCGAGCGACTCCGCCGTTCCTTCTCCGACGGTCGTGACCATGCCCTCCTTTTGATGGAACAGGTACTCGATGTCTTCCTTCTTTTTGCCTTCGCGCCGACGGAACGTCATATGGTCGGGAGCGAGCGTCTTGAGATCCAGTTCAGATTCAACGCGGTTATCTACTGGGAAGAACTTGGTAATGGTCGGTGTTGATTGCGCCGTCCCAACCAACCTGGCACCTGCTTCACCCCTCGTGCCTTCCGTCGGAGCCACCTCCATCACGGCGATCACAGCCGCCAAATTGAGCCAAGAGACCTCGTACGTCAGTCGTTCTCCGATCTGGAACGGCCTTGTCGTTTCGCCCAACGCTTCTGCATCAATTGAACCGACAAGGAGTACCAGAGCTGAAACGACGGCAGGATGGCAGATGCTGATAGGAACACGAATGTGGGCAAGCCGGAAAGGTGACAATCCTAGCACCCGAGCGCTCGTTTCGCCATCGCGAGTTCATTTTCTATGAGCGCCTGAATGATGTTGAGTTGTGCGGAAGAGGTGGCTTCAAATCTCAGTACTAAGGCTGGTTGGGTATTGGAAGCCCTGATCAGCCCCCACCCGTCGTCGAATATCGCACGGACGCCGTCGATCGTGATCAGGTTTTTGAGCGCCAGTTTCTTCGGCCCGAGGCCTTGCCTGGTCTTCAAATACTCGGTGAATCTCTGGCGAATCTGCTCAACGACATCGAACTTGACGGTATCAGGAAGATCCACTCGTATCTCTGGTGTGACGACCGACCGAGGCAGATCCGACACTAAGGCGGAAAGCGGCTGTCCGGCTTTCGCCAAAATTTCTATGAGCCGGCACGACGCATAGACTGCATCGTCATACCCGAAATACCGATCGGCAAAAAACATGTGCCCGGACATTTCACCGGCCAATACCGCCGCCTCTTCTTTCATTTTCGCCTTCATCAGCGAATGGCCGGTCTTCCACATGATGGCGCGTCCGCCGCGCTTGACAATGTCATCGTAGAGACTCTGCGATGCCTTGACTTCCGAGATGATGGTGCTGCCCGGTTTCACAGTCAGGATATCTCTCGCGTAGAGAACCAGGAGGCGGTCCCCCCACAGAACATTGCCCTGCTCGTCGACAGCCCCAATTCGGTCCGCATCCCCATCATACCCGATTCCCACATCGGCCCCATGCTCCTTCACCGCCTGCATGAGGTCGGAGAGGTTATCGAGGACCGTGGGGTCAGGATGGTGATTGGGAAAGCGTCCGTCCAGATCGCAATAGAGCCCTGTTACCTTACATCCCAGCAACTCAAGTGCTTCTTTGGCGACAAGGGAGGCCGCCCCGTTCCCGCTATCGATCACGACATGCAGCCGGTTCGCTTGGACATGAGAGAAGTGTTGGTGAAT
Organism: Nitrospira sp.; assembly: GCA_029194675.1. Lineage (NCBI taxonomy): Bacteria > Pseudomonadati > Nitrospirota > Nitrospiria > Nitrospirales > Nitrospiraceae > Nitrospira > Nitrospira sp. Next base: position 244,747 of record JARFXP010000002.1, on the reverse strand, counting down.
GTAAGCCATATAGTCAGGAATGATCGGATGCTCGGAGAGACGCCCCTTCCCCGACACGAATGCACCTTTTTCCATCACTCTTCGAAGTTCCTGAATTTCTTCTCCATGGATGGCGGTTCTTCCGACACAGATCTTGAACCCGTTATATTCTGCCGCGTTGTGGCTCCCGGTAATCATGATGCCGCCGCCGACCGGCAGGGTGAACAATGAGAAGTACACCAACGGGGAGGGACAAATTCCGATGTCGATGACATCGAGCCCACCGGCGAGCAACCCCTTCAGAAGCGCCTTGTGGAGGGCCGGGGAGCTCAGCCGACCATCCCGCCCCACGCTGATCGTGGTCACTCCACGCACACTCACATACGTGGAATAGGCTCGACCCAAACGTTCTGCCAGATCCTCGGTCAATTCGGTACCGACAATTCCTCTGAGATCATATTCTCGAAACAACCCCACAGACCCTCCTTCAGCGAGCCGAGCCCTCACGGACCCGACGAGACACTCTGCCAAACCTCGCCCGCTTCACCCTGGATCAACCATCGGCTATCCGGCCGTAATCGTCCTTGAACCGCACAATATCATCTTCACCAAGATAGGGCCCGTTCTGTACCTCGATAATATGCACCGTCTCCTGTCCAGGGTTCTCCAATCGATGCTTGGTTTTCACCGGAACGGCCGTACTTTCGCCGACGTGCAAATCGAAGACTTCCTGATCTCTCGTGACCCGTGCGGTGCCGCTGATCACCACCCAATGTTCGCTACGCTGATGATGCATCTGGAGGGAGAGTCGACCGCCCGGGTTCACCGTGACACGTTTCACTTTGAATCCCGGCCCCTCTTCCAACACGGTGTACGACCCCCAAGGCCGCTGAACTGTCAGGTGTTCCAAATGTTCGGGCGCCTGCTGCTGTTTCAGGATGTCAACGATCTTTTTCACATCCTGCGCTCGAGATTTCGGACACACCAGCGTTGCATCCGGAGTGTCCACCACCACCATATTTTGTAGCCCGATCGTCGCGATGACACGCCGATCCGCATAGACAATCGAGTGTTCGCTCTCCAGGTCGATCACCCGTCCGGTGACCACATTGCCGGCTCTATCTTTCTCCGCCACTTCATCCAAGCTGCCCCAACTCCCGACATCAGACCACTGAAACGTCACCGGCACCACGGCGGTCTTCGACGACCGTTCCATCACACCGGTATCGATAGAGACCGACACGATCCGGCGATAGATATCGTCGATCGACTGCTTTGGCGCACCGTCGATTCTAAGCTGCCTGATCCGTTCCATTGCAGCCATGATCGCCGGCTGGTGAAGGCCGATTTCCTCCAAGATCGTTGCGGCACGCCAGACAAACATGCCGCTGTTCCAAAAATAGCCGCCTCCCCTCACATACCGGGTCGCCTTCGCGGCGTTGGGCTTCTCCACGAATTGTTGAACGAGATACCCTCGCAACTTTCCCTGTTTACCCAGGAGCGCGTTACCCTTCGATCTGATATAACCATAACCAGTCTCCGGTCTGGTCGGCTTAATCCCGAACGTGACCAAGTAGCCCTCCGCAGCCAATTGCGAAGCCAATCGTACCGCAGTCTCAAAGTCGCGTTGCCCTGTCACCACATGATCGGCGGGAACCACCAACATGAAGCCGTCAGGATCACGTGTCAGCACCTCGAGCGCCGCCAATGCAATGGCGGGCGCCGTGTTACGCCCTTCCGGCTCGAGAAGGAATCCATTCGTGAGGTCCTCTTTCCAGTCTGCCAATTGCGCACGGATGAGGTCGGCTTGCGCCGCATTTGTCGAGATCAGTACGTTGGCGGCCGGCGCACAGCCTATGACCCGCCGCATGGTCTGTTGAATGAGCGTGTACTCCCCGCTGATCCGCAAGAGTTGCTTCGGGAACAGATGGCGGCTCAACGGCCAAAACCTGGTCCCGCTCCCTCCCGCCATGATCACCGGATACAGTATGGATTTGCGCGCCATCACTTCTCCTCAACGTCGCTGTTTGATGATCTTTGCCTCGTTGCGAGACAACAGTATTATTTCGGCGAGCTCTCTGACAGCCCCTTCGCCACCCTTTTGCCGGCATACATAGTTGACGATCTTCAACACTTGCGGAAAACTATCCGCCGGAGCCGCTGAGAATCCTACTGCCTGCAAGGCCTCCATATCGTTGATGTCGTCGCCGACATAGGCAACTTCATTTAGTGAGATCCCATGCCGTATGGCCATGTCTCTGATCACCGATAACTTGTCGAATACCCCTTGATGAAGCTCTGGGATCGCGAGTTTCTCCGCCCGGCGAGCGACCAACCTGGTTCGTTCCTGCGTCACGATCGCCGTGATGAGGCCGGCCTTCTGGAGCAGTTTGATACCCATCCCGTCGCGGGTATTGAACTTTTTCCATTCATCGCCCGACTCGGAATAATACATGCCGGCATCGGTCAGGACGCCGTCCACATCAGTAGCAAACAGGCGGATCCCTTTCAGGACTGTGAGGGATAGCCTCCTGCTTACAGAACTTCGTTTTGCTGGTTTGTTCGCCGATACCAAGGGGTTGACCTAGACTAACTCCGGCGAAACCTATGATACCCGACGGGTATGCCTTTGCAAGACAAAAACATGCCCCACCGATCAACAGTGGTACAAGAGTCGTCCGTAGACGTTGGTCTCAAACCTTGAAACCATTTCCATCACAACCACAAGCGGAATATTCATGTCGGCAAGTCCTCAGGCGAAAGCCGAAAGGGCCTTGGTGAAAAGCCAAGGTCCCGTGCTGCATCGGTATGGTCAAACACCAGGTCGCGGTTCATGCGTTCGGCCATCTCCACGGTCCAGTGCCGGTACCGTGGCAACAGATGCAATGCTGTCACTCCTAACCGGAACAACCACCGTTGTATTGTCACCAGACGTGGCAACTTGCCGACCGAGGCAAAGACGCGGCACACCATCTCCCGGTAAGGCAACGTCTCCCCGCCTGAGAGGTTGTATGTCCGGTTTGCTGCAGCCGGCATAGTCAGTGCCGACACACATGCTGTTGCAACATCCTCCGCATGCACAGGCTGACGCAGGCCCTCTGCCTGTCCCATCAGGGGGAAAAAGCCCCATCGCCGTACAAAGCGGACAATTTCGGAGAGATTCTTATCTCGTCCGCATCCATAGATCAAGGTGGGACGCAAGATAACCCACTCAACCCCCTGTGCCTCTGCCCAGGCACGGAGGGCCCGCTCTCCATCGGCCAAACGGCATGCACTATCCTGCTCACCGTGATCCGACGAATCACCCTTGACAAAAAGACTGGTGGAAGACAGCACCACCACTCGGCGTGCACCAAAGGCTCCGATCATTCCAAAATACTGAGGCAAGACCCAGATAGGAGCCACGCACAACCAATGTTTGATCGAGGAAACTTCGGGGCAAGACAGCAGAGGCGCGGAAAGCCGCAGCCACGTCACTCCCGCTTCAGCTCTGCGATCAGGTGGGTGCCTGGAAAATGCAACCGTGTGCCGTCCATCTTTACTCAGTCGCGGGATCACGCAGTTGCCGACCAGACTGTTTGCCCCGAGCAAGCCGGTATGCACCCATTCATCCACGCTGAATCCCGAGCCGACGAAGAATCAGCAACGCAGAAAGGTAGGAGACGACCAAGCCGAATCGCAGCCAGATACCAAGTCCCACCAGCCACATCACGGGGCCTGGGTACTGATGCTGGAAAAACTTTCGATAAAATCGCATCATCCCACGGTGCTTATGCCATTCGACGAATATTGGACGAGAGTGGCTGCAGCCTCCTTTGGCATGAACGATCCTGGCATCGGGCGCAAACATGATTTTCCAGCCCTTGCCTCGCAAGGTCATGGAAAAATCCAGATCCTCACAATGCAAAAAATAGCCTTCGTCCCAATGCCCGACGGCTTGCATCGCAGCACGGCGGACCAGCATGCACGCACCTGAAATTGCCTCGACCTCGATGGGGTGAGACGGCAACGGCTGCTTGTGTAAGTGAAAATCAAAAAACAGGCGCGGCCATCGATCTGAAAATCGGGACAAACCAAATGCCCGCACAAAAGACCGCCATGGCGTTGGAACAGCCCGCCGCCCTCCCGCTTGTTCTGTCCCATCGGGATTCACCAACAAACCACCCACCATTCCAACTTCAGGGTAATCCTTCAGCCTCTGGGACAGACGCTTTACAGAATCCGGCTGCAGGACACAATCAGGATTAAGAAATAACAGACAACTACCCGCGGAATGATCGACTCCGATATTGCAGCCTGCTGCAAACCCAAGATTCTCTCGATTACGAACAACCTTCAACTTCCCATCACATGGAAATACGGCCTCAACTTTTTCCAGGCTTCCATCGGTGGAAGCGTTGTCGACCACGATCACTTCGTCCACCTGATGTGCGGCGGACGAGACGCAGACCTCAAGAAGATCGCCTGCGTTATAATTCACGATAATCAGCGATACTGCATCGGAGGTCGAACATGCCTCAAGATTGCCTGAGCAACGTGGTACTGAGGCGAATTGTTGGTCGGAGCTCGTCGTGCTCAGCATTTGTATTCCTTAGCGAAATTTCGCTAGGCTTTGGCTGAGCTTTAAACTTAGGCCAGGCCTACCGCACAAGTCAATCAGTAGATTGCCGCACAAACTGCACAAGACAGGGGGCGCTCGGAGGAATCCTGCTCTTCTAAAATACCATTTTCGAGAGCAGCACTAATCCGGGATAGCCTCACCTTGCTGGAAGGACATGCTTGTCCATCACCCGCCAAATCTCACGCACTGTAGCGATGCGGGTCGATTGGATCGCCCGCCGCTTGCGCCACATCTTCGGCAACCCCAGCAGCGCATCGCGCTTGGCCCGCAAGATCACACCGCCGCGTCCCTTCATCGCAAACCAGAGGATGCTTGCCAGATTCATCGCTACATGCAGCGGCAGCAACAGCCAGAATAAGATCCCTGGCATATCCTTCACAAAAGTCCACACCAGATTACGGTGGCCGTGGTACACGGAAAAATCACTGTGCTGTCCGCCAGTAGTCGCCGATCCAACATGATGAACCACCGCGTCCGGCACATACATAGCCTTGTGCCCCGCCAAGCGTAAGCGAAATCCCAGATCCACATCCTCCACATAGCAAAAATAATCCTCATCGAACCCACCAGCATCCACCAATGCTTGCCGCCGATACAAACCCGCCGCCGCACAGGGCGAGAATATTTCTCGAGAAACTAAGTCGGCTTCACATTGCCGCACGCTATGCCTGTTACGCAACACCAACCCGCTCCAGTGATACAGGTCCCCAATCCCATCCAACACAGCCGGCCTGTCTTGGCACAGCTGCCTGGATCCAAACATGGCTATGTGTGAATGGGTGTCGGCGCTGGCCACCAAACGTTCCAGCCAATCCTCCTTAGGAAAAGCGTCAGGATTGAGCAATGCGACGAACTCCGTGTCGCACTCAGCCAATGCGAGGTTATTGCCTGCGGCAAAACCCAGATTAACATTCGACACACGTACGGTCACCCTATCATACGTTTTTAGAGCCGCTACAGAATCATCCATGCTGGCATTATCTACTATGACGATGTGATCAGGCCGCATTGTCTGTTTTCTGATAAACTCCATGCACTTAGCAAGCAGCGTCCCGCTATTCCAGTTGACAATGATGACGGTTACACACTTTCGACCACGCACTTGTTCTCCAGCGGAGCAAGAGGCGCTAAGAGTGGCAATCTGTGGGGTTGGCATCCCGCTACCCTCTTGGGAAACCTGCCTTTCCATTTACCTTCCGATTTCACCCTTCATAACATTTTCAAACTCTCGTGCCCTTACAGACCAATCTTGGGTAGCAGCCCAATGGCGCCACTTATCTGTAATCTCCGAACACACATGCAAACCCTCTTGGAGCTTTGTAGCAAATTCATCAGTCGTCGATGCAATAGCGACTTTGTCCCCCAAAACCATCAATTCCGGAATGGGCGTAGCTACAACGGGGCGACCAGCAGCCAAATACTCATACACCTTCACAGGATTAGTCGCCTTTATCAACTCAGTAATCTTAAATGGAATCATGCACACGTCAAAACGTGAGAGCTGCGCTGGCACTCGTTCATATGGCACCTCCCCGACAAACTCGATGTTTCGCATGCGCCTTGCACTATCGATGTTGCAACCTAGAGTTGAGCCAATAATAACGAATCTCCAGCCAGGCAGTTTCCTCGCGATACCCACAAGAAGATCCATGTCAAACCACTCCTCTACCGCTCCTACATATCCTGCCACGGGAATATGCGCTTTAGGTTGCGCTCCTATAGCGGAAAACGCGCCGTACTCGCAGCCGTTCCGGATCAGGGAAACATTGCGGCGCATTGCACCGATTTTCTGTTGCAAATAACTCGAGCTTGCAACAACAAAGTCCGCCGTTCTCAGCAATATTCGCTCGGACTCGTCCATTTCGGTTTCCCCCAAGAAACCTCGATGAAAATCCATACAGTCATATCCGATCCTTCCCCCCTGAATCCTCCTAACCAGGGGGAGCCAATACGGATGATGAAGCACGACGACCGGAAACTCTATACCTAGATCTTTCAGGAAATGGGAAAGCGAATTGGCATATGCGTCCACTGTATGTGGACCCATTTTGTCGCGGAGAAGATCCTCAATATCCGCACCTGCTCCACGGAGTCGACAAACATAAACGTTTTCACAAGGGTGTCTCGTGATGCGATATGGATCCTTCCCCACATCAAGGAGCGGGCTCGTGGACAAATAGAAAATTCTATGCCCTAGTTTGGCTAGATTCGTCGCCAAATGCTGTGGTCGCTGGTAACGATACTCCCAGTCGATAATGGGGAATATTAAAACGGTTCCCTTGCCCCTCTTCTCTCTGCCGCCACCAACTGGCTCCTGTATCTGGATACCGCTGTCGGACATGCCATAAATTTCAACATAGCGATCATAAAGCTGACCACGGTTACCCCTGTTCGAAAGAAATGAGCGAATGGCGTTCCTAATCCTTCTAGGCTTAGCTAGACGTAGTGTAAGTAACGGCCTAGAAAGAAGAAGACCGAAGAGTTTTAGAATCCCTGGCAAATTTCGCACTTCAGGCATTATCGAGAAGATAACGATGCAAAGCGGCCGCGATTCTCGTGGAAGCGTTACCATCTCCGTATGGCGAAATGCCCCGAGCCATGGAGTAATACGCCTTCTCATCATCGAGCAACCGTACTGACTCGTGAACGATAGCATCGCAGTTTGGCCCCACAAGCTTCACAACACCTTCTCTCACCGCTTCAGGTCGTTCCGTTTCTTGTCGAAGAACAAGGACAGGTTTTCCTAAGGCAGGTGCTTCCTCTTGAACACCACCAGAGTCTGAAAGGACGAAATGAGCGGCTTTCATTGCCGCTACGAAAGGCACGTACTCGAGCGGATCACAGAGCCGGATACGCGGATGATGCCCAAGGGTCTTGATGGCAACATCACGCACATTTGGGTTCGGGTGAATCGGATACAAGAATTCAACATCTCTGCGGGTGTCCGCCAGGTACTTGATGGCGCGACATATTTCGAGAAAAGGCGCTCCGAAATTTTCTCGTCGGTGAGCTGTCAGCAGCACCAGCCGGTTACCCGGTGAAATCTTCGGAGCGAAGTCGTCACAGCGTTTTGACACATCGAGCAGCGCATCAATGACCGTGTTCCCAGTAACAAGAATTCTATCGGCACCCACACCTTCCGCAAGCAAGTTTGCTCTTGCGGACTCTGTTGGAGCAAAATGCCAACAAGCAAGACGCCCGGTGACCACGCGATTCATCTCCTCTGGAAATGGATAGGCCATGTCGCCGGTACGCAGGCCGGCCTCGACATGACCAAATGGAATGCGGCGATAGAATGCCGCAAGCGCTGCGACCATGACGGTCGTCGTGTCCCCCTGTGCAAGCACGGCATCGGGAGTCTCACCGGAGAGCGTCAGGTCCAGCGTCGTCATCAAACGGGCCGTCAACTCCGGCAACGTTTGCTCTTTCTGCATAAGATTGAGGTCGATGTCGGGTTTGATATCAAAAAGTCCCAGCACCTGATCGAGGATCTCACGATGTTGCGCAGTCGCCAGAACACGGACATCTGCCCATGGTTCTTTCTTTAGCGCCAAGATAACCGGAGCCATTTTGATGGCTTCGGGGCGAGTGCCGACAATACAATAGATTTTCTTCTTACTCATCAACGCACCCCCCATCAGCTCACCGCAAGGGTAATTCCCTTCACATTGGCGTTTTTTGATTGATCGACAGAACAGAGCGTGAATAAAAAAGTCGGCTTTGCCAGTGAAGCAAAAGCGGTGGTGGACCAATCACCATGGCGGCTCGTCGCAGCACTCATGCCTGCGGCTCAGCGCACAGTTTGAGTCGATGCGACGAACATCTGGAGAAGCAAAACTTACATTAAGTCGTTTTCAAGCAAGAGAACGTCATCAACTCGTGGGCATCAGTGTAGATGCAAGGTGCCGATTTTCTCACTATAGCGCATTCCCTTCTGCAAGAAGAGGCTTCTTCCTGCAGTAATACAATTCGGCGTTTAAAATCCCGCAATTGGCAATACCATTGCGGGAATACTCAACTTCAAACCCCAACTTGGCTAAATAGGTTTCAAGATCTCGGCCATAAACACGGTAGGAAAGCACACCTGCACCTACATCAGAATTTGTGTCGCCGTGATACTCCGGTTCAAGCAAGTGCACGTCCTTCGTAGAATCATCCGGGTCATCGACTTGAACCCTGATCATGGTCCGCTCCAACGAGCGGTCATGAGGCACAGTAAAAATATAGATGCCCCCTGGTTTTAACACCCGATAAATCTCTCGATGCGCCCGGTCATCCAGCCGCACATGTTCCATTACGTCGCTGGTGATCACGAGATCCAGCAACTCATCGGAAAAGGTTAGACACTCAAGATTTTGATTGGTTACTCCTCCGGCAAGCATCTTCCCCATTGGTTTATTGGGCTTGTATTGGGACAACTCGACTTCTATCCACCCTGTTGCCTTCAGGAGATCAGGGAGAGGATAGGCGCAGCCCCGCACATAGAAGGGGGGTTGTGTGTCATAAACGTGGAGTTTCTTTGTGCTGGCACACGGCAGTGTTGCCAAAGACAATGCCTCATTACCCGTCAATTCACTGATCGCACGTAAAATACCTTGAGCGATTGATCGGTAACGGCTAGTCGTATGGCAATGTTCGCAATTGAGAGACTCTCGCCAAAGCTCGACTTTTTTGTAAAAAAATCGGCTTAACTTACCACAGACGTTACAGTAACCGCTCATGTAGCCCCAGTCGGCATACATTTCCGGCACGATAGGATCGGATATCGCCAGCTGACGATTTTGCCGATGGCCGTGTGGAATCCATGCGCCCCACTTGGCCTCGTAAATTTTCTTATTTTCTTCAAACAGCTCTTGCCGGTCTTGCTGCTTGAGCTTGTTGAACGATGCGGACAGGTGGTGATGAACGAATACGTCTTCAGCACACACCACGCGCAGACCTACCCGTTCTACACGCCGACAATAGTCATCGTCTTCAAACCATCCGCGGCCAAAGGCTTCGTCTAACTGCCCTACGCGCTCAAAGGTCTCCCTCTTCATCATCACGCAGAAAAATGCGACCGTACGCAACGGATACAGTTGTCCGGCATGTCGGCGAGTATACGCGGCGGACTTGACAAGCATTTCGCTCATGTCCGCGTAGGGAATATCGATCTTGGCCTCATTACCGATGTTGTTGGTGACGGGCCCAATCAGGCCAATGGTTGTATCCCGATTCAGATGATTGACCAGAGACCGCACCCATCCCGGAGTTACATAAGTATCATTATTGAGCATGACGAGGAAATCGCCCGTGGCAATGTTCAGGCCCTGGTTATTGGCTGCTGCAAACCCCCGGTTATTATCATTTAGAATCAACCTGCGATTTCCATTCACCGAAGACCAGTTTTTGAGAAACTCTATTGACCCATCGCTGGAAGCATTATCGACAATGATTATTTCCAGATTTTCATACTGGCTATGCTCATCGATGCTTGCCAAACAAGCGCGGGTCAATTCAAGGTTGTTGTAGGTAACGACAATGACGCTGACTCTGGCTGCACGATCGGAAGATTCCGTCTGCTGGATAAGCGCCTCGGCACGATGCCTCCATGTTTGTCCCCGCGCAAAGTCCTGGCGGCGCTGAACCAAGTTTCTTGACTCTGGCGCCGATAGAAGCGCATCAACAGAGTCGAGAAATTGAGTGTGATCAGTGGCAACATAGACCAACCCATCAAACTGGGCCATTTCCGGCAAATTGACTGCAACCACAGGCTTACCCGCACTCAAGTATTCATATATTTTGACTGGATTGGTCGCCAAGGTGAGCGGAACTACTTTGAAGGGTAATAGGCAAACATCGAAGCTATGCAGGTAATGCGGAAGTTTGGGATATGGCACTTCACCGATGAAAGTGACATTCGGCAGTTTCCCAAGCCTGGAATCGGCATTGACTGTGTCGGCGCCGATTATCATGACGGAGCACTCACGATGCCGCTTAGCCACAGCCTCAACCAGATCAAGATCAAACCATTCCGCGATTGCACCGTAATACCCGATAATCCGACGACCTTGAGGGTCGCAATAGATACTCTCCGGCACCTGTGCGAATAATTCGTAGTCTGTTGCGTTGCGAATCAACGCATGATACTGCGCATGCTTAGCAACGGAATGATCCAACCACGCAGAGGTCGTAATTGTCAGATCGGAACTTGTCAACAGCCTTTTTTCTAGCTGAGTCAAATCTTCACTCATGCCTCCGAAACCCTGATGGTGGTCCATACAATCATAAACAAGTTCTCTATTAGGCAGTACGGAGGCCACATCACCCCAGAACGGATGTTGCACCATTGAAACAAGCCGCCCACAATCCGCCCATTCCAGAACTTCACCAATGCTCGTCCTCAACCGACTTACAAGAGGCAGAGTGGGCGCTTTCGAATAAATCTGTGGGGCTCCTTTTGCAAACAACTTAATCTGAAACAGCAAACCTGACGAATCCAACGCCTCAGCATCAAAGCCAACTCGATCATCGTCAACCAGATTAGGCGAGACATAGAAAACGCGGCGTCTCGTACCAGCCACTGCCTTTGCCAGCTGCTGAGGCCGCTGATGGCGAAAATGCCAGTCAATAACACCCCAGATGATATAGTCAGGCAAGCCCTCTTGCCTAGCAGCCGGCTTGATGGTGGGCACACAAAATGAAGCTGTACGAGCAACGCTCTGTCGGAACCGCCGTATAATTTTTCCCAACACCTCGTGACAGGCAAAGCTGGCAAATCTTTTCACCGGGACAGGCAACGGTAACCGATGATAAGACTTCCGTAATTCTTGTGCTAATCGCTGACGATCGTCACTGGTTAACCCGTCGCGAACCAACCTTGAAACAAAGCGCAACGGACGCGTCAACTTCCACGACCAGCTATTCACTATCAACCGAATTTGTCCATCCCGCTCGACGACTTGCCTATCCCGCTCGACGATTTGCCTATCCCGCTCGACGATTTGCCTATCTCGCTCGGCCACTTCCGCAGCCCGCCGCGCTTCGGCCGCAGACAATAGTCGCAAACTTTCCACGAAATATCTCTCACGCACTTCGTCCATCATCGTACGGAATCGGCCTTCGGCTAGCCCGGCATCTTCTGGTATCAGTGGCATAATCGACGCCAACGGGACTCGGCTGGCGATCACGAATTGCCGATAATATGGCGGAAGGAAATCATACGGATAGAACTCCCTGTTGAATCGCTCGCTAACCCGCAGCACGAGGTCTTTCCAGTTCGGGTCGTCCCATGTGCAAATGACAAAGGCCAACAACTCACGCAGCCAAGGGGCATGTCCATGCCCCACAGTCTGGCAATGCCACCCCAGACCCTGTAGCTGCTCTACGGTGGCGCTCAGAGATGGCAGGCCATACGCATAGTGCTCCCTCAGCCATGAGTACCTGAGCCCCGTGACTCTCCTATATTGTTCATCAATCGTCCGGTCTGTCTCGTACCCTTCGGACGAATCCGACGTCGGAAAACCAAGAAGGAGGCTATTCCTCCCCAAAGAAGATACGCGCTCAAGAAAAGGACGGCGATGTTCCGGCTGTACATGTTCGAGCACATCCACCGCCGTTACGCAGTCAAATGTCCGTCCGTTCAATTCGTCTGCGAATACACTGCCAGTAATACGCTGCTCTCCCGATTCTGGGAGGATCAGAGGATCAACAAAACTGACCGTCATGTCCGGTAAGAATCGTCCGAACAGACATTCCGGTCCACTTCCTATATCGAGGATCGTGCTGCCCGCTTTGACACCGGCCTGGCGAAGCAAATCTGAACAAGCTTTATAACGACTATATTGATCAAAGATCATTGACGCAGATCTTTCGACCAGACCCCCTTTTCCACCCGTCTCAGTCGCCATTGAATGGACTGCCCGCCGCATTATGTTTTTGTACCAGTCCATAAGCTTGGCATGGTCGGCTGTTTTTCTTACTGCTATACCAACACCACATGGCCAGCCTAGCGTCATATCATCTCGTAGCAGAAGAAGCTCTCCTATAGGGTTGAATATCTCTGCGAAGTCCCCACGTGAGAATCTCCAGTAATCGGCAGGGTAATCATGCAGTTCAAATCCAGGAGAGCGTGTGGTGATGATCAACAACCCTCCTTGACGCAACACGCTGCTCATTTGATAAAGAGCTTCCTGCCAATTGCTGCAATGCTCCAACATTTCTGTAGAAATAACTACATCAAACTTCTCATCGCCGAACTGATCTCGCAAATGCGCCACATGCAGCACGATATCGACACCGGAGCCCTCAAATAAGTCAACCCCAAGATATTCTGCTGCGCGACTCTCAAGTACTGCGCGTACTGAGCCATTAACATTTCGCGACCCCACCTCCAATATCCGCGCACCCACTGGAATCTTGTCCAATAGGCTATTCGCCACCTCTATGCACCAGTGGTTGCACATGATTAGCAGTCCTTCTTTTTGGGCAAAAGCTTCCCCGAGCTTTTCAAACTTGTCTTTGGAGTACTCAACATCATAAGCCAACCCTTTTGGGGAGGTTATAGATGTGTGGTAGGCGGTGTTCGTGGATCATTCGTAGGCATAACATGAACCTACCCTGTCAATGGGATGCCGAATGAAGATAATAGGGAAGAATCTATATTTCCCAGATGGCTCGTCTCGAATAATTCGCGCTTGCTGTGAGGGTATCGCTACACAGTCAGGATGAGCATCGCGAAATGCCGTAACTGCGCTATTGGGCAGAGATAACCATGAGAACTCTACCTTAAGCATATACCATGTCTTATGAAACGAATTGCTCAGTGAATAGCCAGCTGAACTGCCTGTATTCTTGAAGATAGATGGTGAATAACCATGTCTCGCATAGGTGTTGACAGCCAGCAGTAGAGGTTTAGGAGACTGTGATAGGTGACGCCCCACAACGCGACTCGAAGTCATTTGCTAATTCAAGATAATGAGGAATTTGTTTTGTGCGGCTCTCCAGTTCAAAACTTGCCGTCTTGCACAGCTCGATATCCAACGCATTCATGTCGACTAGCGTCGAAAACAATGTCTTTCCAAGGACTTCTTCCAAGGAGGACAACGTACCATCGTAACCTTCAATCCTTGGCGAACGATTGACCTCTGTCGCATAATGCAAGCGCAGGTTTCGAAACACCGGCTTAAGAAAATACTCGGCAGCGATCATCGCCGCCTTAAAGTCTTCAACAGTGCTAGAGACTGCACAAACTCTGAGCCTGGCAATCGCCTCATCAAGATGCTTCGCCATGGGAGGCAATGGGGCACCTGCTAGATTACATACTTGGGGGCTTAGAACATGGTTCGGGTGCTCACGGATCAGAAATTTGAGAAACTCTTGCAAGGTGGAACGTTGCGCCACCTGCGCGATAGGGTGATTGCTCTGCCCGATCGTTTGATAGTAGCTATACATTGAAGCTAATCGTTTGAGCGGATGGCGCACAAGAATGAAGTCATAAAACCTGAACTGCCTGTTCAGAAAAGGGCTTAGATTGTAATTTTGTCCGATGAAATGATGGCTTGAGATTGCAGTCGGCTGTTTGCCGTGAAGATAACCAGCTAACGTCTCGTCTGAGAAATAGCCCTCGCTCTCAGCTGAGGGATGATATTCCTCGAAGCCCTCACCGAACTCCCGTTTTAGTATATCGATCAGGGTAGAACCAGCATTTTTAAAGAAATGATGATGCAAAATAATATATTTCATCCTTGTGCCTCGTCGGAAACAAACGAGGACGCAAACCGCATGATTGCAGGAACAATTTTTATTGCAGTTATTTTTAGTAAAATGGCGTTTTCCACCCTGTCAGTCACCACCGGTTCGCCCAGAAGGTTTACATATCCAACCGAAGGGCTGAACGCATAGTTGTCAGGACACAGAAGAGGAAGGCAAATCCGAATCGAAACGGTGTACATTGCGCCTATGGCAACAGGCGGAACAGCTGCATCTTCGATAAGGGTATTTGTGCTAGCTATATTCTCACCTCGTGAATTCCGAAATATATATCCCACTACCAAGCGATCTGGATAGCTACACGAATTGTTTTTAACCGTAATTCTGAGAACCACGCTACTGCCATGATTAACACATACGACTCGCCTACCTGCTAGATCATATATGCCAATACCAATTACGCCAACTTCTTGCGATCCTATTCGCTTGTCTATGTTGGGCATTGACGTTTCGAACGTCGCCATCCTCTTTTCTTCATCATTTGCAGCAGCCTTCACCCGAGCTACCGATGCGGCGCCATGCAGGCCAAAAATGGAATTCAGATACTCCTCTACTACGGATGGAGCTGGCCCATCCCGTCGTATCTGCCCTTCCCCGATCCAGATCGCACGATCACATAGCTGCGCAACCGTCTGTGATGCATGCGACACAAATATGATCGTTACTCCTTGGGCTTTCAGTTCGTGAAGCCTTAGCATGCAGCGATGCACAAAGTATGCATCTCCCACCGCCAAGGCTTCGTCAACCACCAGAATTTCAGGATCAATACTGACTTGAACAGAAAAAGCCAGCCGCACAAACATGCCGCTGGAATAGGTCTTCACCGGTTGCTCTATGAATTCGCCAATGTCCGCAAAGGCTGCGATCTGGTCGAACCGCGCATCGGTTTCTTTCTTGCTCAGACCAAGCACCGCCGCATTCATGTAGACGTTCTCTCGTCCGGTAAATTCCGGATTAAAGCCTGAGCCGAGTTCCAATAGAGCCGCAATGCGGCCTTCTGTTTCGATCGTGCCGCTGGTCGCGCTAAGCGTACCGCAGATGAGTTGCAGCAAGGTGGATTTCCCTGAGCCGTTGCGCCCGATGATGCCGACGGTCTCACCCTTCTTGATTTCAAATGACACATTTTTCAGCGCCCAGAATTCGCGAAAATATTGCTTGGGCTGTTTCCCGGCCAGTCGCTGCAAATATGGATAGATTGATTGCTTCAATCGATCATGCGGCTTGTCGTAGATGTGATAGCACTTGCTGAGGTTTTGCACCCGAATGGCGACGTCGTCGGCCACCTGTGCAGGTTGATGAGGAGAAGAAGATTGAACCTCCTCAGACCGGCTCTCTTCCGCCAGAGCGGAGGAAAGTGGCGAGGGAATAGGGGATTCTTTCGCGAGACCCTCAGAAGACATCAACAACTCCTTTGCGAGTCTTTTGGAACCACCAGAAGCCGACCCAGGCGATGATCGGTTGTGTCGGAAACCGGCAACCATTCATTTCTGGCCTGACTGGAGGACAGGGGGTTGCCGTGGTGAGAACCCAAACAAGGGCTCTTGGTCAATCTCGTCTCGGTAGACGTCGACGAGACGACCACTTACGAAAGCAGAAGGGAATCCTCAGCCCTCGGCGACCATCTCAAGAGGGAGATTCTCTATGGTGACAGTGACAAGGTCCTGAATGCCGATGCGGGAACTTGCATCCAGCGCTTCGATCCCAATGACATGACCTTCAGCATCCAGATCCACAACCACTCCTTCTCCAGTTCGTTAGCCCATTATTCATGACAGTTCGTGACGAAACAGCATCGACCGCGTATCTCGTGAAGCCCGCAGTTATCTCGGTCATTGTGCGTATCGGTACACGTTTCATGGTCGCGCTTCCGTCGGGAGCAGACTCAACACGAAATCGTAAATGGTTTTGGCGTGTTGCAAGGCTTCGTCGAATTCCTCGGGCGACGGCATTGGTTCACCCGAACCACCGCCGGGGTACCGGAAGGCCGAGACGTACGGCGTCAAGACCGCCGCCACCTTCGCAAACTGCTTAAAATCGCCATGCAACTTCGCCGCTTGGGCGACCAAATCTTCAATGTCGTGCGTCTTGGGAAAGGGCTTATCTTACGATTGCAGCCATCCTTTGATCGCCTTCTCCGCCCCCTGCTGGCAGTGATAGATTGCCGTGTCGAGCAGCGGTTCTTTCCCTGCCGCCAACGTGCGCGCAGCCTGCAAATCGTGGCAGGCACGGATCAGCCAGTCGCGCACCAGTTCGCACGCGGCCTCATCCATAGAGTTTGCGACCCTTGGCGAGCACTTGGTGAAACAAGGAAGCCCGCAAGTGTTTGTAGCGGTCAACTTGAGCGCGCGTGGGAACGAGCACGTCCTTGGGAAAACCCAACCCGCTCAAACAGCGGTGCGCCCGTTGCATCCGTCGGATGGCCTTTTCAGCGCTGTCGCGGACAATGACCATCAAGTCCACGTCACTGTCGTCACTGGGCACGCCCCAAGCATGTGAGCCGAACAGATAAATCTCATCCGGTTGAAACTCGGCTTTCAGCCGTTCCACGACTTTCTCCAACAAGCCTGAGGGGATTGTCTTCATGGCTTTCAGACTAGCATGAGCCGATGTCGTTGAGAAGTCATGGTTGAGGGGGTTGAACCAACCCGCCGCCATATCAACGACTTCTTGAAGGGCACCGTGAACCGAGGCTTTTTCAATTTCACTGCAGTAGAAACAAACTGATCGCTATGGAGAGACCCGGGGGCATTTGGCAGTTGGCAACAGGCATTTCGAGGGTGCCCCGAGGGTTCCCGGAGGCGGTCCGAATTGAGCTCACTCACCCATCACCTCCCGGAGATACCGTTTGGCAAAGGGCGCAAAGTCACAGTACTCGTCCCACGTTCCGGCACGAAATTCGTCGAGAAATTCTTTCTCCTGCACGAACAAGACAGATCCTCTCAAGGCATGGTATCGAAAGCTCACCGGCGCATCGTTGAGGAGGCGAACATCGACGGGCAGGTCGAGGGCTTCGCTCCATCGGACCCCTTGTTCCAGCTGATAGCCACGAAATGCCTCCCGCTGGATTGCCCCTGGCTCAAGGTACAGAGCAAGGTCCACATCCCGGAACAGGCCGCCCGCAAGAAACGACCCGTGCAACAAGGAGAAGAGAATCTCCGGCCTGTTCCGAAGCAGAGCTCTCAGTTGCCGGATCAGCCGATCCCGCTGTTCGACCAACACCCTTTGTGGCAGTGGATGCGTCATCACCGTTCAGTGAACACAACAGAACGGAATCCTCAGCCCTCGGCGACCATCTCAAGAGGAAGACGCTCTATCCTCCACTTCCTTGCTCTTCGCCGCTTCATCTTGCTTGAAATAGACGTGAAGACCGCTGACTGTGATGGCAATATCGTCACCGCTCATTGGGAGGCTTTGAGCGTGGGTTGCTTCTCGACTTTGGATACGGCAATGCGCGCAATTACTTCGGCCAGCATCTTCCCCACACACTCTGAGGGTGAGGCGATCGACGTGTCAATCGTCAGATCAGGTGTTCCTGGTGATTCATATGGATCATTCACGCCCGTAAATCCTGATATTTGGCCTGCCCGCGCCCGCTTATACATGCCTTTAGGGTCTCGCGCCTCACATGTTTCAATGGGCGTGCTGATATAGACTTCCACAAAACGCTCTGCGCCGACAATCTCTCGCGCTAATCGGCGGTCATCACGGTACGGCGAGATAAATGCCGTTATGACGATTAGACCCGCGTCGTTCATCAATCGCGCCACTTCTGCGATGCGTCTGATATTTTCGGTTCGGTCCTGATGTGAAAAACTCAGATCCTTGTTCAAGCCATGCCGGACATTGTCGCCATCCAACACATAGCAGGCATGGCCGACATCGACCAGCCGATGCTCTAACGCAAACGCCAAGGTGGATTTGCCCGATGCGCTTAAACCCGTCAGCCATATTGTTATTGGTCGCTGCCCAAGTAGGTGGCTACGATCTTCAGTTTGGACATGCCCATTGTGCCATACGACCTTGGCCGGCTTGATATCCTCAGAGGACATCGGCAAACCCATTGCGTGTTTTTTGGAACCACGCATAACCGGCCCAAGCAACGGCAATTGCAACGAGTGCGTACGCTCCCAATCCCACCCAGTCCGGCATGCGCCCCCAGATCAAGACTGCTCGCGCTTGCTCGATGATGAAGGTAAGCGGATTAGCCAGGAGCCAAGGTCGAACGGCTTCCGGAAGGGCAGTCACAGGGTAAAAGACCGGCGAAAGAAACAACATCACCGTAGTCATGATGCCGATCGTTTGCCCCACATCCCGCACAAACACTCCCAAGGATGCCAGCATCCAGGCCAGGCCAAGGGTTATGATGATCAGTAGCATCAACACCAATGGAACGAACACTGCGGTCCATTGCACGTACCCATTCAGTAGGGCAAACGCTGCCAGCCAGATTCCAATACTGATAAGGCTGTGAAACAATGCCGCACCCATGGTCACGACCGGCAATATCTCCAATGGAAACACAACTTTCTTGACGTAATTGACGTTAGAATAGATAAGCGCCGGCGCTCGATTCAGCACCTCTGCAAACAAACCGTGCACGATCATGCCGATAAACAGCACAAGGGCAAACTGCGTTCTGGTTTCTTCTTCTCCTCCGCCCCAGCGGGCCTTGAACACCACAGAGAACACAAAGGTATAGACAGCCAGCATAAACACGGGATGAAGGAATGACCACCCCAGCCCCATCATTGCCCCTTTATAGCGCCCGATCACCTCGCGCCTGGTCATCTGCGCAATAAGCCCGCGGTTCCTCCAGAGGCTCCGCAGCAAGGCCGCAATTGATACCGCATGCGCGGCATGAGGATTGACGCTCTGAGATAAGGACCGAGTTGCGCTGGTCACTCGACACGCTACGCTTCTAAAAAGGCAGCCCCTTCACGAGACGCACCAACTTGCCCTGCGATTACCGGATCGAGCAGCGTGGCCTTCATTAAAAGACGTTTTCTTCCAGCAGGCGACACAGATACCGCCCGTAACCGGTTTTGTCTAGCGGCTTTGCAAGTCTTTCAAGCTGGGTGGCATCGATCCATCGCTGGCGATAGGCGATCTCTTCGGGACATGCCACCTTCAAACCTTGCCGGTTTTCTAGTGTGGCGATGAACTGGCTCGCATCGAGGAGCGATTCATGCGTACCAGTGTCCAGCCAGGCATACCCACGCCCCATGATTTCGACTTTGAGTGTGCCTTGTTCCAGATACAAGCGATTCAGGTCCGTAATTTCCAGTTCACCGCGCCGGGAAGGTCTGAGGCTCTTGGCAAACTCAACCACCTGATGGTCGTAAAAATAGAGGCCGGTCACGGCATAGTGCGACTTGGGCTGCCTCGGCTTTTCTTCCAGTGACAGTACGTCGCCCTTCTCATCAAACTCGACCACACCGTACCGCTCCGGGTCATGCACATGGTAGGCAAAGACCGTCGCCCCGTTCGTGCGCACCATGGCGTTGCCGAGCAGATTGTGAAAATCATGGCCATAGAAGATGTTATCGCCCAGCACCAAGGCAGAGGGATTGTTCCCGATGAACGACCCACCGATAAGAAACGCCTGTGCGAGCCCATCGGGCGAGGGCTGTACTGCATACTGGATATCCAGCCCCCACTGCTTGCCGCTCCCCAGCAGCTGCTCGAAGCGTGGGGTGTCCTGAGGTGTGGAGATGATGAGGATGTCCCGGATCCCCGCCAACATGAGCGCACTGAGGGGATAGTAGATCATCGGTTTATCGAAGACCGGTA
Organism: Nitrospira sp.; assembly: GCA_029194675.1. Taxonomy (NCBI): domain Bacteria; kingdom Pseudomonadati; phylum Nitrospirota; class Nitrospiria; order Nitrospirales; family Nitrospiraceae; genus Nitrospira; species Nitrospira sp. The sequence goes on along the minus strand of JARFXP010000002.1, from coordinate 224,607 downwards.
GCAACTGCTTGGAAACCGCTTGTGTCACCGGATACAGACGAGTGCCGGAGCCACCGGCGAGGATGATACCTTTGCGTGTGCTCATGAGTCACTCAGAATCTGTTGAAGAATGTGCCGGACGCCGCTTTGCCACTCAGGCAATTCCAGGCCAAACCCACGGCGAAGCTTCGTGGTATCCAACCGTGAATTGGCCGGACGCTTAGCGGCGGTGAAATATTCCGACGAGGGAATCGCACAGATCGAATCCGGTGAAAGTTTGAGCGACTTGCCAAGAGCCTTGGCCTCCGACAGGACAAACCGCGCATACTCACACCAGTTCGTCTCCCCCCCTGGCACAAGATGATACAAGCCGAAGGGAAAGTTGTCATCTCCCTCGCGCTGTCTCTGCCGAACCAGCAGTGCCGTCACATCCGCGAGCAAGGCCGCAGATGTCGGCACCCCATATTGATCCGCCACGACGTTCAAACTTTCTCGTTCAAGAGCCAATCGCAGGATCGTTTTCGCAAAATTTTTCCCCTGGGCTCCGACCACCCAGCTCGTGCGAAGAATCAGATGCCGCGCGCCGGTTGCTTCTAGTGCAATCTCGCCATCTCTCTTGGTTCGTCCATAGACATTTCCTGGGTTCGTCATGTCATCTTCGGTATAGAGACCCGCCTTGGTTCCATCAAACACATAGTCGGTGGAATAATGCACCACCCATGCGCCCAGTTTCGTCGCTTCTTCCCCCAGGACCCCAGGGGCGACAGCATTGACGGCGTGAGCCAACTCGGGCTGTGATTGTGCCTTGTCCACGGCAGTATAGGCTCCGGGATTGATCACCAGATCGGGTTTAACCGATCGCACCAAGCCAGAGATCGCAGAGGCATCGGCCAAATCACACTCAGCGCAACCCACGGCGACAATCTCACCCAAGGGAGCCAATGCCCGTTGCAACTCAAACCCGACCTGCCCCTGCTTGCCGGTTACCAGTATCCTCATCGCGCTCAGGTGCCGTACTGCTTGTCGATCCAGTTGCGATAGGCCCCGCTGGTGACGTTGGCAACCCACCTCTGGTTATCCAAATACCAAGCCACCGTCTTGCGGATGCCTGTTTCAAAGGTCTCTTGTGGCTTCCACCCTAGTTCCCGTGCGAGTTTGCTCGCGTCGATAGCGTAGCGGCGGTCGTGGCCGGGACGATCTTTGACGAAGGTGATCTGGTCGGCATACCGCTTGCCGTCGGAACGGGGGCGGAGTTCGTCGAGGATGTCGCAGAGCATCTGCACAACATCGAGATTGGCTTTTTCGTTCCAGCCGCCGATGTTATACGTTTCGCCCACACGCCCCCTTTCAAGCACCAGACGGATGGCACTGCAGTGGTCCTTGACGTACAGCCAGTCTCGCACTTGTCGGCCGTCGCCATACAGAGGAAGCGGCTTGCCGGCCAACGCATTCAGGATACAGAGGGGAATGAGTTTTTCAGGAAAGTGATACGGACCGTAATTATTTGAACAATTGGTCGTGAGAACCGGCAACCCATAGGTATGGTGGTAGGCGCGCACAAGATGATCGCTGGCCGCCTTACTGGCCGAATAGGGACTGTTGGGCTCGTAGCGACTCGTTTCGCTGAAGGATGGAGCCGCTGTCGTTAACGAGCCGTACACTTCGTCGGTGGACACGTGTAAAAAACGGAAGCCCTCTTTGGCCTCACCTTCCAGCGCTTCCCAGTAGGCCCGCACGGATTCAAGCAAGTGAAAGGTACCGACGATGTTGGTCTGAATGAATTCGCCGGGACCGTGAATGGAGCGATCGACATGACTCTCAGCCGCGAAATTGATCATCGCACGAGGACGGTGCTCGGCCAGCAGTCGATCGACGAGCGCCGTATCACCGATATCGCCTCGCACGAACAGATGCCTCGTATCCCCTTGGAGGCCGGCAAGATTGTCCAGATTGCCCGCATAGGTGAGCTTGTCGAGATTGATCAGGCGCTCCTCGTGTTGCGCCAGCCAGTCAAGAACGAAGTTGGCACCGATAAACCCGGCGCCGCCGGTGACCAGAATACTCATGCTTCTATTGGGTTCCCTGTGTGTTGCATGTGAACGATGCGCGAACGACGATGATGGTAGGCTTTGTCACCATGCTGTCAAGCCATCCGTTCAGATAGGACAGGTTGAAAACTTGGAACAAGCCGTTTGAGATCTTGAAGCAGTTCTTCTTCGTCCAGATTCGAAAGAGTAGCCTGTAACGACTCCAGCCATTCACTCAGCTCGCTGACAGGAACAGGAGATCCAATAGCACGATGAATTTTCGGATGGGCGGTCGGCTCGACTTGCTCACGTTCCTCAAACAGCTCCTCGTACAACTTTTCTCCCGGCCGAAGCCCCGTGAAGACTATGTCAACGTCCTTTCCTGGAACAAGGCCGGCCAACACAATCATATTTCTGGCCAGATCAGCGACTTTGATCTGTTCCCCCATATCGAGGACGAATACTTCTCCTCCCCGCCCGATCACACTCGCTTGGAGAACCAGCTGCACGGCCTCCGGAATCGTCATAAAGAACCGCTTGACCTCCGGATGAGTCACGGTCACCGGACCACCCTTCCGGATCTGTTCGGCGAACAGGGGCACCACGCTCCCATTGCTGCCCAACACGTTGCCGAACCGCACGACCGTAAACTTCGTGAGACCGGTATGGTTGAACTCCTGCACCAAATGCTCCGCAATTCTCTTGGTGGCACCCATGACGCTCGATGGATTGACGGCCTTATCCGTAGAGATCAGCACAAATCGGTCAACGCCTGTTTTTAAGGCGACTTCGGCGACCACGCGAGTCCCTAGGATATTGTTGCGGATCGCTTCCTTCGGGTTCAGTTCCATAAGCGGAACATGTTTGTGCGCAGCAGCATGGAACACGATATCCGGACGCGTCTGATTGAACACCTCCGATACTCGGTCCGGCACAGTGACATCTCCGATGACTGGGAGAATCACCGCCTCCGGATGTTCCGCTCTCAACTCGAGCAGGAGCGAATGGAGGGCATTTTCATACCGTTCGAACAAGACCAGACATGCCGGTTTGTATCGCGCGATCTGCCGGCACAACTCCGATCCGATCGACCCTCCCGCTCCGGTCACCAATGCCGCCTTTCCGGCGACGAGAGGGCGCAGTTCCTGACGATCCGTTTCGATCGGTTCACGCTGCAGCAAATCCTCCAGTCTCATCGGCCGTACTCGCTGCAGAGAGACAGGATCGACTAAGAGTTGCTTGATATCGGGCAAGGTTTTAATCGGAACCGTGCACCCTTCCGAAGCCGCCAAAATCTTCTGTTTCACCGTCGTCGAAGCCGATGGAATGGCGACGATGATCTCTTGGACATCCAGCCTATCGGCCGCTTTCCTGGTATCGGCAATGGTTCCTACAACCGGGATTCCATGGATCTTTTTCTTACGCTTGATAGGATCGTCGTCCACGAACCCCACCGGACGGCAGTTATAATTTGCATCGGACAACATGTCCCTGACCAACAGCTCGCCTGCATTCCCGGCACCGACGATCAACACGCGTCGTGCACTAGGGCCGACGACCTGGAGCCACTCACGGAACCCCCGCACGGCTAATCGAATTCCCGCCAAATACAATCCATTCAACAGGCCGGTCAAGATGATCACGGATCGAGGATATTGCGTAATACCGCCGAGATGATGGATCACTCCGTAAAATGCTGCTGCGCTGGTCAGAGAGGCCAAGAGGATTTTGCCCAGATCGTGAAGACCGACATATCTCCAAAGCCCTCGATCAATCCCAAATACCCATAAACCGGCACCGAATATCAGCAACAGGGCGGGCACATGATCCCACATGATCTGCCGATATTCGGGAGGAATATCGCCCTCAAAGCGCAGCGCAAAGGCGGTCACATTGGCCGCCAGGATCAGAGCCAGCTGCGCGCCGATCACGAGGGTCGAGCGATGATCGAGCACCGTGCTCCCATACCGTCCGGCGATGGAGTGAAATAATTTGGCTACGGTCTGTTTCATGCGAATCCTGATGTCCGAACGCGAAGCTCCTGCTCCGCCAACAGCATCTCGACGACCTGGATGACACGATTCACGGACAACTCTTGCAGACACTTGCTCAAACTATTGATATGGCGATCGCAGCCTTCGCCCAAGCAAGGCACGCAGTCTCCTTCTCCTTGAAGCAAGTAGACATTCTCCAGCCGTTGCGATCCGTGGGTTTTCCATGGACTCTGCGCTGTGACAGGGAAGTTCTTCGGCCAGGGCCCCCACTTCACCGGATTCGATGGCCCGAACAGGACGACGGTCGGCGCACCGATGGCCGCCGCCATGTGGCTCACAGCGGTATCCGTTCCGACATACAGGGCTGCTCGGCTGAGCAGATACCCGAGCGCCGGCAATGTCAGATGACCGACAAGATTCACCGCATCCGGGAGTCTCTCGACCACTTGCTCGCTGTAGGCTCGTTGATCCGACGTCCCTCCTGCCACCACGACCACAAGCCCCTGATCGGCTAGCCACCGTCCAAGTGCGGCCCAACCGGCCACCGACCAGGTCTTGTAGACAAACTTCGGCGAGACATGCAGTACGGCGTATCGTCGATGATTCACTACTCCAGGAAACCGGCGATGAACGGATGCTTCATCCTCCTCTTTCCAACTGACAACGGGTGTTCCCAGAGGTTTGATCTCTAACGGTGCAAGCAACCGCAGATTCATCACGACCGTATGGGTATAGAGGTTATCGAACGGAATCCATTCATGGAGCAGGGTCCGTTTCCACCGTGATTTGTTGTCCGGCAACAACGTTCCCACGCGATATCGGCCGGCGACCCACGCGTGAAAGGTCGGGCGATCGCCGGCTAAGACTGAAAGGGCGACATCATAGCGACGCCAAATCGAGCGGAGTAATCTCAGATGAGTTCCGATCGGAGGACGTTCGGGAATCGTCCAGATTCGTCGGATATCAAGATTGGCCGATACAATATCCTCGGTCCCTTCGAACACGAGCATATCGACCATCAGCTGGGGCAACGCCGCCTTGAGCGAACGAACGACCGGCGTGGCCAAGAGGACATCCCCGATTCGACGCGTACACACGACCAACGCGCTGTTCATTTCGCGCTTCATTTCGCAATCCGGATTTCGTCATCAGGACGATGGCCGGTCCGCATCAGAGACCACCATGTTGATCGAGTCCAATGGCGGCTCGAACGTTCGACGAACGCAAAAGATCATCCAGACGTTCCTGATTGTCGGGCAGCCTCATGCGATCCTGCTCGGGATGCCATAAATGAAACACCGTCGCAGCCATGCGCGCATTCTTATGCTTGACGCCGGCATGAAGAAGGCGAATAATCAAATCAGAATCTTCAAGCCCCCACCCCTCGTAGGACTCGTCAAGCCCGTTCACACCGATCAAGTCGGTCCGCCAAATGGAGAGATTGCAGGTCTTGATGCCTTTCCAACGGTCCGGCGTCCATTTTCGAAAAGCACCATCCGGCAATTTCATCAATGGAAGCAAGCGATTGACTTCCCGACGCGACCAGGAAAGCGCCCAATCGGTTCCTGTCCATTCATGAATCGGAAGCCGGTCTCGGACAACACGGTTCGTCAAGTCGGCATTGAGTAATACGCGGTTCGATCCTAGGAAGTAGCCTGGTTCGGCAAGCCGCTTATGGACACCCACAAAATGACGGGAAGGAACACAATCTCCGTCTGTGAAAATAAGGTAGTCGGCCTCCGCTGCTGCGACAGCGCGATTGCGGATTGCTGCGGCACGAAATCCACGGTCTTCCTGCCAAATATGCGTCAGCGGGAACGGCGTGCGCCGTGCAAATTGCCGCACGACCTCGGCCGTCTCCTCCTTTGACCCGTCATCTGCAACCAGCAGCCCGAAATCTTGATCGCTTTGGCTGCAGTAGCCTTCCAGTACAACCGCCAGCGCATCAGGGCGGTTGTATGTCGTCACGATCACTGCTGTCTTCATTTCAATGGCGAGTCAACGCGGCGTCGAAGAGGCCCCTGTTTGGGAAGCGACCACATCTCCTGCTGTTCGAACCGCTTGGCATACCGATAAAACGTTCCCTCGAAATTTCCGAAGGCAATGACAAACCCCGGCCATCCGTCCAGAAACCCTCGCTTCGCGACATAATGTTTGAGGAACGACCAGATGCCATGAAACAATGCGGTCCCCATCGACACTCGTTGATCGGCGAGCTTCAGTACCCCAAGCGACGAATAGCGGTTGGCCTTCTTGACAACCTCTTCAAAGTCCCTGAACGGAATCTGCCAAATCGCATGCGCCAGCCGACCGACCGGCTTGGCGGTCAATAATTCATATCCTTCATGGACAGGAGATTCCAGATATTTCATGGACCCTTTTCGAAACAATTGCGGTTGGCGGAAATTTGGATACCAGCCGGAATGTTTGATCCAGCGTCCCATGAAGTAATTCCGCCTCGGCACAAGATAGGCGTCGTGGGCGGGAATTCCGGCAAGTATCGCGAGGATTTCATCCCGCACTTCCGGCGTGCACTGTTCATCCGTGTCCAGGCTCAAAATCCATTCATGTGTACAGGCTTTGATGGCTTGATTTCGCAGGTGGCCGAATCCCCGGAATGGGATCTGGACGACACGGGCTCCCAAGTCCTGTGCGATCCGAGCGGTCTCGTCGGTACTGGCAGAATCGGCCACAATGATTTCGTCGGCCCACAGCACGCTGTTGACGGTGTCGGCGATTTTCTTCGCCTCGTTGAAGGCGATAATGTAAGCGGAAAGATTCATGCCCTCGCATCACATTGTGAATCAGGCCCGGAATACATGAGACCGGAGAACAAGCAGTAAAATAGTTTCTCCGTATGGTCGACGAGAAAAGGGTTGAAGAAACATCCCACCGCTATGGTGACCACCAACCCTCTGGCAAGTAATCTATACGTCTCGTCGCCGGTAAGAGACGCCGATCGCCACTGTTGTACAAACAACCAGAGCAGTAACCCAAGTCCGACTATGCCTACTTGTGCCAGAATAAAGAGGTATTGATTGTGGGGATGGGGAGGAACATCGAGACCGGCTTGCTCTGTCCGCGCCCGATACGCTTGAACAAACCCTCCGGTGCCGATACCTATCAGTGGGTGGTCCTGAATGATCTCAGCGGTGTGATAGAAATATTCCAATCGCCAGCCTATCGGGTCATCCACTACAGCCACCTTCGGATTCCACTGTGTGACACTGGAGACCGCAAGATTCACCCGTTCATGGAATGCAGATGAAACCTGGTATGCTGTCGAAAATGTCACGCTTAGCGCCACCATCGACGCGAGTATTCCTCGCCATCCGAAGGTCATATGAAAAGCCAGGATGGCGAGGCCGGCCAGCACGACATACCCAGTTCGGCCTTGGACCATCAACAAGACATTACCTGCGGCCAAGACTGACGCGCTCCCCCACCCCCATCGCACCCACCTGTGTGAGGATTTCCAGGCCAGCAGGGCAAAGAGCAGCGCGCCGAACGCCATCAGGACGTTATGCGTGGTGTGTTTCTTAAACACGAACGGATTGCCCATCTCGCCTTTGATGAACCCGCCTGTTGGAAGGAACCCCAAACCTAATATGAACGAGAGTGCCAACGTCACTAGTAATGAGGCCGCCAAGGCCGAGATTGCGCGATTGCGCTCCTGGGCATCGACCGCCATTGAAATCAACAAAGGGATAAGCAGGAGATCGGCATACTTCTTCACCGCCAGCATCCGTTCATCAGGTGTGCCCAGCCCCCAAAAGGATCCTGCCAGCAACCACCCGAACAACAACAAAGCGGTGAGCGCCACAGGATTTGCCGTCATCCGGCGAAGTCTTTCACGCCATCCGCCAGAGGCCGCCCAACACAACACGAGCAGAACGACGAGGATACCGTCCGCGACTACCCACAGTGGAATCGTGAATCCGAGCGCAGTCGTCGTCCAGCCTGCCGCTCGCCTCGCCTCCATCTGCATCCTATCCTTCGTCCAACTCATCACTTGTAGGCGAACGCGATCAGAGATTTCCGAAGAGACGGAATCATGTCTTTCATCGCCGTACCCACTGATTTCATCCGCTCCATCCCCTCGCGGTACCGCCTGGACTTCAGGAAGGACACCTCATATCTTTCGAACCCCGCCGAGTCCAGCAGCAACTCCAACTCACCCCGGGTAAACTCGCGATTGTGTCGGCGGGGATAATACGACATGCCCTTGTACAGGATGGGGGTCGCATGAAGATAGTGATCGGCATAGTCGTAGGTAATATGCTTTCCTCGCAACAGACGGCTCCGGTTTCTAAAACTGGCGACGTTGGGCACGTCGATCTCCAGGACTCCTCCCGGCCGCAACACTCGCCTCATTTCACGGACCGCCGGCAGATGAGAATGTGAAAAATGTTCAAGCACCTGGCAGCACACCACGGCATCGAATGATTCGTCGGGATAGGGAATCGCATCTGCTTCCACATTGCAAAGCTGAAACGTAATGCCTTTCCCATACGTATCAGGGTAAATCGAAGGCTGATCCTTCACATCGAGCCCATGACACTCGTGACCCAGTTCGGCCAGAAACAAGAGCAATAAACCTTGTCCAGACCCGACATCGAGCACCCGCTTGGCCGCGCTCAGCCGAAGGGCGATCTGGCAGAATCGATCGATGCTCCCCTTGAACAAATCCTCCATTTCCGGGTCGCCTCGACGAAAGAAGCGGCCTTCATTCCGCAACCGGACGGCGAAATGCAAGAGGTCCTTGCTGTTCGTCGATCGGTCTTCGGCAAGATCGGATTTCAAGCTATGTCTTGACGACGACATGTGGAGGGTCTTGAACCGGCGCTTCAGCGTCTCCGCCTGATGGAACAGGATCTCGAAGGCAGTGGGCGACCTTCCCATTCCGCTCCAACTTGCCTACCAAGCTCCCGAGTAGGACAAACATGCCGACCCATACAGCAAGAATAATGAGTCGCACTTTGTCCGTCGAGTGATGATACAGAACAGCCAGCCCTCCGCACAGCATCATGACCCCATACTCTGCAAGCACGGTCCGGCGATGGCTCCATCCGCTCAAGACCAATCGCTGATAATAATGCTCCCGGTGAGCTTGCCAGATCTTTTTGCGATGGAGCGCCCGTCGGATCAGAGTCACCGTCGCGTCCACAATGAATGGGGAGAAGATCATGACCGGGACCCACAACTCGAATATTCCGTCGCGAACTCCAAGGATCATCAATGTCCCCGCCAAGAATCCAATGGTAATGCTCCCCGCATCGCCCATGAAGATACGCGCAGGCGGGAAATTATGGGTGAGAAATCCCAGCGCGCCCATCGCAACGAACGTGGCGATGATGACCATGACCGGGAAATGGGCCTGCCACCCGAAATATGCGAGAAATCCGAACCCAAAAAACGTCATTCCGCCTGCAAAGCCGTCCATACCGTCCATAAAGTTATAGAGATTCGCCATCCAGAGGAGGACGAGGACACTGACCGGAATTGCGGCTATCCCAAGCGGGATATTCGGTCTTCCTGGTATTGGGATGGAAGACAATGTCAAACCGATACCCCCAATGATGATAAAAGCGGAGAGTGCCTGAACACCCAGACGCAGCCTTGCAGGAAGACCTATGCAGTCATCGAGGAAAGAGACGACAAAGATCAGGAGCATCGAAACCACGATCCACACACTCCCTGACGCCACGCCTTTCGGCAATATAGGCTTCGAAGGTTGGATAATCGCCAAAACACTGGCAGCCAAAACGAGACTGATCACCACACTGGCAATGACGGCTAACCCGCCGGTCTGGGGAGTCGGCATGGAATGCAATGTCCGTTCGTTGGGATGAGCGAGTATTGAGAGGAACGAATTCGGCGAGCACAACTTTCTTGTGATCCACCAGGCGGAAACAAAAGCCAAAACCGCAGGAAGGGCGAGGATGATGGTCGGCATGGGAGCGTCGTTAGCTGCTAAAGCTTATCTCAGTAAGAAACAAGCAGAAACCAAGGTGGCTGGCGCATTAGGTCAGTCCGGATTAAACCGATGCGCCTTCGCGATAAAACGCGATCAGCTCAGGGACCGTTTTCTCGAAAGAATGCGTAGCCCGATAATCCAATTCCCGCTCGATGGCCGTGGAACTATACCAGGCACAGTCGATAAGCTTGGTCAGTTGCTCCGTCGTCAAGGGAACCTGCCGGCCACCGATGAATCGAAGCACATCGCCGCACCGCGCACCGCCCTTGAGCATCCAGAGCGGCACTCGCCATCGAGGATGAGGCTTCCCTAATCCGACCCGCAACCAGTCATAGAGGTCGGTCACGCAATACGGCTCGGTATCGGTGACGATATACGCAGCTCGATTAAAACACGGCACACGAAGACACAGCAACACCGCCTGTACAAAATTCTCAACATGCAAAAGACTCCGGACCGCCGAGAGACGAGGCAAGGCCGGAAACCGCCCGTGATCGATCGCTTCGATCATTCGATACAGGTTGCCTTTCCTTGTCGGACCATAGACCATCGGAAGCCGGAGTGAGACGGCTGTGAGGCCATGTCGCTCTGCGTACTCCGAAACAAGTTGCTCCGCCTGCCATTTTGACCGGCCGTAGGCAGTCCGAGGATCGGGAGTCCGCGATTCATCGATACACCCCCTCGTCTCCTCGCCGAAGACTTTGACCGAACTTGCAAACACGATGCGGCTTACCCCGGATCTCACGGCTGCCTCCAAGATGTGCTTCGTCCCGTCGACGTTGACGGCCTCGTAGTCCTCCGCCGCCCCGGAATCATCGATGGCATGGGCCTTGGCCGCAAGATGCACGATCACCTCACAGCCAACCGCTATCTCCCGGATCGCCTTCGAATCCTGGATGTCCGCAACGACTGTTTCGATATCCGGCAAGAACGAGATGGATCGCGACGCATCATGCAGAAGCGCTCGCATGTGATACCCAGACCGACCTAGCGCTTTGACAAGCGACGATCCCAGAAACCCCGCAGCACCTGTGACCAGCACTTTGGTCATGCATACCCATGGGAACGATCGATGGCCGCGACCTTCACCATGTCATGGTAGAGACCAAGTACCTGTTCAGCGATTCGGGAGCCGGACCATTCCGCCATGACACGGGTCCGGCTTCGCTGTCCCATGACCTCACGCGACTTCTGGTCGATCAGCAGTTCTTCAATGGCCGTCGCCAACGCCACGGAATCTTTAGGGGGAACCAACAACCCGTTAAATCGATCACGCACAATCTCTCGACAACCTGGAACATCCGTGGCCACCATGGCCTTGCCGCAGGCTGCCGCTTCCAACAGCACTTTAGGAAGCCCCTCTCGATACGATGGCAGCACGACGAGCATGGCCGCGGCATAGACAGCCGGCATATCCTCTCGATGTCCCCACCACTCGACCACTCCTTCCTTCACCCACTCCTTCAGGCGGATCTCCGTGATAGCCGCGGGGTTATGCTCATCCCGTCGACCGACGAGGATGAACCGCGCATCGACGCCTTTCCGCTTCAACCGTCTTGCAGCCTCTACAAATTCTCCCACACCTTTGTCCCAGAGCATGCGTGCCGGCAGAACAACGATCGGGACACCGGACGGTTGCGGCTGTAAGGAATACATCGCGACATCGATGCCGGAACCGGCAATAATTCTCGTTCGAGAGACAGGGACCAGCCCCTCTCCGACGAGCCGGTCTTGATCATCGTGATTTTGTACCAGCACGACAGAATGCCCCAAACTGAGGACGATTCTTAACGCCGTCTTCACGCACCAGCGTAACAGCTGGTTCCGTTCGTCCATGAAGGTATACCCAAGACCGGCGAATGCGTTGATGACCGCCGGAACCCGCGCAACCCACGCAGCCAGAGATCCGTACAGAATCGGCTTCATGGCCACATGGTGAACGACGTCGGGTCTGACGCGCCGATACAATCGCACGAGTTCGGCAACAGCGATCACCTCACGGAACAGATTGCGGCTCCGACGGACCATCTCCAACGGCTCAAGCTGAAATCCTTCTCTTTGGATCCGTTCTCCATGGTCAGTCACACGAGCCGCCACGATGACATCATAGCCCGCTTCCCGCGCGGCCCGAGCCAGATCGAGACGATGAGACCAGAAATACCAGTCTTCAGTGATAAGATACAGCAGCCGAGGGCGATCGCGCATGAGCACTCAACCAGACTTGAAACACCAAGACGTTCCAGAGCCAATACTGCCAATTGCGTCGACCCGAGAGATGCTCCCGCCATTTCGTTCGAATCAGACCCGGATCGAAATATCCTTCACGCTTGAGCCGAGACTCCTCCAACAACGCCTCGGCCCAATCCCTCAAACTGCCTCGGAGCCAAGAGTCCAACGGAATGCCAAAACCCATCTTGGGTCGTTCAACCAGATATTTCGGGACATAGCGATACAGAACCTGTCGAAGCAGCCATTTCCCTTGGCCTTCCGACCTGATCTTCATCGAAAGAGGGAGACTCCAGGAAAACTCCACGACGCGATGGTCCAGCAACGGCATCCTGGTTTCCAGGCTGACCGCCATCGCGGCCCGATCGACCTTGGCCAAGATATCATCGGTCAAGTATCCGACCAAATCGTGGAGCATCATCGCTTCGCTGAAATCTTCGCCCCCCAGTTGTTGCGTTTGGGCGTCAGCCCAAATCGGTTTGTCCTGAGTGCCGAGGACCAAGGAAGCGGTCTCTCGTTGTAGCGATACAAGCCGCCGATACAATTCCGTCTGACTAGCCGAATCCAAAACTGCGGCAAGTTTATGAACCTTCTCCCCGAGGGTCGACAGATGGAGGGAAGCCGGGAGCCCTTTCCTCAGTATTCTGCCGATCCTATCCCACTGCTCGGGCGACGGTACCGTCAAAGCACAGGCCGCGATCGCTCTCATAGAAGCTGGCACTCCTGCGATGCGACGCCAGATCGATCCTCCCCAGGAATACCGATTGTAGCCACCGAATAACTCATCTCCCCCATCCCCGGAAAGCGCAACTGTGACCTGCTGCTTGGCCAAGCCGGCGACAAGATGGGTTGGAATGGCGGACGAATCGCCGAATGGTTCGTCATACATCGACGGCAGGAGCGGAATCACCGCCAACGCGTCGGCCGGACTCACATAGAATTCGGTATGGTCGGTTCCCAGGTGTTCGGCGACGGCCTTCGCTCCAGGCGCTTCATTATAGTCATCTTCATGGAAACCTATCGAGAAGGTCTTGACCAGACGAGAGGACTGTGCCTGCATGAGGGCCACCACGGTCGAAGAATCAATCCCGCCGGATAGAAGCGCGCCGAGAGGCACATCGGCAACCATTTGTCCCTTGACGGCCCCACTCAATAACCGGTTCAACTCATCCGCAGCCATACTATCGGTCCAATCCCATCGACGGGCCTGGCTCGCGACCGCCGCCGCAGACCAATAGGCGGTGGGTTCCGGCCAGTAGCCCGCTGCAAAGGTGGGAGAAATCGTCGCATACGTTCCAGGTAAGAGTTTTCGAATGCCGGTGTAGATCGAGTACGGTAACGGCACGTAGGCATAGCGCATGAGTAAGGCCAAGGCCCCCCGATCGATTTCACCGCGCCAGCCTGGGTAGGCTTCCAACGCCTTCAGCTCCGAAGCAAAGAGGAACGTCCCGTTGGACCACCCGTAGTAGAGCGGCTTCTCTCCGATCCGGTCACGAGCCAGGACTAGACGCCGCTCGACGCGATCCCATAGAGCCAAAGCAAACATCCCCACGGTAGCCTGAAGCGCTTTTTCCACACCCCACGTTTCGAAGGCCGCCAGGAGCGTCTCGGTGTCCGAATGCCCGCGCCACGGTAGGCCCGTGAGCTGCCCTCGAAGCTCCAGATGATTGTAGATTTCACCGTTGAAAACGATGACATATCGACCGGAAGCCGATTCCATGGGCTGATGACCGGCGGGAGACAGATCCAGGATCGACAGGCGGGCATGGCCAAGAGCAAGGCCGCTGTCGGCATCGCACCACACTCCCGAATTGTCAGGACCTCGATAGCGGATCATCTCGGTCATTCCTGAAACAGTACGACCGAGCTCAGAGCCTCGATGGAACATCATTCCGGCAATACCACACATCTTGGCTACTTCTTAAAGCCCACGGCACACCAGTACGGAATGGAATCGCTGAACGTAATCCGATCAAGGCCGGCTCGTTCCATCATCCGACGAATCTGAACTGCCGTAAACCGCTGTTCAAGCCTGGTCCCAAACCGGTCAAGCGCATCCGTACGCATGACATAAAACGATTGCGAACGATAAGCCGATAAAGGAAAGCCCTCGACCTTCAACCCTATTTGTTCCAAGAACCAACAGAGTCGAGCCAGGGGATAATAGATCGTCGAGGCCATCACCTGGCTCGCCACATACCTCAATCTCATCGGCATCCGGGAAACGTTCTGCCGAGCCACTTCACTGACCCGCCACAGGAGACGAAACCACCAGGGCCGATTGTCGAATGCATAATAGAGATAGAGGAGAAACGGCGCCCCATGTTTGAGTCGTTCGACACAAGCCTGTAACGCCGCTTCGGTATCAGGAATATGGTGCAAAACTCCCAGCGAGTAACCGAAATCCATCAATCTTACGGCCGATGGTAATCGGTCCACCGAGGCCACATGAAACTCGCAATTGGGTGCCTCGTGTAGATTCTCCCGGGCAACCGCAATGGCAGCCTCGCTGGCATCAATGCAATGAAGCCGACCTACTCTTGGCGCCACCAGTCTTGCCCAGCGGCCGCTTCCGCAGCCGAGGTCGAACCCGTGCGCATGGTCGGGCAATAGATGCCAGGGGAAAATGCGGAAATATCGATCAAACAACTGCGCCAGCTCGGCTTCGTCGAGCCGGCGCTGATCGAATCGGGTCCACTCATCCCCAAACCCTTGCACCGTCTCATGGTCGATATTGCGACCCACCAATACTGCGTTCTCCTCCAGTCCGTGACGAAGCTGCAAGGATGGACGGTTCGTTACTTCAAAATCAGCCACAATCGCCTATGCGCCCTCCTTCGCGCCCGATCGTCACGCATCAGTAAAGACAGGACGTTCTAGCGACACCCGAGTCCATATAGATTGCCACTGTTCTCTCTCTGCCCGACCGGCAGGCGCCCACGACTCACGAGATTCCTTTTCGATCGTGCCGCTTAAGTTGAGCATGACATCTCTTGCCATAGCAGCACCATGCATGCCGAGCCCCTTCAGCGCCCAGCCGAACGAGGGAAGGTTCTTCACTCCGGCAAGGAGCCGACGACAATAGTTCAGCCGACCACGGCTCAATTTTCCAGCTTCGATGCCGGCCACACGGTAACCTAAGAGAACCTCCTCCAACGCCGCAAAGCGACTGTAAGAAAAACTTTGAAGAAGGAGCGCTTGATCTTCGCACCGGGTATCTTCGTCGGAATAGGGATGAGATAAGAACCAGGTCCGCTTGCCCATCCAAGTCGGATGGGCAAGCGGAAACCCCCACCATGGTCGTCGACAAATGGCCTCGTGTGAGCTTGCCGTTGGATAGCAACCGATGACCTCGCCTTCCCCCTTGAAAATCACCGCACCGGTTCCCAGCAGATCGATTCCGCGATGCTCTTCAAGGAACTGAACCTGCCGTTCAAGACGCTGCGGATACGCCACGTCGTCGGCATCCATTCTGGCGACATACTGTCCCCTGGCAAGGCGCACACATTGATTCAACCGTGCAGCGAGGCCCAGATTCCCTGACGGCTCTTGAATGAATCGGATTCGGGAATCCTTCACATGCGATATGCTCTCTGCGGTCCGATCAGTCGAGCCATCGTCGACGACGATCAATTCCCAGTCTTGATACGTTTGGGTCAGAATGGACCGCAAGGCAACGTCAATCGTCCCGGACGCGTTGTACGCCGACATCGCAACAGTAACCAGAGGCCGTGCGTTCAATCAACTTTCCCTGTAAAACATCCGACCAGGCCAGCCGGCAGCCCCGTAGGTCCAGGCCCCTCGCAAACGCCAGGAGAGTTCGAAGGTCAGCCGACGTGCAGCGCGCGGACCCCGTCGCTTGCCGAACATCACAGACGCGGCGCCGACCAGAAAAGATCGGATCAGCTTCAGCGCAGGACTTAGGCTGTGGCGATCAGCCGCCGCCTCAAACGTCGTCCAGTCGATCGGCCGTTGAGGTCGTCGTGCCGCACGTTCGTTGAGTTCGGCCAGTATCTCCTCAAAGCGTCGCTCATAGGTATGGTCTCGTCGCACTCGCTCAAAGCCGCGTCGCGCAATCTCATCTCGCCGCTCAGGATGAGAGAGCAGCGATTTGACCTGTTCGACCACCTCGTTGGCACCTTCGAAGGTCAGAACTTCTTCCCCGATGTGGAAATACTGATCGAGGTTCGGGGTCTTCTCAGTCAGAAGACAGCCTCCATATCCCGGCACTTCAAAAATACGTGCCTTGATCTGTCGATTTACAGAATCAGAACGACCGTGCGCTCCATCGCTGAAATTAAGGCTGATCTGCGATTCGCGAATGATTTCCCCCATGCGCTTGGTTTCAACGGGACCTTCCGGCCATCCATGGCCGAAACAGGCGACCTCGATGCCTTCGTGACGAAGCCTGGCGATCATGGCTCGGCGATTCCCATACGCTGCCCCGACAAAGCTCACAGGATATCGACAGGCAGCAGCCGGCAAGGGGAACATCAAGGTATCGGCATTGGCCGCCCACTGAGAAAGACAGACTGAGTTGATGCCGTCTTGATGGTAGCGTTCGATCATCTGCGGGTAGGTCGTCATAAAGAGATCGAATTCCGAACCGATCAGCCTGGAGAACATCCGATATTTCCAGGAATCATCGGTCGACCAATTGACGACCCAGGCCCCCTTGTTCCGGATCGCACGGATGGTCTCGGTCCAGACTTCATAGTGCATCAGAACGCAGAAAAGGACATCCGGGCTCGTCTCCTCCACACGTTTCAACAATGCTTGATTCAAGCGAGAAAAATCATCGTACAGTGTGCGGGACAACGACTCGAAGAAGTGAACCTGATGCCCTAAACGCCGCAAACCAGGAAGAAAGTTCGCGTATTCTGGGCCTTCTCCGCGTGAGGGGTCGCCGTAGGCATGCTCTCCCAATACGCACAAGATTTTCATGACATCACGCCGACCCAGCCCGCCGCGCCGTGACATGGTAGCCGACTGTAAAACGCCTCTCGCGGTCGAACTTATCCAGCCATTTGCAGCACACGGGAACGACCAAGCCGAGGACAGGAAACAACACGATCCACATCGGAAACCAGAGCAGCCGAATACTCACCGGAAGCGAGCTCAACGGACCGGTTGTTTGAATAAACCTTAAGGATTCCTGCCCAAAAAATCGAAACGAGCCCTCGTTCGGTTCAATATTGATTTCCTCGAATCCGGCCGCCTTAAGAAAGCGTTCGTACCACCAGGGTGTATAACCGCCGTAGTAATGGTAGGGCTCTTGATGTATTCCTGATCCAAGCGGCGCGGTGAGAATGAGTATTCCCCCCGGCTGAAGAATCCTCGCTAATTCGTAGACTACCCGGATGGGCTCGGGATGATGCTCCAGCACCTCTGTACAGAGCGCAACTCCAAAGCTGCCGTCAGGTACCGGGATGGCGGTCACATCCGACACGAAGTCGAGCACTCCATAGCCGCCATGTCTCAGCTGGTCACCCCGCAACGGGGCGAGGTCCTGCGTGCGGTAGTCGCAGTGTGTGAACAACGCACGATAGGGACAGGAGCCGGCACCGACATCCAGCACTCTCGTCCCACTCGGCACCAGCGACGCCTGTTGCGCAATCCAACGATCGCGCCGCACCACGTTATAGGCCAACAATTCACTCTGAGCCAGCCAGGCCCGCAGACCGTTACTCACGTACCTTCACAAACTCAAAAAGTCCGCACCCATAGTCGAGATCGGCGGCAGCTTCCGATGGAACCCCCTCGTTGAACTGTCCGGCATCGTCAACAAGCGAAAAAGCTTCGAGCTGGAGCTCCCGGAAGAACCCGCTGACCGTGCTAGACGAGAATACTCGATGCGCGTTGAAACAAACCCGCTCACGTCCGAGCGGCACCGATAGAAACAACGTTCCGCCAGGCTCCAAAACACGCTGTAGCTCTGCAGCAGCCAGAAGGCTCCCAGCCGGATTGATGGGGTCCCCATACCGACCAAGTCCGACATGTTCGAGGACATGGAGGCACGACAATGACGTGATGCTTCCGGTGTGGAAGGGTAACCGAATAATATCCCCACCGAGCGGAAGGAAGTTTGAGAGCTGGACTCGAAGAGGCCGATAGTCAACAAAAACCGTCTTCGCACCGGCACTCAACACGTTCATCATCATGACACTTGAACCGACATCGACATGGAGCGAGGGCTTCTTCTCATGCAATCGCCGCGCGAGCCACGCGGCCTGAAAGAAATAGTGCGGATCAAACGGCGTGGCCACGACACGATCAGCAAGGCATGGGTACGAATCTCGGAAGGAAATCAGTTGTGTGGCGGCCTTCTTATTATAGATGTTCCATTCCACGAGATAGCGAGGCAATGCTCCAAGGCTGGTAAAGAAGTGGGGGCCAAAAAACGCTGCACCCCACCGCACGATCGCACTGTTGCGGAAACGATGTCTCACGACGGCGGTGGCAAAGCGACTATCCTATTAGAGGCAGTCCGAAAACGACGGTGAGAGATGAAGATTTGCTAATAGTTTTGGGCAAATCCCCGATCCTCGAAGGACCACCCCGACACCCACGCGTAGCCGCATCCCCTCTACAACGGTATTCCCGTACATTGAGCAAATCTTGGAAAGGTTCACATAGCTTTTCGCGGTATCACATACTGCGGCTTTCAGCAGCTGACTCCGATGCATCGCGAGCGGGGTGTGTCCTCTTTACATGCGAATAGCGCACTTCGCCGTTTCAAGGACCCGTTGCGCTTCTTGCCGAGCTTTCCGCGCGTCCTCCGCTGAATACTCCTCCGTGGGAATAAAATCGATATCTCCATAGAAGGCTAGCTCTCGTTCTTTACGCAACCGCTTTGAAATATCCGCCAGGTCCGCCAGTTGTGCTTGGACGTCCATAGGAAATCGTTCTCGATGCTCGAGTAGCAAACCTCCGACATCATGAAGCTTCGGCGGTTCGATGCCGATCGTTCTCAGCATGCCCTTCAGCGCCAATTCCACCAATTCCTGCGCCTCCCGCACAACGTCTGAATACGCTCCTTTCTTGAGCAGCACATCAAGCACATCCAAACGATCTGAGGCCTTCCTTAGATAGCTCTTGGCCAAGGATTCATTCGTCACAGCTCGAACACCTCACCGGGACGATAGTCCGGCTTGAGATCCCAATACCAGGCATTGCCCTTCCAGACCCGTTTGGCGCCGAGTTGAGTGAGCTTGCTCCGGAGACGAGTAAGTTCGTTCGCAAAAAATCCGCTTCGATCGTAGAGCACCAGGGCATCTTCAACCATATCCAGAAATAGCGGACTCCCAGCCTGAACTTCGTGAGCGGTTTTGAAGACGGGTGACAGGGAGGTATGAACGCCACAGGCCGCTGCTCTCCTGAAAGCCTCCTTCAACGATTCTTCAACAGTCTCGAATTCGCGAACCCGATTCAATCGGCCGTTGGGAAGAGCATCCGCCACGATCAACAGATCCACGTCGGAGTCATGCCGCATCGTGCCGCGTGCCACCGATCCATAGAGCACGACCGAGATGAGCCGATCACCGTAAAAGGATCGAGCGGCAGAAACCGTCCGGTCCACTACAGCGGCGAATGCTTCTTTTAGATCACCCACGCATCACCTCGCGCAGATACCTCCACCTGCTGAATAAGTCGCACCCCTCAGCCCAAGCAATGTCGCTTTTCCTTCCGTGAGAGAAGTCCATGAACTCCCTGGAAGTGGTCCACGAACGACTGCCACCATGCTTCCATGGAACCGTCGGGGTCGATTATGAGGAAGGAAGCCTGTCATAAGTCGGCGCAGCGCGTTATTTTCTTTTGCCAGGGTCGGTTCGGGCCGGCTTCCAACGGCCAATATTGGAGGCACGGCAACGCCTCAACGGGCTGTCCAACAAGATCATCTCGCCGCCAACGTCGCTGGGAGACATGCACTCGCCACCGGATCGCGGCCTCGTACCAAGCACAACGAAAAGATCTTCCCAATTTGGACCCTGGCAATCCATCAAGCACCGCGCGACGGAGATCCTCCCGTTCCCTCCGATAGACATCAGACCCGGAGATCGATTTCTGGCCGGCATGACGGCGAAACGCGCTGAAGGTCAGAGGAACATATCGGCATGTTCCATGAAGCGCCATTCGAAGAAACAGATCGAAGTCCGCCGCATACCGAACAGCGGGATTCATCCCACCGACGCGCTCATACAACTCTCGCCGCCAAAAACACGCATCTTGGAGCGGCGTCCATCCTCCGTATAACATGGCATTTTGAAGAGCTTTTACATATCCCCTGCTGAAACAAATCACGTGCCCTTCTTCATCGACGTAGAAATCATCCCCAAAAATCATATCGGCTCCGGTGTCAGTCAACGCTTGTCGAGCTTCGTCCACAGCTCCCGGCAACAACAGATCACCGGAATTGATCCAACACAGAACGTCGCCTGTCGCCCGGGCGAACCCCTTCGCCAATGCGTCCGCATAGCCTTGATCCGGCTCGCTGACCCAACCGGTCAGCCATGATTCATACCGCTTAATGATATCGACGCTCCCATCCTTCGAGCCGCCGTCGATGATGAAGTATTCGTCACCGGATGAGAGATTGCGCAAGACCGACTCCACGGTTTGGGACAGATATGGGCCGAGGTTGAGATTCGGTGTCACCACCGTGACGGCCAACCGGGGGAACTGGTTCATACTGCAGCCTCTAGGACGATGTCCTCATAGGCTGTGGCGAACGCTCGACGGCGTTCCGGCAAAGAGGCCTGGGCTTCCCGAATCGCCTCGCGCTCAACGCCGGAATCGTATGACTCCAGCGCCGCAAATATTCCGGCTGCCAGTTCTTCGGCGTTGTCCGGCGAAAAGTACCAGCTTCGTGTCGGGGCCTGTTCCCGATGCACGGCAAGATCCGACAACAGGACCATCTTACCGAGCGATTTCGCCTCCTCCACCGTGGTGCTCCATCCTTCAAACCGGGATGGATTGATGACCGCCACCGAACCGACCATAAGAGCGTACAGATCTTCGTACGCCACCGTACCCAGCATGGTGAAACACCCCTCGACACCCCCGTCGCGTACCCGTTGCATGAGCGTATTGAAGTATGCCGGCTGACGGTGGTCGGAGGTGTTGCCGGTGGCGACCACTCGCGCCTTCACACCTCGTTTCTGCAAAAGTCGGAGGGCCTCCACCACCAGCACATGATTCTTATGATTCCAGAACTGGTTCGGCAAATGAAAATAGGGCTGGTTAACCCCCAGCCGCCTCGCAGTGGCAAATACCACCTCCTCGGAAGGAGCCATGGCATCAGCGACGAAGTGAAGGACCTTTGCCTTGCTGGCACATCGCCGATCAAGGGCTTCCAGATCTTGTCGGGCATCCTGGCTTGAGAGAATCACGACAGGACATACGCGGCAGAATAGTTTGCGTTTTCTGACCCTGGCTCTGATCTCCGTTGAGGAGAAAAATTCAGGAAGGTGTCGCTCCTGAAAATCCGGTATCCAGCCGAGCGCCGGAATCCGCCTCAAACCACCGAAGAATCCTTGGTGGGAGAGCGCCTGGATGCCATGACGCCGAAGAAGACTTTCCAACAAGAGGTCTCTTCCGCACAGCTTGGCGATGATGCGACGAGCATTCCATGACGAACTTCCCGCATCCAGGAACGATGAGCGTACTGTGGTTTGAGCAGGAAACTGCGCCAACACGCTCTCCTCCGTGCGTTCACCGCCGAAGATGACCGGTTCAATGCGAGGATGCGGCAAGTCTCTCAATGCACGGAGAAGATTTCTGAAGTAACTGACTCCCCCCAGCCATGTTGATCCGTCAAACGTCAGGATAAAGCCGACACGAATCACAACCCCCGAGCCTTGAACCATTGGGCGTACGCTTGCACGCCGTCCCGCCAGCCGACCTTCGAACGCCAACCCCACCGCCGTGCCGCGTCCACATCAGCCCGATAGTGGAGCGGATCTCCCTGTCGAGCCATTCCGGAAAAGATCGGTTTCTCACGGATACCAAGACCATACAGCAGCACTTCCAACACCTCGGCGATCGTTGGGGAATCGCCCGTGCCTCCGTTGACCACCGGAGAAAGCGATGATGCATACTCGACCGCAGTGAACAGTAACTCAGCCGCATCTATGACGTGAAGCCAGTCGCGTGTCTCCTCGCCCGACCCGGCAAAAGTCAGAGCACCACTCGCGGCTTTGTTGCACGCGTCCCACAACAACTGCTTCCGTAAGTTGTCCCCATACACGGAGAAGAATCGTACGACCGCAGAAGAGACTCCATATTGCGCTCCATACATCCGGCACAACGTTTCCCCGAACATTTTGTGGACACCGTATGGGGACACTGGATTTAATGGACCATCTTCTCGAATGGCCTGTGTTCCTCCTTGCCCGTAAACTGCTGCGCTTGACAGTAGCACGAGCCGCGCAAGCGGTGCGCGCAGTCTCACGTATTCCAAGACAGCCGCCACAGTGCCCGCACTCCGTTGAAAATCTTGATACGGATGGCTCAACGAATACCCGACGGTCCCGCTGCCAGCGCAATGGACGAGGGCGTCGGGCGCCGCTACCAACGCCGAGAGCGCATCGAACGAGATGTCGGCTGCATGCCACTCCCCTATACCCCATGACCGGGCTTCCTCGAAAGACCATGTGCCATGGCCCAATCCTGTGACGGACCATCCGGCTTCTGAAAACCGCCTGGCGACATGCCGACCAATGAATCCCGCCGCACCCGTGATGAGAACCTTGCTAGGCATCCGACGGCTTCTCGGCTATGAATGAAAAGTGACGGCCCGGCTGGTCGAGGCGCTTCCCAAGCCAGTCGATCATGAATCCGGGGACTAGTGCCGTCGAGGGCAAATACAGTCGCTCCGCAATTCGCCGCTTCAATTCAGCCCGTGAATCGGGAAACAAATTGATATCGGACGCGTAGGGATTCAACACGTGAGTCATCTTGAGACCTGCGGCTTGGATCGCAGCCTGATATTCGCTGAGGAGATAGGCGTGCTCGCCGCCGTACAAGCGATGGAGGGGATGAGACTCAAGAAATGCGGGGAGATCAGCTTTCCGGGAAATCACATGTTCTCTCGTGGCAATGGATCTTCCCCCTGGTCTGAGCACCCGACTGACTTCTTGGCACAGTGCAGAAAGATTGTGCGCATGATGGAGCACGGCGCGACAATGAACGAGATCGAAGCAGTGATCTGGGAACGGAAGCGCTTCGCCATACTGAGTTACCACTTCGATAGGAAGACCTGTCTCCTTAGCCAATTTTCTGATGGCCTCAGCTCCGACAACAGCGCTCGGATCAGGTTCCACCGCGGTTACTCGCCATCCGTCGCGTGCCAATGCGTAGGAAGCGATGCCTCGGCCGGCGCCGAGGTCGAGCGCGTGACCCCGCTCCTTTGGAAGATAGAGACACACTGCTCGCCACTCCGTACTTAAATGGTAGCGTTGTGCCGCTTCCAGCAGTGGATCGTCGTAGAAGCACGCCCGCACAAGTGCCAGCTGATCGGGTTGGTGACGAAGCCGGAGCACGGCCTCTTCCCACGATGACAATTCAGGCGCGTTCCGCGTGTGTGAGTTCACGAATGACTCGTGCCGGATTTCCAGCACAGATAGTCCAGGGAGGAATAGAGGTTGTCACGACACTACCCGCTCCTATGATGGCCCCTTGCCCAATCATGACCCCTTTAAGGATTACAGATGAACATCCGATCCACACATCGTCGCAAATCTCCACCGGTTGTTCGTCCAGATCCAATACCTTGGGATGTCCCTTTTCGAGGATAGCCCGGTAGTGATCATGGCGGGCACGAGCCGCGATTGGATGAGTCAGATTATCAAGAATCGTGACAAGATGGGCGATCAGGACTCGGTCGCCGATGTGAATGTGAGCAGATGACCATAGCCTGCTCTGTTCACCGATATAGCAGTAGTTGCCGATCGTGATTTGCCCGCCGTGAGCAAAGGTTAGCAGCTCGCCCCGAACGTGCGTGAATGCGCCGATTTGTATGTGTTCGGGGGAACGCATGTTCGTGATCTTCGCTTCCGAATGAAAAACTACTCCGGGCTCCGACTTGACCGTCCGGCGCTTCCTGTAAGCCCGCAACCTACTCAACATTACTTGAGGAGATCTAAACAGACGACCGCCCTGGATGCCGCAGCAAAGTCAGCGTCATAGGTAGTGGTGTTATGAATGTCGAAATAGGTCGAGCCGGCAGATTGCTCGCGCGTCGACACCGTCCACCCCTCGGGCAAGTATCTGAAGTGAAATTCTTCAAACGAGTTGGGAGCAAACTCGTTAATGAGTGCATCAACCATAGGCGCATCGAATATCTGAAACCACCCATGAGTCTTGGCTTTTCCGAACGGAACACTCACGTACAAATGTCCTCCGGGCCTCAGAATGCGCCTGAGTTCTCGTACCGCACCCAAATAGGCAAGAGGAGCATCCTCTTTTTTTGAGGCATCACCCGTGTAAAGCATGGTGTTGTCCATCCCAACATGTTCCAAGGTTGAGAGGCTGACGGTCCAATCGAAGTAGTCGTTCTTAAAGCCGCTGTCTCGAAGATCCTCGTAAACATAGGACACACCCAACGCATTAAATGAAATGGGCTCCGGCGCAAGAGTAGAAATGAACACACGTTTGTTCCTGAATACATCTCGTTCTAGAAAGAAGCGATGGTTGAGAACAGATCCCGCATCTAACAGTACCCCCTCATCAGCACGAAGACGGTTGAACAACCAGGGATACTCAATCACCCGTTCGTCAAGTCGGAAGCCGTAGCGTTGAGGAAGTCGGTCGGCGTTAAAAAGTCCATGATCAAGTATTCGCTGTATCTCCCTTTGTCGATGTTCACCATACCCTCTGGACCATGGTCGACGACCGGTATGTAGATACGCCTGTCGATTAATCTCACCCTTGAACGCGCGCCAGAATTTCATCCATCCACCTGCGCGCGCGGTTGAAGACACCCGCTTCAGCGCCATAGCACTGCGAGCATTCTTGGATAAAACAGACTCCTGACCATCAAATTGAGACATCTACGCGACACGACATTTTGGAACAGGAAGCAAGTGGCTATCCCATATGCGATCAAAGAAGCCCACGCAGCCCCGACAATTCCGTACCGGGGTATCCAGAGAACATTTAACATAATATTGACGGCCGCACCCAACGCCGTCCTCTGCAACAAAATACTGTTGAGGCCCTCAAGGAGGAGGTATTGACCGCTGGCAACCCCCAACGACGCAAATACCAATGCCCAGATATGAATCTGCAAGACCGGAGCAGCCGAAGCGAAGTTCGGCCCGAAGACAAACTGTATCAGCGGATTGGCGAAAACTGATATGGGTACAGCAATGAGAATCGCACCGATAGCCACTATTGAGAACATCTCCTCCACTCGCGCGAGATAATTCGCGCCATCCGATTCCCTTGCCTGCACCAGAGCCGGCACCAACGACATCACAAACGCACTCGGAATGAAATAAAACACCTCTGAGATTTTGGTCGCAACGGTGTACATGCCGACTGCTTCGTCATTCAACATTTCGCCGAGCAGAACTTGATCGATCCGCATATACAGAATAATCACCATCGCGGACAACGCCAGCGGGAAGGAATCCTTCAGCAACGTACGAACTCGTCCGAAATGGACCCGCCACGCTTTGAGCTCTCCCCCCAACCACATAAATACGCCGAGAAGAGCGACGCTCCCCACCACGGCTTCGGCAGGCCCCATCCATGCGAATGCGATCAGTGGGGCTCCAGCGAGTATGAGGCCGGACTTCCCCAAAGCCCCTGCGGTGATTGCAATCATCTTAGGAAGAACAGAGAGCCTCGACTTGAGTGACGAGCGAAACCACATGTCGATAACATCCACACTTTGAAACATAAACACGCTAGCAAACAGAAACACCAGCCAAAAGCTAAGCGGATCATCAGGCCTGATCCACGAAATCACCGTTATAGCCAGAATGAAGGCTGCACCTGACCCTACAAATTTGATCAGCCACGCACTGCCTAATGTGAGTTCCTTGGTATGAGGCGCCCGTGCAAGATCACGGACTATCACGTTATCAAGTCCCAGCGTGGACAGTCCCGAAAACAGTGCGGCAAACGCCGTCGCAAAACTGAGTTGCCCGAATTGTTGCGGGCCAAGATACCGTGCCATCCACACGTTCACAACTACACTGATACTCAATCGATAAACATGATCGGACGACAGCCAAAAGGCGTTCGTCATCACTCTCTGAGCAGCGATCCGGCCCTCGAAACGACGCCGCAACACCGTCGGCAATAGCCTCACCCACCACGAATCCATACGTTCAGTTGCCCAGAGACGCCCGCGATCTTGCAGCCGCTGAGAGTCCAGAAAATCCTTTTGCTTGAGACCCTGTTGGATCAGGCACCGGCCTCCTATTATTTCCCGGTTGATCATGCAGCATCTGCTGCTTCACATCGGTACGACATCGTTCACGTCGATTTCTACTACTGCAGCCTGCTGGACCACTCGAACTCCGATCACAAGTCGATGTCGCTTTTCCTTCCGTAACAGAATGCCTTGAACTCCCTGCAAAGGGCCACGAACAACCTCCACCCTCATCCCTTCATGGAGATAGGGATGTGGATCATACGGAAGAACGCTCATCATGAGGCGGCGTAGCGCATCGATTTCTTGCTCAGGGATCGGTTCGGGTCGACTTCCGCTGCCGACGATTTCGACGACGCCCACGATCTTTTGCACCGGCGTCTTTTCGAGCTGAGAAAACCGCACGAAACAATAGCCGGAGAACAGCGGGACCTCGATTTCCTTTTTCCTGTCTTTCCACTGGCTCAGCCGTTTGATCGTCGGCAGCAACGGCTCGATTCCTCGCTTGTCTAATTGATCTCGTACCAGTTTTTCATGACGTGATTTGGTACGGAGTGCGTACCAGTGAAGATGGTCTGCCTCGTTTGTTCGGTTCATTCGGACACAGCTCCGCCCTTTCACTTACAGGGAACAAAAAAACAACCGCTCCGCAGCACTCAGAATGATGGGACCAGCGCTATGATCTTGCTGTCCGGAACGAGGCGCTGTTGCAATGTCGTACGGTGCCCCGCTGCCTGGTCGAAATCCGCCAGGAACACTGCATCGAATTCCCATTCGCTCAACACCTCAGGCGGCCAGACCGGATAGGATAAAAACGCCTCCTGCCGGCTATCATCTACGAATCCAACCAAGGTCATATGCATTTCTCGGAGCGACAGATATGCCATCTCCGCCAGTTCACCGATTCCATAAATGACGACCCGTTTCGTTCCGTTTTGGGCCGTATCGGACAGCGCTTCTCGTAGCCGCGCACGCATATCGCGGTAGTGAGACAGGGAATACTCCATATAGAGATAGGCCAGCCTGGATTTCTCAGCAAGCCCTTGTGGCGTCAATACATACCGAACTCGGTGTGAGGGAATCGTGGCTATTTTAATATAGCCCTTCCGCGCCAACCGTTTAAGATAGAGATTCGTCAAGCCTAGAGCAACCCCTAGCTTTGTCGCAAGAGACCGCTGGGTGACCGCACCATCGCGCTCCAGCTCGCTCAGCAAGAGAAGATCTCGTTGCCCCTGGAGATTCATATAGTTAGATGGCCATACCCAACGTTCAGAATATGAACGTAGAAGCGCATTGGAGTCAAGCGCGGCATCCAGAAACAACTCTCCACAGCAACGATGAGACGTCTTACATATGAATCACGGTAAGCGCTGACGGGGCCTCTGAGACCTTGGTGATCGCGGACGTGACCTTTGCAACAGTGAATCGATCAAGACAATCCCAGTAGGGGCAGACCTCCCCGATACATTTTTCGCAAGTGGGAACATCCGGTCGCAGCAAGACTCCCGTCCCAAGAGGTTTCCATCTCACAGGCAAGTTGTTTCGTCGCGGGTCAAACAAGGTGACGGCGGGGACACCTAGGGCTGCCGCCAGATGAGCCGGTCCTGTCGCTCCTGAGACGACGACATGAGCATTGGCGATCACCGACATCAGCTCCCGCAACGACAGAGTACCCATAAGATCCACTACCCCTGAGGAAAACGTCGTAAACGGCAGCGGACCTTTGCCGAACTCCGCTCGCTCCTGATCGCTTCCTGTGAGCAGGACACCATACCCTTTTTCCGTCAATGCAACGACCAGGTCACGGTAATGGTCCAGCCGCCAGCGGCGCGCAGAAACTCCTCCCGGGTGGACCACGACGCGAGGACTCGGCAGTCGCGACCACCGAGCTGCACCGGCGTCCCGTTCCGCTTCCGTCAAGGTGAGTACGGGCGGGATTACAGGCTGGGGGCGCAATCCCAACCCTTTCAGCATTTCAACGTTGTATTCCGACTCATGCTTCGAAAATTCGCTGCGATGTTCGTAAACATGGCGGTTGGCCAATAGGCTATACCAACGGTACCTCGTCGCAACTCGAATTGGGACAGCAGTCACCCATGCGGCCCACATCAGACGACGAAAGGGCTTCAGAAAAATCGCCGCCTCAACTCCTTGTGTAAAGGCGCGACGGAGTTCTTTGAATGGGTCCATGAAGCGAATCGTTCGCACATAGTCCACATCGGGATGGCGATCGAGGAGCGGCGCGACCGTAGGACTGGTGAGAAAACCGATCGTGACCCCCGGCACAAGCCGCCTGAGTTGGGTCGCCACGGGAAGCGAGAGCAGGACGTCACCGATACCGTCCGGGCGAACGATGAGGACATTCATCGACATGGTACGTGAGCCGCCAACAGCGGTCGTATCAGATCGACCACGTGGGTCGGTTTAATGAGATGAAGGCATTCCAATTCAGGATCATGTCTGCAGACACGACTGAAACAAGGGCTACAGGATACCTGACCGGCTAATACATGATGGCCGGCCCCATAGGGACCGGTCCGAACCGCACTGGTCGGGCCAAACATCGCAATGACCGGAACTCCAAGCGCGGCGGCAACGTGCATCGGTCCGGAATCGTTGGTGATCATGACGGTCGCCTTAGAAAGCAGGGCCGGTAAGTACCCCAATGGGATCTCACCGCTCAGATCGATGAATGGGCGGTCTGTCAGAGTTCTCACCTTATTGGTGTAGGCACGTTCATCCGCACCTCCTATCATGACGATCGGATCAAGCTGTGTCTCATGCAGCTGATCCACGACGGCGGCGAAGGACGCCTGCGGCCAGCGCTTTGTCGGCCAGCGCGCCCCCATGTTCATGGCGACCCATGGCCTGTCCACCGAAAAGCCTCTGCGCCGGCAGAGCTCCCGGACGGCCGCCATGTCCTCCTCCGACAACCTGAACCCAAATCGCGGTTTGTCCGGCAGAGCTGCTCCCAACGCCGCGGCAACCGAAAGATATCGGTCGACGGCGTGGATATCGGGGCTGAGCACCGGTACGCGCTGAGTATAAAACCATGGGCTCCCTTCCCTCGCATTCGCGAATCCGATACGCGTCGGTGCGCCGCTGAAACGTGCCAAAATGCCGCTGCGAAACAGGCCTTGCAAATCGATGGCGAGGTCAAACCGCTCTGCTCGCAGTGCCTGGCCTTCTTTGATCCAACTCTTCACCGTCATCTCCACAGGCCAAACACGGTCGACTTCCTCCGCGCGCTCGACAAGGTCAGCCCACTGGCGCTTCACCACCCACGTAATATGCGATCCCGGCCATTGCGTTTTGATCGCCGAGACGACTGGAAACGCGTGAACGATATCCCCAAGAGAACTGGGCTTGATCAAAAGGATACGGGCGCTCTTCAACGCCGATGAGGCACGACTATCCGGAAAGTTGACGGATGGTACCGGACAACCTTCCGGCGAACCCCGCTCGTCGGAGACTGAAGACAAGGAAGAACGCACGTCATGAATCCTTGCACGGTCTGATCTCTTCATGGCCGCCCTACGGAACGGGGCTGCAGCTGAGAAGAATAGAGTTTGTCGAGCAGTGCCTTACCGTTCCGTTCGCCCGCAGTATCTCGCCTCTCTTGGAGTGTTCGGCAGAGGCGCTGCCAAACACGAACGTAAGGCGACGGCGTCAAGTGGCGCCGCACGTTGCTGTGCTGATGCACGATCCTCGAGATCCATTCGCAGTTGCCGGGAATCGAGGCGTCGTAACGATCTTGGACCAACGGCTCCATGCGAGAGAGGAACATCGTGATGTTCCCACCGTCGCCGGAGATCAGATGCTTGACCTCGTACAACCCCTGTTTCTTGGCCAACCTGCGCAATGACACCACGTTGAAATTATAGAGATGGGCTTCATGGAAAGTACTGTGAGGAGCCTGGCAGGTTGCCTCCACATTCGGAACTTCCACCACAAGCGTACCGTCTGGTTTCAGCCAGGATCGGAGCAGGGCTAAGATGGAACCCGGATCTTCCGTGTGTTCGAGCACATGCCAGATCGTCACCGCGTCGAACGATTCCGGTGCAAACACCGCCTCTTGCACGAACCCGACCTGAACCGCGAGCCCATATTCACGTATGGAATAGTCGGCATACCCTCTATTCGGTTCAATCCCGTTCACGTCATGTCCCAACGATTGAAGCAGGTAAGCGAATTCTCCTCCGCCGGTGCCGACATCCAGAACCGTTCTCCGACTCGACAGCAACGGTTCAATCTTCTCGAATCGCGATAGGGCCACATGGCCCGCGCGCAAGACATGTTTCGGTTTCGGGCTGTAGCTGTGTTTATAGGAGAGTCGATACTCTTCCTCGTAAAACCGCCTGGCGTCATGAGGACGTGGGTCCGACCACACGAGCCCACAGCCTTGACAAATGACGGTCCGTAAAGGCTTCCCGCTTCGGCTTCTGTTCGAAAGAACCGACACCTCGGTACCACCACAAAGGTTACAAGGAATCGAACAGGCGTTCACTGGCCGGCTCACTGCCATCTTCCTCTCTCCCAGCACAACACAGCCGACTCCTTCGTCGCATTGCCACCGACACAACTTACGCCGGCTCTTC
This sequence comes from Nitrospira sp., assembly GCA_029194675.1. Taxonomy (NCBI): domain Bacteria; kingdom Pseudomonadati; phylum Nitrospirota; class Nitrospiria; order Nitrospirales; family Nitrospiraceae; genus Nitrospira; species Nitrospira sp. Next base: position 193,426 of record JARFXP010000002.1, on the reverse strand, counting down.
AGCCGACACAAGCCGGGCCGAATAGAGCCTCTCCATCTCCATCCGTGCTCACGGATGCGTGACCTGACGCTCGCCGATCTGTGCGGACAACCGGCTCGCATCGGACAAGAGCCAATCAGCAGCCTCCGTCAACGAAGACGCGATCCAATCTGGAGCCGGCCCTGAAACTTTCAGTCTTTCTGCTTCCTGTGGGGGAACGACTCCAGTCGTCACCAAAACACTTCGCGCCCCAATACGCTTCGCCAACTCGATATCGCGGATGTGATCGCCGATCAGGTAGGATCGATCAAGATTCACCTCCCATTCTCGGACCGCTTGGTCGATCATCCCACGGTTCGGCTTTCGACAGTCGCAACCGTCGTCAGGATGGTGAGGACAGGAATAGATCGCATCGAGTGACGCACCAGCAGCACCGATAAGACCCTGTAGCTTCATGTGCACGGCATCGAGGTCATCGCGCGTCAAGAATCCCCGCGCGATCCCCGATTGATTGGTGACGACGATCAATCTGGCACCGGCCCGCTTCAGCCTGGCGAGGGCCTCAGGCACCCCTGGGAACAGCTCAAACTGATCGATGGACTTGATATAGCCGGGATCGGGGTTGAGCGTTCCGTCTCTATCGAGAAAGATGGTGTAGCCGGCCAATGGAGTGGGAACGTTAGAATGTTCAAAAGTTGAGGCCCATTCTCGTTCAGGCTTCTCACTTTCCAACTTTTCAACTTTCACGACTTGGATCGCAGCCTCATACACTTTCTCCACCGACACTCTCGTCATGCAACGGTGATCGATCGGACATTCCCTGAGGAGACAGGGCGCACAGTCTACGGCTTCCCGCACAATCGACCGTTCCTGTCCATAGGGAGCGGTGGTGCGCCAGTCCGTCGGACCGAATACCGCCACAACCGGCACAGTGAAAGCCGCCGCAATATGCATCGGCCCTGTATCGTTCGTAATCAGCAAGCGACAACGCTTCACCACCGCCATGAGCTCCCGAATGGTCGTCGCACCGGATAAGACCGCCGATCGTCCGCCAAGCTGAGTCGCAATGTCCTCCCCCAGTGATTCTTCTCCCTTTGCTCCAAGGATGACCACTGCGACATGCGCGTTCTCAGTCTGTTCCAATCGCCGCACAAGTCGCTTCGCGACTTCGGCAAATCGGTCTGACAACCACCGCTTGGCGCTGCCATAGATTGAGCCGGGGTTGATACCGATAATGATGTCCGACGAGCAGATACCGACGGAGACAAGCCGTACATCGACCTTTCGATCCTCATCTGCCGAAACGAGCAACGTGGGGAGAGTAGCTCCACCAGCCAGTCCCAATGGTCTCAACAAGTTCCAGTAGTACTCGACTTGATGCACCGGCACCGGGCCTTTGGGAACGGCAACAGGTTCGGTCAGGAATAGGACTCTCCCATCGGTTGCATAGCCATATCGCCGTGGGATGCCGGCGAGCCACGCAAGGAATGCGGCTTCGAACGCGTTCTGAAACAGTACCGCCAAATCGAAACGCTGCCGTCGCAACGTACCGGCGAGCGACCACTTTCCCGACATCCCCGCATGAGCTCCCTTGTCATCGTACCGCAGCACGGAATTAATCCCCGGCTGGGCGATGAATAGCTCAGCAATGGCAGGTTTAGCGAGCATCGTCAATTCTGCCTCGGGGAACAGAGACCGCAGCCCACGAACAGCCGGTTCGCACATGACGGCATCGCCGATCCAATTCGGTGCCCGCACCAGGATTTTGCGAGGCACATTCCTATGCACGAGACCCCACTTGTTCTCTCTCACCCTGTAACGGCCCATCGATTAACCTGTGCAGCCGCTCTTCCCCGCGCACGACTTTCGTCTCAAGGCGAAGCATCCACCAAGGGTCGCTTGGGGTGAGCAAGGGGAGCAGCTTCCCTCCATCCTTCTCAGTCGTCAGAACGATCTCGCCGCTGGTGGCCTGTAGATCGGCACGAATCTTCTCAATATCGCTGTGCTGATAGCCGTGATGATCTTCAAAGGCGGTCTCACCCAGGATCTCAACCCCCATGGATTCGGCTGATCGACGGAATGATCGACTATTCCCTATGCCGCTGACCAACCACATTTTTTTTCCTCGGCACCGTTCAACCGGTTGCCGCTCACCCGAAACGAGCGACAGGACGGACTCCGGTCGAAACACAACTTCAACGGCGGCTTCGGGTAAACATGAAATCGTTCGCAATCGACCATGGATCGCATCCACATCATGACGCGAATCGGCACGGGTAATCACAACCCCACTGGCTCGACCAAGCTCCGTCAAGGGTTCCCGTAGTCTTCCGGCCGGAAGCATCGCATCAAGTCCTGCGATATCGGTGGCATCCAGCAACACAAGATCGACATCACGATGAAGTGCACGATGTTGAAAGCCGTCATCTAGAACGATGCAGTCGACCGGATACCGATCCAACACCCACCGACCAAGCGCGACCCGATCGGCTCCCACCGCCACAATGGCGTGGGGGCAACGTTGCGCCATGAGGAATGGCTCATCACCCGCCTCCAATGGGCCAGCCAAGATTCGAGAACCATCAGACACAAGAAGTTGCCGTACCTTACTCGTCCGTTTGTATCCCCGGCTCAAGATCGCCACTCTCCGCCCTTTGGCCGACAGATGGCCCGTCAGGAGAATGACGATGGGAGTTTTTCCTGTCCCCCCCACCGTAAGATTGCCCACGCTCACCACACGACAGGGCAGCCGTGTGGTACTGAGCCACCCTTTCCGATAGCACCACAGCCGAAATCGGATGATCAGGCCGTACAACCCGGCAACCCAGTAAAGCCCTTTACGGACCGGTTGTCCAGGCTGCAAGAATGCCATGTTACGGTTTGGCCATCAGAGGTCACGGCCCCGTTGCCACACACGAGTCGGAATACGAAGGGGCCGCAAGGAGACAGGTTTCAATGAACTCCAGACTCCGTGTCAGTGCGCCTTGATTGTCCAATACCGCCCGCCTTGCAGCCTGGCCTACCTGATATCGAATTTCAGGCTGACCTAACCATTCTTCAAGAGATGCGACAAGATCCTTCTCTCCCGTCACTCGTCGACCTCCTCCGGCTTCGGATAAGAGCGTGGCGACCTCCGCACAATGGTCTGTATGGGGCCCAAACATGACAGGTGTGCCCCACACAGCCGGCTCCAACAAATTATGCCCACCCACGGGAACCAGAGTCCCGCCGACGAATGCCACGACAGCTTCTCGATACGCGCGAGACAACTCTCCTCTGGTATCCAAGATGACCACGCGAGGGCCGGATTGCTTCTCCTGAATCCGACTCCTCCGCTGGACGACCACTCCCGCTTCTCGAAGCGCCGCTTCGACTCGTTCCGTCCGCTCGATATGGCGCGGCGCCAACATCAACACCGTTGCGGGATAGGTCTTCACAATCTGGCGGTAAGCCAAGACCAGCAACTCTTCCTCTCCGGGATGCGTACTGCCGGCGAGAATCAACTGTTCCCGTTCATCGATCCCGAAGCTTCCGCGGAGCGACTCATCCGATCGAACGTCCGGCAGCGGTTGATCAAACTTGATGTTGCCGGTCACGTGAACCCGCGTCGGGTCGGCCCCCAATGCAACCAGACGATCCCCATCCCTATCGGTTTGCATCAGACAGAGCGTTAATGTCTGAAGCACGGAGCGATAGAAGGACCGAATCATGGGCAAATCCTGACGGCGAAAGGACCGGGAAGACAACCGCCCATTCACCAATACAGAGGGCACATCCTGATCTCGTAATGTCCACAGTAAGTTCGGCCATATTTCGGTCTCAACGAACAGATAGAGCATTGGACGCAGGCGCCGAACCATACTTGCCACGGCCCAGGGAAAATCCAGCGGAGCGTATCGATGTTCGGCGATGCCCCCTAAACGTTGTTCGACCGCCTCACGTCCGGTCTCGGTCACCGTCGTCACGATGTAGTGAAACTCGGGATGGCGCTCGTGCAGTGCCTTCACGAGGGGCGCTGCCGCCACCACTTCACCGAGCGACACCGCATGAATCCAGATGACTGGTTGATCTGGTCTATTTGGTCTGTCTTGTCTATCTCGTCGACCGGACAGACCTCCTTCCAATCCGAGCCTTTGCGCCAACCCCGGCCTGCAACGTGGCTTGGCTAGGAGGACGCCCACAATCACAGGGGTCGCGAAAAGGAGGCCGATGTTATAGAGAAGCTTCCACATGAATACACCGCCGACCGTCACTCGTCATACGCCAAGCGTAGAATGACCCGAAGCATCGCCTCTGAGCTACGCATGACGGTTAACGAACAACGTCTTGTTCCGCTTGATCCGTCAGGCGATTGAGGATCATCTCAAGCTCCAGGCGAGCCGTCTCGAGTGAGGCTTCATCGGCTTCGCGCGAGATCCAGAGCGGATTCCCATAAAGAAAGAGACCTCTGGAAAACGGGTATGGGACCATGTAGCGATCCCAGCTCGCAAAGAGTTTTTTTTTGAACAGGCAAAGGCCGCCGGCACGATTGGAAGGCCTGTCGCCTTGGCCAGATGAATCACTCCCGGCTTTGCGACATGCTGCGGCCCCCTGGGGCCATCGGGCGTCACCGCGATATCCCGACCTGACCGTGCAAGCTTGATCAGGGCCCGAAGGGCGCCGGCCCCTCCACGCGTACTCGACCCACGGACAGCTTCGTGGCCGAACCTCGCAACGATTCGAGCGATGATTTCCCCGTCTCCATGTCGGCTGATGAGCACGTGCAAACCTCTTCCTCGATAACCGATCGGAGTCATCAACTGCTGGGCATGCCAAAACGCGAAAATGACGTTTCGTCCCTCCCGATACAACCCATCGAGCGCTTCGTGACCACGACTATCCCAGCGCATCGACCATGCGACGCCCCGAATGACCGCGGCACAGACCGGCGGCACCAGAGAGAATTTCACCCACTGTTCGGCGCGCTTCTTCAGACTCTTTTCACGCTCAGCACTCGGCACTCCCCCACCCCCTCACGTCCTCACACATTGGTCACATCCTGAAATTGCATGGCATGCAGCCGATGATAGACTCCCCCCTGTCGAAGCAGTTCCTCATGAGAGCCCATTTCAACGATAGCCCCTCGGTCAAAAACGATGATTCGATCCGCGTTTTGAATGGTCGAGAGCCGATGTGCAATCACCAGGGTGGTTCGATTCTTCATCAAATTGCCCAAAGCCAACTGTACGATCCGTTCAGACTCGGTGTCGAGTGCCGATGTCGCTTCATCGAGGATCAGCAGCGGCGGGTCACGAAGAATGGCTCGAGCGATCGCCAAACGTTGCCGCTCGCCGCCCGAGAGCTTGAGGCCGCGTTCCCCGATGACCGTATCGTATCCTTCCGGCAGGCGGAGAATAAAGTCGTGGGCATAGGCCGATTTGGCCGCCTGCTCGACGTCGGCCTGGCCGGCGCCGGTCCTTCCGAACGCGATGTTGCTTCGGACGGTATCATCGAACAAGACGATTTCTTGCGAAACGATTCCGATATGGGCCCTCAGCGATTGTAACTCGTAGGAGGTCAAGGGGATGCCGTCTATGTAAATGCCGCCCACCGTCGGTTCATAGAAGCGCGGCAGCAAACTGACCAACGTGGTCTTTCCGCTTCCGCTGCTGCCAACGAGCGCCACCACTTCGCCGGGCTTAATCGTGAGATCCACATCGGTCAGAGCCGGGGCCGTCTGATTCTCATATCGCAGGGAGACGCCCTGAAATTCGATGGCTCGTTTGATCCCAGCCAGCGGGACCATACCGCGGTTCTGAGACTGCTCGGTTTCCAAGTCCAGCACGTCGAAGACCCGCTCAGCCGCCGCCAGCGCCTGTTGAATCAAATTGTTGGCGCCCGATAGTTTTTTGATCGGGGTATAGGCCATAAACATCGCCGCCAGGAACGAGAAAAAGGCGCCGGGAGTCATCGCCTCATGAATAACCAGATAGCCTCCGTACCAAATAATGGTTGCGACACCGATCACTCCGATGATTTCCATGTGCGAGTGGCCGAGCGACCAGACCTGGTTGGACTTCAACGTGGTCGAGAGAAAGGTCTGGTTTCGCTCCTTGAATCGTTCAGCCTCCGCCTCCTCCCGCCCGAACGCTTTCACGACCCGGATGCCCGCGAACGTTTCTTGGAGCGTTGAGGCCATGTCCCCCATTTGCTCCTGTCCGCTGGTCGCCAGCCGCTTCAATCGTTTTCCCACCCGTACCATCGTCAGTGCCGACAGCGGGATCACGACCAGTGAGATCGCCGCCAACCTCCAATTCTGATAGATGATGACTCCGACCATCGCCAGAAACGTGAGCCCGTTCTGGAAAATGTCTTTGACGACGCTCGATGCGGCATTTGCCATCATCCCCACATCATTCACGACCCGCGAGACCAGGCGTCCCGAGGTATTGGCGTCATGAAATCCGACAGACAGCCGCATAAGCTGTTGGAACAATTGTTGTCGGATGTCCGCCACGACCCCGTTGCCGACATAGGCCATCAAATATCCCACGCCGTAGCTGAATAGGGCCTTGAGAGTCGCGACCGCCAAGAGCGCCAGGGGCAGCACCAGCAACATCTGTTCGTTTTTCTCGATGAAGATATCGTCCAAAACCGGGCGTGCAAGCCAGGCATAGGCCCCGCTGAGCAGTGCCACGAGACCTGAGCAGACGAAGGCTGCCACGAACCGCATACGGTACGGCTTCACATACCTCATAAGCCGCTTGAATCGCCCTAGGCCTGACATGCCGTCAACACCACCTCCGCAGCTCTGGCTGACGCACCCGGTTCACCCAAAGCGGCCCGAACCTTTGCCAACTCCCGTTTCATCTCATCGTACGCCGGTCGATCGTCCAAGATCCGAAGCGCCTCTTCATACAATCGTTGCCCCGTCGCAGCCGATTGGATCAGCTCCGGCACGATCGTCCGGCCAGCCACCAGATTGACCAGCCCGATCCATTTGACTCGAATGACGAAACGAATCACCACATTCGCAAACCAAAAGGTCAGCGGTGTGGTTCGGTAGAACAACACCATAGGAGTGCCGACCACAGCCGCTTGCAGCGTGGCCGTACCCGAAGCCACCAGCACAAGGTCCGACAACGCCATCACTTCGGCGGCCTGCTCCTTTACCAGCACGATAGGAACGGGGCTTCGACTCAGGAGAGGCTGCAACAGATTATCGTGTATGGTGGAGGCCTGCGCCAGGATAAACTTCGTTTTGGGTTCCCTGCGCGCCAATTTCTCTACAGCCTCGATGAGGATCGGCAGCAGCACCTGCACTTCATGAGGCCGGCTCCCAGGCAACAAGGCAATCACGCGTTCGTCATCGGAGAAACCGAATGTGCCGCGTAGCTCCTTCCGATCATAGCGGCCTGCGACCGCATCCAATATGGGATGGCCGACAAACGTACACCGTACACCCGCTTTGTCGTAGAGGGTCTTCTCAAACGGAAGTATGACCAGGACGTGATCGACACGCTGTTTGATCCAACGAATTCGCCAAGGCGCCCAGGCCCAAATCTGTGGCGCGATATAGTACACCACCCGCAAGCCGGCCGCTTTGGCAAAATATGCAAGGCGCATATTGAGTCCCGGATGATCGATAAACACCACCGTATCCCATTGTTTCGATCGGAATAACCGCCGCATCGTGATCAACCGCCGTATGATCGACAGCAAGACGAAGGGGCCGACCATACCGATGACGTCGAATCGCCCCATTTCTTCCACTAATCGAACACCGGCCGCCTCCATCGCACGACCACCGATTCCTGCTAACGAGACCTGGGGATCATGAGCTTTCAGCGCTTTGGCAAGATTGGCTCCGTGAAGGTCGCCGGAAGCTTCACCGGAAATAATCAGAATACGGGCCATGATGATCTACGAAGATGCAGGCTGTGATGACGATCCGCAAGCGGCGTCCTATGCATTGCGTTGGAGAAACTCTTTGATTGCGGACAGCACCAGATGACCAACTTCCAGAGCGGCTGCCCCGTCTTCGCCCGATACCACCGGGCATGATTCCGTCCGGATCGCATGCAGAAACGATTCAAGTTGTAATTTTAGGGGCTCGGCGTCGCCGGCTTTAAACTCTTCAACGGTCACCCTCGGTTTTTGGCCCGGCTCAGCCGACCGGCGCCCGATCATGCCCTGACGGGACTGAAAATCCATCGACACATAACTGTCACGCTGGAACAAACGCAACCGCCTCATGCTGTGTAAAGAAACTCGGCTCGCAGTTAAATTGGCGACACACCCGCTTCTAAATTGAATGCGTGCATTCGCGATATCGCTGATTGAGGAGAGCACCGGCACTCCGGCAGCCCGCACTTCTTCCACCGGCCCTGGATTGAAGGACAAGATCAGGTCCAGATCGTGAATCATCAGATCCAGCACGACATCGACGTCGGTGCCCCGCTCATTGTACGTGCCGAGCCGGTGACATTCGAAAAACACCGGCCGCTGGATATGCGGCCGCATCATCTGCATGATGGGATTGAACCGCTCGCTATGGCCCACTTGCAGCCAGCGCCCCTTGACCTTCGCCAAGTCCACAAGTTCCTGTGCCTCGGATGGAAGTACGGTGATAGGCTTCTCAATCAGAACGTGTTTTCCGGCTTCAAGGCAGACTTTGGCGACGGAATAGTGAGCGGAGGTAGGGACGGCAACACTCACGACATCGACCTGCTTCAAGAGTTCGGGGAGACGGTCGAAAACTTGTGCGTTGTGCCGATCGGCGATGAGTCGAGCCCGTTCGGGGTCTTGATCGACCACGCCCACCAACGTCGAGTCGGCCAGCGTGGCATACAGCCGCGCATGGTGCCGTCCCAGATGCCCGACCCCGATGACACCGGCACGAAGCTTGGTCATACACCTCTATTTTTGTCTGAATTTGAGGAGCTATTGATCTGACGATGTGTTGAATTCCGGGAATCAATAGATCAACAGATCTTCAGATTCCGAAACTTCTCCGTTGACTCAGGTCCCCGCGCTCGCTTCTTCTTCGCGAGCAAGGCCGACGACGGCGATTCCGGCGTCCTCCGCGTTGCTGATCAGCAATTCTCGATCCAGGATCACGGATCGGCCGGCCTCGACCGCAAGCACCGAGGCCTTGACGGAACGCATGACCGCGATCGTCCTGGGACCGACTGCCGGCAGGTCAAACCGGAGATCCTGCTGTGGCTTGCTCCGCTTCACCACCACCGCACCATCCTTGGCCAATTCGCCTCCCCGCTTGATCGCTTCATCGGTTCCTTCGACCGCTTCGACCGCCACGACGACACGGTCTTTAATCACGACACATTGGCCGATGTCGAGGCGCCCAGTCTCCTTGGCCACGTCCCAACCATAGCGGATGTCGACCCACTCTTTCTTGCTCGGCTGGCGGGAAGTGAGCGTGCCTTCCTGAACCAAGATCCCTTCCAGACCGAACGTCGACTCACAGATAGTGATTCCATCTTTCTCGAGTTCCGCCGCGAGGGCGCGGAGGATATCATCATCCTTCCAAAGAACCAATTTCGCGGCCAGAGCCAGCACGCGAAAATCAGGACGTGCATGGCTATAGACATGCGTTTTCTTGATGCCTCCCAACATGACCACTTTCCGGACCCCGTCGGACTTGAATGCGTTGATCAGCTTATTGAGTTGGCCAATCTTGACCCAATGGATTCGATCGACATGCTGTTCGAGCTCCGGTTCGGTTTCGCCCTCGTGAGCCACCGCGAATACTTGCAACCCCATCTTGCGGGCGTTATCCGCAAAGATGATCGGAAATCGTCCATTCCCGGCGATCACCCCGATTCGTCCGTCGAGTATTGGCATGGTCAGGTACATAGTGCTGCCATCACATTTGTTGATCGAACTCGCGCTCCATATCCAGGCTGACAGCCCGCGAGATTCCACGTTTGGTGCCCTCCATAAACGTCAGAATCTTGGCTACATCGGCCTGTCCCTTGAATTCCTTTTTGGCCAGCCGAATCGCCTCAGCCGTTCGGTGGCCGGATCGGAAGAGCAGGTCAAAAGCCTTCTTCAGCAGGGCGATGCGATCGGCAGAAAAACCATGGCGCTGCAGGCCGACCGAATTGAGACCGTACAGATGGGCACGGTACCCGCCGGCTGCCAACGCAAATGGAGGAATATCCTGACCAATCGCGCAACAACCGCCGACCATCACATAGTCTCCGACGCGCACAAACTGAAGAATACCGGTCAATCCTCCGATGACGGCATGATCACCGATGGTGATGTGTCCGGCAAGACTTGCCGCATTGGCCATAATAATATCGTTACCGAGCCGGCAATCATGCGCCACATGCACATAGGCCATCAGAATGTCCCTCGATCCAAGAGAGGTCACTCCACCCCCTTGGACGGTTCCCCGGTTGATCGTGACGTACTCCCTGATAATGTTGTCATGACCGATGTTGACCTTGGTCGGTTCCCCCTTATACCCAAGGTGTTGTGGAGGCCCTCCGATCGAAGCAAACGGGTGCACTTCGTTCCGCTCCCCAATCTCCGTCCACCCATCGATCGTCACATGGGAGAGCAATCGGCTTCCCTTTCCGATCGCGACATGCTCCCCGATTACACAGAATGGCCCGATCTCAACGTCACCATCGAGACTCGCCTTGGGATGAACGATCGCTGTAGGATGTATCTTCACGCATGCCCCCTTTACTTGCGCCGGACATCACCGATCATTGGTCAGCCACTGAATCACTGCCTTGCTCACCACTCCACCTTACGTATCGAGGAATGAAGAACGATCAGGACCGCCTACCGTGTTTCCGTCTTCTCTTCCATCACCATCGCCGTCACTACGGCTTCACAGACCACCTCATTGTCTACGTATGCCTTTCCTTGCATTCTCCAGAACGGAGGACGCTTCTTGATTACTTCGATCTCAAGACGGAGCTGATCGCCCGGCACCACCGGTCGCCGGAATTTTGCCTCGTCGATACCAGTCAGATACATGACGGTTTTACCGACCGATCCCCCCGACTTGAAGACCAGCACGCCGCCTGCCTGTGCCAGGGCCTCGACAATCAGCACTCCCGGCATCACAGGGCGGCCGGGGAAATGTCCTTGAAAGAACGGTTCATTCACCGTCACGTTTTTGAACCCAATGATCCTCTGATGCGGTTCAAACTCTTTGATTCGATCCACCAGCAAGAACGGGTACCGGTGGGGAAGTAACGCCTGAATCTCAGCCTGCTCGACCGATGCCATTGGCTCTGCCTCCTCTCTGCCCCAGGTGGTTCTGGGTCTCACGGGTTCTGTCGATCAAATTCCTTGACGACCGCGTCCGTCACGTCCAGCGCCGGCTGATAATAGAGAACGATGCGGATCATCGCCTCGTTGCCTTTATCGAAGATGGCCGTATACCCCTCTTTCTGAGCCACAGCCTTCGCTGCCGCGGCGATCTTTTGCGCAAATTCCGCGACCATCTCGCGCTGTTTTTGTTGGACTTCACGATTAAACTCTTGCAGGCGGCGCTGATACGCCTCCATCTTGCTCCGCAACTGCTCCTCTTTCTCCTGTCTTGTCTGGTCGGTGAGTTTGGCGGTCGGATCTTGTAAGGACTGTTGCAGATCCTTGAGGTCTTGTTCATCCGAATTGATGATCTTCTGTCTGGTCATGGAATATCCCTTCACATCTTCCAAGGCCAGCTTGCCGCCCTTCGTCCGTTCCATCACCATCTGTTGATCCATGACCCCGATCCTGAGCGCGTCCCCAGCGAAGAGCGGCTCCACCCACTGCACCAGCGATAACGCGATACCTACTATTATCACTCTCGCTGCCCCCGTCATAACCCACCTCCAGCAGATATTACGGATATTCGCGATTGAATTCCTCGATGACCGGACCTGAAATGTCCATGTCTGCTTCATGATAGATGGTCGGACCACCCTTGCTCTTATCAACGACAACCTGCAGCCCGAGACGCTTGGCGACCTTTGCGACGACCGTTTCGATCTTATCGCGAAACCCTTCCAGAACGTCTTTTTGTTTTTCCTGGACTTCCCGATTCAATTCCGAGGCCTTTTGCTGGTACTCTTGCATGCGCCGGCGAAACTGTTCTTCCCGATCTCGTTTCGCGGCGGGACTCAGGACGGAGGACTGCTTGGCAAAGTCCTCTTCCATCCTCCGCAACTCCTTTTCTTCCAATTCCATCAGTGCCTGTCGATTCTTCGAAAAGGCGGTCAGATTCTCTTTGGCTTTCTTGCCCGCGCTCGTCTCGTTGAGCAAGCGCTGTGAATTGATTACGCCGATCTTTGTGTCGATTTTACCCCCGCCTCCGGTACATCCACTGAGAACCAGCAGCATGGTGACCGAAGCCGACATCACCCCCCATTCGATCCGTCCCGCCGATTGCCTCCATCGAACCCCATTCCAACGTACCACGCCAAGGCTCCGACTAAAACAAGGTCCCGATCGTAAACTCGAACACGCCGACTCGTTCACCGGGTCGCGGGTCTAGGTTGATCCCATAGGCGACACGCAAGGGACCGAAGGGAGAAATCCAGCGTCCCTCTATACCGGCAGCAGGTCTCAACTTGAACGACCACGGCACACCGTTGTCAAAACCCTCCCCGTAGTCGAAAAAGAGCACACCGTTCAATTTCGCCTCGGCGGAGATCGTAAAGATCAACTCGTTGTTGAAGATCAATTGTCTGACCGCGCCGTAGGGGGCATGGGTCGTGGGGACTGTGGGACCGGCTCGTCCGAAGGCAAACCCACGCACCGTATTGATGCCTCCCACGAAAAACCGTTCATTCAGTGGAGTGTCTGTTCCTCCCAGCGCCTCGAGCGCTCCCATGCGAGCCCGCACCGCAATCCTCATATCAAAGGGGAGGGGCGTGTATTTGACCACGTCCACATAATATTTGATGAAATTGTAGGTGCCCCCCAGATAGGGTGTTCCGACATCAAACCCTCCGCCGGCGCGCCAGCCGCTTCTGGGATCGAGATAGTAGTCTCTGGTATCTCTGAACAGCGACGTCCGAAATCCTGTACTCGAGTTCGTCCCGAGCTGTTGACACACGATAGGAACCAGATCCGGACAGATACCGGGTTGAGGATCCCTGTAGGTGAGTATTTCTCCGAAGAGGCTGATACTGGTCGTCACATATTCCGATATCCAACGGCCGAGTGTGACGTTTCCGCCGGTTCGTTCCTCAAAATAACTCAGGTAATTCGTCATCGTGCGGTAGCCATCGATCTGCAGCGACGTCAATGAGTCGTACAGATAGGGATTGCGGAAGGTAATGGACCCGAGAGTTCTTCGCTGACCGAGTTGCCCGCGGACGCGCAGGAGATAGCCGTACCCGCCCAAGTTGGCTTGGGTGATATCGGCAACCGCCACGAGTTGGTCCAATGTGCTGAACCCGCCGCCGACGCTGAACATCCCGGTCGGCTTTTCCTTCACACGTACATTCAGATCGACCTTGTCCGGCGCGATTTGCGTCGGCAGGATCTCCACCGTCTCGAAGAAATTCAAGTTGTTCAATCGTTGGAAACTTCGCTTCAGGGAGGCGGTGTCGATCACATCCTGTTCGTCCACTCGTATTTCCCGCCGGATGACGTTGTCTCGAGTCTTATCATTGCCATAGATATTGATCTGTCGGATCCGCATCATCTGCCCTTCCTTGATGTTGAAGAGGATCCCGACCGTCCGTTCCTCATTGTTCGGATTCACGTTGGGTATGACTTCCGCAAACGCATACCCCCTGCTCCCATACAGCTCCGTGACTCGGGAAATCTCATCTCGGATTTTGGCACGCTGAAAAATTTCCCCCTCCTTCATCCTCAATCCCGCTCGAAGCTCCGACTCCTCAAACACCGTGTGCCCTCGAAACCCTATTTCTCCTATGGTGAACGGCTCTCCCTCGGTAATGTGGTAGGTGATGAGGAACCATTTTTTATCGTCGGTGAGCTCCACCGACGGCTGACCGACCCGAACATTGAAGTAGCCTTTGTTCAGCAGTACTTCCCTGATCCGCTCCACATCATTGGTCAGCTCTTCACGCTTCAAGACGCCCGCGTCGGACACCATCGAAGGCAACTTGAACCTCGTCACGAGCCCGTACCAAGGGATCCATTCCCGAGTCGACATGACATTGAGCATCTCGTTCTTCGTTGCCGCACGCAGCCCTTCGAATGTCACCGTCTTAACCTTAGCCTTCTCTCCCTCCGTAATATGGAAGGTCAGACGCTTTCGTTCCTCATCCAACGTCTCGATCACGGGAACAACCTGCGCGTTGAAATATCCCTCATGCTGGTAGGCCAAGCGAATGGCCTCGGCGCTTTCTTTCACCTGTTGTGGATCAAGAAATGCCTGGTTCTTGATGGTCGCTTTTTCCTTCAGCTTCTCGTCGGTCAACTGCTCGTTACCGTCGAAGACGATCTCGGTGATGAACGGCTTTTCCTGCACGACGAAGGTCACCGCCATCCCCTCGGCGATCGATTCTGTTTCAACCTGCACATCCTCGAAAAAACCCGTGTCGTAGAGAATCTTCACTTGTCCACGCACCGTTTCCGGAGAATAGCGGTCGCCGACCTTCAGTGTGAGCCGACCGGCAATCGCCGGAACTTCGATTCGTTTGGCTCCCCGAATTTCAATCGAAGCGACCTTGAGGTCTGGCGTCTGAGCGAGTGCTTCGACCACGCACCACAACACAGAGACGACCACGACCGCGACCAGGAACGATCGAGGGCTGTAGACAGCATGCTCGGTCACCGATAAGGATTCCTGTGGCAAAGTATGGAGATGGGGCGTGCGGCTGGAACCATGACACAGGTCCTCTCCGTTGTCGACCGTACGCCGGTTCTCTACGAGTCCGTCCCTCCCGCTCAGGAGAACACGTTGAACCGCAAAAGGATTCTTGTCGGGAATCCACAGCCCGGCAGCTCTACCACGCCAACATCCTTGCACCACCCGCCCGCGCAAAACTTTCGGATTATATTGAGCCCATCCCGCATTGTAAAGCAGCGTCCTCCGCTCCGATCGACTTTTCCGATTCGAGGCGCGTACATCTTGCTTTGCTCTGCACCGGACGTTCCCAGGGATCGCATCGATCGTGACGGTCACCCGCCATTCCGCAGAATCGGCACGGCACAGGTCTCGTCCATGAGCATCGTTCGTGTCTGCTTTTTATCTGAACGACAACGTCGCCTCGGATGAGATGAGTTCGTTGGTTTCTTGACTTCATACACCCCATCACATAGTATCCTTCCATGTCACGTCTGACTGTCAGAAAAGCGATCATTCCCGCTGCCGGCCTTGGGACACGCTTCCTTCCTGCCACCAAGGCATCCCCCAAAGAGATGTTGCCGTTGGTCGACAAGCCGCTCATTCAATATACGGTCGAAGAAGCGGTGGCCTCTGGTATCGAGGACATCATAGTCATTACAGGCCGCGGGAAACGCGCTATCGAAGATCACTTTGATCGTTCGGTCGAGTTGGAAGAAAATTTGAAAGGCACCGGCAAGAGTCAGGTACTCCATCAAATCCGACAGATCTCGAACCTCGCGAATTTCTGTTACGTGCGGCAATCCGAAGCCCTCGGCTTGGGGCATGCCGTGTTGTGCGCGCAGCATCTGATCGGCGATGAACCCTTCGCCGTCATTCTCGGGGATGAAATCATCGACGCCGACGTCCCAGGGCTCGCGCAATTGATCCACATCTATAAAAAGCGGCATGGGGCAGTGCTCGGAGTGCAGGAGGTTCCCAAAGCAGATGTCAGCCGGTACGGAATTGTGACCCCAAAGCGCCTCGCTCACGGTCTGCATCGGGTTGAGGATTTGGTTGAGAAACCATCGCCGACCGATGCCCCATCCGCGCTCGCCGTGATCGGCCGGTATGTCCTTCCCCCTGAAATCTTTCCGATCCTGAGAAAAACCGCCCCTGGAAAGAACGGGGAAATTCAATTGACCGATGCACTCAAGACACTGGCAAAAAAAACTCCGATGTTTGCTCTGGAGGTGGAGGGACAGCGCCATGACGCCGGAGACAAATTGGGCTTTTTGATCGCCACTGTTGAGTTCGCGTTGAAGAACCCGGCACTAGGGTCAGAATTCCGCGACTACCTTTCGACCAGAATGCACACCGCATCGAATAATCGTCGAGGATGATCCCATCAGACATGATGGGCACTCGGTCGCGAGGTTCCCAGCAACAAGCATGCGGCACCCGGCTTGAGAGTGAACGGAGTGTCCGATCCGGTGCATGACGCAATCCCGATCGGTCGTTCAGTTCCAGAAGGATGGAACACCGAGTCTCATGGACGAGGGAAATCCTGCGCTCAAACGCATGATGAGTCGTTGCACAACCTGGTTCGTCGGACCCGCCACCGCTTAGCGATATAGAACAGGCAGGCACATGACCGACCCAAACGAACAAGAGATTCAGCCTCCACAAAACATCGAGGTTCCCGGTCAGCTCCCGCTGTTGCCGGTCCGAGATATCGTCGTCTTTCCGTATATGGTGCTTCCCCTTTTCGTCGGACGCGACATGTCGATCAAGGCCATCGAAGCAGCCCTTGCCGGCAATCGAATGATCTTCCTCGCGACTCAGAAAGCGCTCGACGTCGAAAATCCCGCTCCGAAAGACATCCATGCCATCGGCACCGTCGGCCTCATCATGCGGATGCTGAAACTGCCCGATGAACGCATCAAAATCCTGGTGCAAGGCATCGCCAAAGCGAAGATCACCAAATACATTCAGAACGACCCTTACTACTCCGTTCGGATCGACAAACTGATCGATACGAAACCGACGTCCACGGCCCTTGAGGCGGAAGCCGTCATGCGGACCGTGAAAGAACAGATCGAACGAATCGTGAGCTTGGGGAAAGTCTTGATCCCCGATGTCATGGTCGTCATCGAAAACCTCGAAGAGCCGGGCCGATTGGCCGACATGGTCGCCTCAAATCTCGGCCTCAAGGTCGACGCCACCCAAGCCGTCTTGGAAATCTCAGATCCGATTCAACGCCTTCGCCAAGTGAGCGACATTCTCGGGAAGGAAATCGAAGTCCTCTCCATGCAACAAAAGATTCAGGCGCAAGCCAAGGGCGAGATGGACAAGACTCAACGGGAGTACTTTCTGCGGGAACAACTGAAGGCCATTCAAAAGGAGTTGGGTGAACTCGATGAGCGGGCGGAAGAAATCACGGAATTCCGCAAGCGCATCAAAGATGCCAAGATGCCCGACAAGGTACTGAAAGAATCGGAAAAACAGCTCAAGCGTCTCGAAAAGATGCATCCGGATACCGCCGAATCCGCGACGGTGCGGACCTATCTGGAATGGATGGTCGAATTGCCATGGTCGAAGCGGTCGAAGGATAACCTCGATCTGAAGGCCGCCGCCAAGGTATTGAACGACGACCACTATGACCTCGAAAAGGTCAAGGAGCGGATTCTCGAATACCTGGCCGTCCGCAAGCTGAAAGAGAAGATGAAGGGGCCGATCCTCTGCTTCGTCGGCCCACCGGGAGTCGGGAAAACATCGTTGGGAAAGTCGATCGCCCGTGCATTGGGGCGCGAGTTTGTACGTATCAGCTTGGGCGGCGTGCGGGATGAGGCCGAAATTCGCGGCCACCGCCGCACCTACGTCGGCGCATTACCGGGACGCATCATCCAGGGCATGAAGCAAGCGGGCACAGGCAACCCTGTATTCATGCTCGACGAGGTGGATAAGGTCGGGATGGATTTTCGGGGCGACCCCTCAGCAGCCTTGCTGGAGGTCCTCGATCCCGAACAAAACAGTGCTTTCACCGACCACTATCTCGGGGTCCCATTCGACCTCACCGAAGTGATGTTCATCACCACCGCGAATTTGATCGATCCGGTCCTTCCCGCGTTGCGCGATCGCATGGAGATCATCGAGATCCCCGGATATACCGAAGAAGAGAAACTCGGCATCGCCCAGAAATACCTGATTCCCCGGCAGCTCGAAGAGCACGGGATTACGAGCAAACATGTCCGCCTTACGGAGCCGGCGATCCGCCAGATCATTTCGCACTACACGCGCGAGGCCGGGGTACGGAACCTTGAGCGCGAGATCGCCAATGTGATGCGTAAGGTTGCAAAGAAAGTCGCCGAGGGCAAAGGTCTAGGATTTCCGATCGAGCCGTCCAATCTCCATAAATATCTGGGAGTGCCGAAATATGTGCCGGAAGCGGAACTCGAGAAGGACGAAATCGGTGTGGCGACCGGCCTAGCCTGGACGGAATCGGGTGGCGATGTGCTCTACATCGAGGCGACGGTGATGAAGGGGAAAGGCCAATTGACCCTCACCGGACACCTGGGCGATGTGATGAAAGAATCCGCGCAGGCGGCGCTCAGCTACGTCCGCTCACGAGAGAAAACCTTGCATCTCAGCCCCGCAATGTTCAGCAAACAAGACCTGCACATCCATGTGCCGGCCGGGGCTATTCCCAAAGACGGTCCTTCGGCCGGCATCACGATGGCCACCGCCATTGCCTCGGCATTTTCCGGTACTCCCGCAAGACGAGATTTGGCAATGACCGGAGAAATCACCTTGCGCGGCCGCGTGCTTCCGATCGGTGGACTCAAGGAAAAGATTTTGGCCGCAAAGCGGGCGAAGCTCACCACAGTGATCCTCCCACGTCGGAATAGGAAGGACCTGGAGGAAATCCCCAAACATCTCCTCAAAGGCATTCAATTGGCGTTCGTCGATACCATGGACGACGTCATGAAGATCGCCCTCCGCCGAAGCGTCAAGGCTTCACCGGCTTCCCGGAAACCATCGGCCCGTCCTGCGCCAACGCGCCTCCCCCTGCGATCCGGCAAAGGTCGGCGGTCGCACGAACTCCCTGCCTCGATGATGGCAAACCGAGAGCCCGCACGGTCATAGGATAGTGTCGTGGCCCGTCGTCCGGCCAACCGCCCCATTCAAGAATTTGCTCTGATCCGATCTCTCGAACGTCGGTTTGCCCGTCACACGCCAGGGCTCGTTCAAGGCATCGGCGACGATGCAGCCGTAATTGAGACTTCCGCCCAAACCTGGTGGCATCTCACAACGGACCTGCTCGCCGAAGGAATCCACTTTGACCTGAAGTCGGTTCCCCCTGAGTCAGTCGGATACCGAGCCGCCATGGCCAACCTCAGCGATATTGCCGCGATGGGCGCCGTTCCTCGCTATCTGCTCATCTCGCTCGCCATCCCGAGGACAGTGAAGCAGTCCCATATCGACAAGTTGTACCGCGGCTTAATGAAGGCTTGCCGCCTGTATGACGTGGCACTCATCGGTGGAGACACTTCGGCGTCCAAGGCTGGACTCTTTCTCAGCATCACCCTGGTCGGCACGACGAGCGGGCATCGGGCGCTTTTTCGGCACGGTGCCAAAGTGGGAGATCACATCTATGTTTCGGGCACCCTCGGAGACTCTCTGGCAGGCCTCAAACTCTTGATGAACGGCACAACCTCGCACCCTTTGAGCAAGAGGAAGAGCGACTTCTTGCGCTCCCATCGGCAATTCCTTGTTCGCCGCCATTCCCACCCTACCGCGAGGGTCTCCGAAGGCCGGTGGCTCAACGGGAGACGACTCGCCTCCGCCGCCATCGATCTGTCCGACGGTCTCTCCGGAGACCTTCGACATCTGTGCGAAGCAAGTCGAGTCGGCGCAGATGTGGAACTCGAGAAGATCCCGATCTCACCGGCCTGCCGAGCCTATGCATCGGCGATCGGAGTCTCGCCGATTCGACTCGCGCTCACCGGCGGTGAAGACTACGAACTATTGTTCACCGCTTCGCCGAACAACCGCGATATCATTGAGCGGCAAGCACATTCACGGGGCTATCGCATGACCTGTATCGGGACGATTCGCCCGCAGCGGTTCGGGATCAGGATGAGGTCCGACGGTCGGACGCAGCCGATGCCGGCCACCAGTTACGAGCATTTCTGCTGATGCCCGACGTGAGCAACCAGCCCTCTGCGCGAGGAACCCGATCGTTCCGGGCACTCCTACGCCAAATACTCCACTTACAGGAGTCACCGCAACGCACCGCGCTGGCATTTGCGCTGGGCGTCTTCATCGCGTTCTCACCCGCCTATGGCCTGCACACGGCGATGGTCGTGCTGTGCACCTGGCTATTCGGACTCAATTTCTTGGCCCTGTTCACCGGTGCCTTGGTCAACAATCCCTGGACCATTATTCCAATCTTAGGTGCAACCTACTGGACCGGTGCATTGCTCTTGGGACGGACCGATATGCCGAATTTTGATTGGCAGGATCTGAGTTTCAGCGGTATCTACGAACAAGTCCTTCCCTACGCAGCCCCCTTCATGCTCGGAGGACTCGTTCTCAGTGTGCTCGGAGCCTTGCTGTCCTATCCGGTCGCCTACCTACTTTTCCATAAACATCGTTCCTCGCCCGCCAAACCCACGACCGAACCGTTGCCGCCCTCTGACCAGGTGGGCTAAGATGCCCACTCGCCATGGAATCGGCAGACCGACCGAACGCTCCGTATGATGGATCGGCCCTCATCGCCGATCCCATCCACAAGTACGTCAGTTTCACCGTACCGTATGCTCAGCCCGATCCACATGAATACACCGAGAAAGACCTGATCGACTCCTCCTGGGTTCAGCGGCTGCGGTACATCTACCAGCTGCAGAGCGCCCGTTGGGTCTATCCATCGGCGGAACATACCCGATTCGTGCATTCGCTCGGGACGATGCACGTGGCGGGACGATTCGCCCGGCATTTGTATCCTTTCCTCAAGAAATCCGTCAAAGATGTGCCGTCGGTCAATTTTGTTGAAGAACTCTTGCGGGTGACGGCCTTGGTTCATGACATCGGGCACGGTCCGTTTTGCCATTTCTTCGATGACAATTTTCTCCACGCCCATGGCCTCTCCCATGAACGATTGGGCCAGATCATCATCCGAGAACATTTGGCCACCCTCATCAGGAAAATCCGCCGAAGCCCGTCCGGACTCTTCGCGAAAGGAGAAGAACTGAATCCCGACCAGATCGCCCATTTGATCCTCAAGGAGAAAGGCAAGGACAATTCCCGCCTCCCTCGTTGGCTGAACATGCTTCAGCCTGTGATCTCCGGGAGTTACACCGGAGATAATCTGGACTACGTCTTGAGGGACTCATATATGTGCGGTGTGGCCGTAGGCCCGGTCGATCTGACGAGGTTGATTCATTACACCATCGTGACGGAAAAAGGGTTCACCATTCACAAAACCGGGCTTCCGTCCCTCCAAATGTTCCTGAACACCAGAATGTACCTCTACTCCAACGTCTATTTCCATCGCACCACCAGAGCGATCGACATCCACCTGCGGGACATCTTCGGTCAGACGATGCAGCTGCTCTGTCCCGTCGATCCGCGCAAGAATATGGAGCGGTATCGCACCCTGACCGATTGGTCGCTCTTGGAAGAAGTTCGAGGGTGGAAACAGTCTCGCCACAAAGCGCGCCGGCAGCTTGGTCAGGAGTGGGCCAGGATCTTAGGCCGAGACGTCAAATGGAAGATGGCCTATAGCACGACGCTGAAAGAAAAAGGACAGGAACGCGGCATGGCGTTCCCCAGTCATCGGCATTTTGAGCAGCAGATTGCCAAAGAGCTACCCTCCGGCTTGAAACGGCTGGCGTTTCGCGTAGACATGGCCCTGTTGGATCCACGTCCTGACCCGAAGGACAGTCGTGGAAATCCTCTCTACGTGTACGATCCTGGGACGGGTCAGATTTCGACCGAGCCGCTGGAAGAATTCTTAGACCTTCTGCCCACGAGGCTCATTCAGTTTCGAATCTATTCCCCCGACCACCACCACGACGTGGCCCTGTCGCAGGCTGCCGCGACCGTCCTCAACAAGACACCGACCAGCCTCGAATCGAACTACTGAGCGATGAGTGAGTCAATCGTCGTGGCGTGGAGCTTCACCGCTTGATCCATCCACCGTAGCAGGCTACTGCAGAGGACGGACAGTCTTGGCCCCTTGATGGTTCTTAGGCGGACATTTGGAGAGGCAGGTCGTTCAGTAGTTGGGCCTTTTTCGACTTCATGATCTCCCGCTGCTCATATGATGGGAAATGGGGGCCGCGTTTTGTCGGTGGGAACCGGCTCTCAAATCGCTCGATGGTCTCAAGCGCTTCAGCCTCTTCTCCGGCCTGAAGCAACAACTGCATGAGTCGGAGGTAGGCGGGAACAAGAAACATCAGATGCCGCACTTCTTTCACCTCGTTCACCACATACCGATAACCTTCGATCGAGACCTCTGGATTGATCTGTTCATAGCTGAAAGCCTCGATCAGATGGATCCCCAGACGATCTGTGTCGGCGCTGATGCACCGTTCCCACTGCCCGTTCATCACGGCCCGCAGTTCTTCCGAAGACAACTGGATGCCGCCATTTTTGCCATTGTTACGAAGTTGTTCCAACAGGCCTCTCGCTTCCAGCCAGGCTCCGTACAGTCCGACCAATACTCCAATACAGGGCGTCGGTCGTTGACATTTCCCCGTATGCGGTGAAAACTTCTTCTTCGCCACTTGGGAAGGTAAGAAGACGCGGCCATGCGATGCGGCACAGACCTCACAGATATGGTCGTCACTGGGCGTCACGTAGATATACATGCGAATGCCGGAACGATCAAAGATATCGATGGCCAGGATGCGCCCGGCCATGATTTGCATCTGATAATATTGCCATACAACGAGAAGGCCAAGAATGGCCGCCAAATAGACCGTCGCGTCAGGAGATTCCCACCCTTCAAGCATCAGCACTCGCCTCCACACTGGGGTTCAGGATGACACACTACGTCAACTCTCAGACAGGCCGTCTAAGAATTCTCTGTTATCTCAAATGGGTACGGGACTGTATCGGCTAATACCTTCGTGCACTTGACCTTCCTTCTTCTCTTTACAACATCATTTCCTTTCTGAGAAAGAACTGGCAGGCATCCTGCAGGGAATCGAATTCGTTGGAGACTCCACTCATGATGCATAACGCAAGGAGGATATGATGGGCTTGACAGGAAAACTGGCGATCGTTCACTGCGGGCTTTGGCTTTCGTTGGCCATTCCAGCCTATGCTCAACTTGGGGGTGGGCGGCAGGATGCGGTCAGCATCCTGAACAACATGCCCCCCGACGTCCTGGTAAAAGTGCGGTCTTTAGCACAGATCCTCCAGCAAAACCTCAAAGACGGGAAAATCTCGGATGCCGAGATTCGACAAGGCTTGACGTCCGGACAACTTGGAGAAAAGTTGAAACAGCTGAGCCCCGAAGCCGCCCAGCTCCTTGAAGAAATCAGTGACGCATCGAGGCAGGGAAAGGGACCAGGGGAAGAGAGCTTGATGCCGTTGATGGGAGGGTTGGGTATCTCGCCTGATTAACTGCGGGAATACCCTAGTGACGTCGATGGACCCAATAGAGGTATGATAAAAACATGGATAACGCGTTCGCCATGAGTCCTGCGGACAAGGTGGCCCTCATCACGCCTTGGATCAATCCCGAAGAACGGGTCACGGTGCAGTTTGACGATCAAGGCGATATCAACACAATTGTGACTGGCTGCAGCGAGCGATTAGTGGACCTCGAGCTGGAACTGGAAACCAACATCCCGCATATCCGGCAGAAACTGTCGATTCCGCTCAGCGAGGTCGAAGTCTTAGAAGATCCCACCCACTATACGCGTGATCCCGACAAGCCGTTACAATTTAAACGGCTGCTGTTGATCGTCAACGGCAAGCGCCCGCCAATTGTGTACTAGGAGAGCCACGCGAGATTCTGGGTCATCTTCAGACCACTAAAGTGATACATCGGCTAGTGTCCATACCTCAACACTGTTGACAAACAAGCCGGATGCTGGCCCTATCATTCATTGTGCGGAAATTGCCTTTGGTAACGTCGATCAATTCATGGGCCGGCAACAGCGACACCAAAGTCTGGCCAGACCGGACTTGCCCGAGTTTTTAACTGATCCAGGTAGTTCACAACATCGTCAGCCATGTGCTCAGCGATCACTCGATGGCCTTCCGCATTAGGGTGGGTATCGACTTTCGAATTCTCGAGTGACGATATGTCAAGCCCCGCATACCATGGTGCCATGTCCCTGACTGGGACGCCGTGTGCATGCCGAACCACATCGGTAAATAACGAATTCTTCATGTGCAGATCATCCCGTTTAAAGAACAGTATGAGCGGGATCTTGCGTTCTTGACAAATCGCAACCAATTCGCTTAACGCTGACATGGACCCACGCCACCCCGGCCCGTTTGGTGAGCGGGCCAAAGACTTCTCTTGCAGCGGTTTGAGTACGGCATAGCGATAAGTATGATGCGCCAATCGATACAGCCATAGTTTCCCCATCATAATCTCTACCATGACCGGAAATGGCTTCCCACGCATAGAGTTTTTACTCCATGGATCATAAGGTCTTCTTTTCTCTTCTATATCATTCGGCACGTAGGTCAACAGCACCAGATCCGGCTGCAGGTTGGCCCCTTCTTGCTTGAAATAGCTCAACTCCTGGACGGTGTTGTAGCCCCCAACCCCACTGTTGATCACACGCACAGGCCGGTGCAGACGGCCCCGCAGCAACGATTCGAGGCGGACGGCAAACGTCTTGTCCTGGTCCACCCCCAACCCAAAAGTCACTGAGTCTCCGAGTGCCAGAATCCGGTATTCACCCTCTGCTTTGGGCAGAATGGGTCGATCGCGCAAGCCCCGTTCATTATAAGTCACGAGCACGTTACCATAGCGTTTTTCCCACGCCGGTTTGTGTCTGTAGACGAGCTCGTCATCGGCCTGCATGTCGCGTAGATATTCCCCTACCCACTCATAGTAAGAGATACCGAGCGGATCAACCATACGAACCGCTATCTCAAGCACCCCAAGCGACAGGAGCAGGGATACACCACTGATGACAAGACCAGTCCGGGCCTGATACAGAGTCAGGTACCATGCTGACTTAGCGAGCGTGAGTATCAGGGCGATTCCAACAAACAGACAGAGCAGATAGGCATACCCCCCGCTATATCTGCCCAACACTACCGGCTTATCCGAGTAATGGGTGGCCGCGAGTACAACACCGACCCAGGCCGCTACGACTATGCAAACCTTCAGGTACCGGACACTTGCAACCGTCATTGCTCTCCCTTCCATATTGAGAGACCCAAATTGTATACGGCTAGAATCACAATCCTATCCAGATGACCAATCGAGGAAGTCCATTGCCCTCAAGACTTCTTCTCTTGTTCCACCGAGGCATCCCCGGCACTCGGCTCGGCTCCTTTGCTTTCTTCCTTTTCGGTCGACGTTGGTGACTTGGTGGTGCGTTCTTCTCGATGGTGGCTGATCAGTGCTGCGGCAATCAGCAGCTGGATGCCGATGAGGAGAAAGAAGAGCCCTCCCTTGAACTGCCCTGTCCCTTCGGCAATCGCGAATCGGTGCGCGGCGAGCAGAAGAGAGAGCGCCGAACAAAGGAACAAGAAAATTCTCATGTCCGATGCCTCATCCTAAAATGGTATTCTCGCGGTGGGACGAGGTCAACCAGAAATCATGCGGAAAACTGAAGTTATTTCAAAACCATCCGTTCGCCCTGAGCATGTCGAAGGGCGTTTCATTTCAGACAGTTCCGTTCATGGTTCGACAAGCTCACCACGAACGGATTTGAAGCGGAACATTATGGGGCCGGAGAACCAGCGCTGGAAGCAGGATCCGTGACAGACACAGGAGCTGCTGACTGTACTGCGCCTTTAAACGGCAGATCCAACAAGGCATAGGGATTCACGCGCGCGCCGTTGAGTTTCACGCCCCAATGGAGATGAGGGCCGGTGGCACGACCGGTGGCTCCTACTTTCCCGACAATCTGCCCGGCTTTCACCTGCTCGCCGTCCTTGACCAGGACTTCGGACAGATGGAAGTACATCGAATAGAAGCCCAACCCGTGGTCCAGAAACACACCCTTCCCGGAGAAAATATGATCGACGGTGAGACGCACCACCCCATCGTTCGTCGCGGCGACGGCGGTTCCAAGCGGAGCCCCGATGTCTTCACCGTTGTGCGGGTTTCGCGCCTGACCATTCATGACTCTGACACTACCAAAAATCCCGGTTCGCTTGCCGCTCACCGGCTCCACGAAACCCGGTTGCCAGAGCTTGCTCTGGGACTCCGTAGCGAGCGCTTCTTTCACTTGTTCCTGCTCGGTCTTCCAGCGTGCCAAGCTTTTTTCATCGAGATCAACCTTGTCTTTGGGCAACGTGAGATGCTCAACGTGAAATTTCCCTTTGACGACAGATATGCTGTAGCGGAGCATGCGAGTCTGCTCATCCGTCTTCACCTCGACGGTTAATTCATGAGTTCCCGGGTCGTCTTGTAAATCTATCCCCAGCAATCCGATAAATCCTTTCGGCTCTTCGAGTCGCGTGTCAGGGAAGAAGCTAATGGAGCGTCCCAAGAATTTCCCCTGCACGCGAGCGGCTGAATCATCGACCGGGACTTTGACGACGATAATCTGACCCTGTTTTCCAGTATACCGACCATCGGCACCTTGAGCAGTCGGTACGGAACCAGGAACGAAGCCAGTGAGCAGATAACCGGTGAGGAGAACGACGATACCCAGTAGGCACCGCGCCGGCATGGCACGTCGTGAATAATGCGGATCCAGCGTCGGCTTCATCGATAAAACCGCCCTCCGGACACTTGAGAAATCAGTTCCTCGACCCGCCGATTGACCGCGCTGAAGGGGTCCATGCAGAGGATGGTTTCCTCCCAATACCCGTTCAACTTCAGATACGTCCAATCCACCGTATAGGATCGATTCTTGGCGCGAGCGAATCGAATGAAATCCCCACGGACCTTGGCTCTGGTCGTCTGAGGCGGGGTGGACATCGCCCGCTGGACCGCCTCCTCTTCGACGACCCGTTCGATGAGCCCCCGAGACTCCATCAAGTAATACAACCCTCTCGTCCGCTTCACGTCATGGAACTGCAAATCCAGAAGGAACACCCTTGGGTCGTCCCACCCGCAATTCTTCTTATCCACGTAGGATTGGATCAAATGTTTCTTTGTGACCCAATCGACCTGATGGATGAGTTGCATCGGATCTTCTTCCAGCTGCTGAAGCATCCGTTCCCACTTCTCCCACACATCGTCGAGGATGGGTTCATGCGCCTGTTGATTCAGATATTCTCCAGCCCGCTTGAGATAGGCCAGTTGAATTTCAATGGCGGTCATCTGCCGGCCGTCATCGAGTTTCACTTTCTTCTTCAGCGTCGGATCCCGCGAGACCTCTCGGATCGCCTTGACAGGATCCTCGAGTTCCAACCCATGCACCGTGTACCCCTCTTCGATCATCGACAAGACAAGCGCGGCTGTCCCCACTTTGAGGTAGGTGGCATACTCCGACATGTTGGAATCCCCGACGATGATATGGAGACGCCGATACCGTTCGGCGTCCGAATGGGGCTCGTCGCGGGTATTGATGATGCTTCGGGAAGACGTCGTCGACGATGATGTCTTCTCGTGAATATGTTGCGCGCGCTGGGAGATGAAATATTGCGGCTTCCCCGACACTTTCAGGACTTTTCCGGCCCCGCTGAACACCTGCCTGGTCACGAAAAAGGGAATCAATTGTTCGGTGACTTTCCAGAAATCGACATCACGCCGCATAAGGAAGTTTTCGTGGCATCCGTAGGTATTCCCCAGGGAATCCGTGTTATTCTTGAAAATATAGATTTCTCCGGACAATCCTTCTTCTCGAAGCCGTTCCTCCGCTGCAGGCAGACAGGCTTCCAACAAACGCTCGCCCGCCTTATCGTGGACCACGAGTTCAAGGATGTTATCGCACTCTGGAGTCGAGTATTCGGGGTGACAGCCGGTGTCTTGATAGAACCGCGCTCCGTTGACCAAGAAGGCGTTCGACGGCCAGCTGTTCGGAATCAGTCCTTCAAAGATGTACCCCAGAACTTTTTCCATGGGGAGATAGATACGACCGTTGGGGGAAAAAATGAGGCCGTATTCGTTTTCGAGACCGAATATCCGTTGTTTCATAGGTCCTGCAGACATCATGAATGGCCTAGCAGGATGTTGAAAAAGGCCACCGGTTTCGTTCTCGCATCGCTCAGAGGCTCAACGTACCGAAACGTACGCCTCACCGCTTCGCTCGCTGAGGCCTTGCCGAATGGCCTTTTTGACCATCCTGCGGGCTCCCGTGATTTGGTTCGAGGCGTTAATTGCCCTACATTCTCGATCAATCGAAATAGCTTCGTAACTACTAGAAACAGATTACACGCCGATTGTCGGATCTTCAACAAAGGAAGCCCTTACGAAGGACAGAGGTCAGGGAGAGAGGATGTGTCGAACGTCGGTAATCGATAAGCGGCGAAACTTGCGGCCGGTACGGGTTCGGTCCAAGACCGCGACTTCCAACCCTTCCGGCTGCAGCTTTTGATTGGCCGTTTGCTCCAGCGCCGCGACACACAGGTTCAACGCAGCGTCTAAGGGCGGAACCTGGCCGGGACTTTTTTCTTTCAGCACGGTGTGGACCACTTCAGATCGTCCGCCGATCACAGCAAAGTTCTTCTCATCGATGATGCTGCCGTCAAATGAGATACGATAGATCTCGTTCGGACGATCGTTACCACCGGCTTGCACCACGAGGATCTCCACCTCAAGCGGCTTCATTTCCTGGCTGAACACGGTCCCCAGGCTTTGCGAATACCCGTTTGCGAGCGAGCGGCCGGTCACATCTTCCCGGCTATACATGAATCCTCTGAGATCGGCGTGGCGGATGCCCGCCTTTCGAAGGTTCTCGAACTCGCTATACTTGCCAGCTCCCGCAAACGCGATGTTGTCGTAGATTTCCGACACCTTGTGCAGCGAGGCGCTCGGATTGTCTGCCGTCAGCAAAATGCCGTCGCTATACTCTATCGCGATGATCGAGCGGCCTTTGGCGATTCCCTTCCTGGCATACTCAGCCTTATCCTGCATCATCTGTTCAGGGGACACGTAATAGGGCATCGGCATGATTACGTCTCCCTTGAACGACGTGCCGCCATCACATCGTTACACACAGCACGTAGTGTGTCGTCCGATACGTCGATGATGCCTTGGGCGGTGACGACCTTCGCCGTGGGGTAAATGCCTCGCACGAGATCCGGCCCGCCGGTCCCGACGTCGTCGTCTGCGGCATTGTAGAGCGCGAGCAAGGCTAATTTGATCGCATCCCCCTCGGGGAGATGCCGCTGAAAATGTTCCCGCATGGTGTTGCGGGCATCTTTCCCACCGGAACCGATCGCATGGTAATCGGACTCTTCGTACCGCCCGCCGGTGATGTCGTACTTGAAGATGCGGCCCTCGCCGCGTTTCAAGTCATACCCGACGTACAACGGCATGACGACCAGTCCCTGAAATACCATCGGAAGATTGGCCTTGACCATCTGGCCAAGTTTATTGGCCTTCCCCTCACAGGAGAGCGGCATGCCTTCCAGCTTTTCGTAATGCTCCAACTCGGTCTGAAATAACTTGGCCATCTCGATGCATGGACCGGCCGCTCCAGCGATCGCCATGGCCGACCAGTCGTCGATCTTGAAAACTTTTTCGATTCGGCGGTCCGCAATCTGAAACCCTTCCGTGGCTCGGCGGTCCCCGGCAATCACGATACCCTGCTGATACTTGAGGGCCAGTACGGTTGTGGCGGAAGGCACAGCGATCGGTCCCATGGTGCGCACCTGGTCGGGACCCGCCGCCATTCCATGGTTTCGTAATGCCAGCTCGGGATGATGTGTGGAGACGAAATCAAAAAAACTGGAGCCGTCGTGGTCGGGAAGATAGGGCAACTTCATTGCGGTCTTGGAACCACGGTTCGTCACACCTTGAGTTTTTCGATCAGGGCATCGGCTGAATCGGTCGTATCGAGCAGCTCTTGTGTCAAGGCCTGCGTCCCTCGATGAGGGTCCATCAGAGGCACCTTCTTGATCGTCGTATTGCCGACGTCGAACAGCACCGACGTCCAACTGGCCCCGTACAGGGCCTTCGCAAACTTACTGACACAACGCCCACGAAAGTACGCTCTCGTACCTGTCGGCGGATTGAGCTCCGCCCGTTGAATCTCATTTTCCTCAACGATCCGCTCGATGAGGCGACTACGCTCTAGCCTGTAGAACAATCCTTTGTCCGGGCGGACATCATGATATTGGAGATCCATCAGTTTTATTCGAGGATCATCCCATCCGCACCCTTTACGCTCCATATAGGACTCGATCAGATGTCGTTTGGCGACCCAATCCAACGCATTCACCAACAATCGCGGATCGCGATCGAGCTGGTTCAACACATCCTCCCAACGAAACAACACATCGTGCGTCGTAGGACTGTGATCCTGCGAAGCATAAAACGTCTTGGCGGCGCTCAGGTACGCCCGCTGGACAGCAAGCGCCGTGGTCGGCCTTCCTCCCGACAATTTCAGGGTGTCCTTCACATCCAGGTCGCGGGACACCTGTTTGAATGCCCGAATCGGCTCGTCCAGTTCGAACTGAGGCAAATCGGCTCCTGACTCAAGCAAATCCAAGACGATGTCCAACGTTCCTACCTTCAGATAAGTGGAGAGTTCCGCCATATTGGCGTCGCCAGTGATGACATGGAGCCTCCGAAACCTTGCCGCATCGGCATGCGGTTCATCGCGCGTGTTGATGATCGGCCGTTTGACCATCGTGTTGAGGTCCATGAGACATTCGAAAAAGTCGGCGCGCTGCGAGATTTGATATTCCGTCGGACTGGTCTGATTTTCAGCACCGACTTTTCCCGCTCCAGCGAAGATCGGTCTGGTGACCAGAAACGGCGTCAACACCCGGGCGATCCTGTCAAACGGCACGGACCTTGAGACTAAATAGTTTTCGTGGTATCCGTAACTGTTGCCCTTGCCGTCGGAATTGTTCTTGTATAAGACATACTGCTCACTTCCTCTCACCCGAGCCATTTCCTGAAGGCATGCCGAGAGAATGCGCTCTCCGACCCGTTCGAACGCCACGATCTCTCTAGCGTTCGAACACTCCGGCGTCGAGTATTCCGGATGAGCTCCATCGACATATAACCGTCCGCCGTTCGCCAACACCTTATTCAGCTGCCGGTTATAGTCCGGATTGGGACGTTCTCGCTCGCCGTCAACTTCAAATCCCCGGGCATCCAAAAGTGGATTTTCGTTTTCGTAATCCCAGAGCGCCCCCGGAACCGGAAGTCTCGGGTAATGTCCGATCACGGCGAATGAGCCCGACACAGGGTCCATCGCGGATGGATCTTTTGTCGCGATGCCGAACTCGGTTTCAGTCCCAAGCACACGCATGCGATTCGTGGATGTGTGGTCTGGCATAGGATCGTTAGAGATAGTGGCCGGTACTGATGGTTTCAATCTGACGATGCTCGGCAGGCCCACCGCTGATGGTCCGGATATGAACGATCTTCTCCCCCTTCTTTCCGGCAACTTTTGCCCAATCGTCCGGATTGGTCGTATTGGGAAGATCCTCGTGTTCCTTGAACTCCTCACGGATGGCGCGGATCAAGTCGTCCGAGCACAGGCCAGCTCCCTCTTTCGCGATCACGCGCTTCACGGCAAATTTTTTCGCGCGCGAAACAATCCCTTCGATCAGGGCTCCGCTGGCAAAGTCCCGGAAGTACAGAACTTCCTTTTCGCCGTTGGCGTAGGTCACTTCGATGAACTTATTTTCCTCGCTGGCTGCATACATGGTTTCGACCGTCAGGGATGTCAATTGATTGACCAAGGCCTGTCGGTCGCCTCTATGTCGTTCCAAATCCTCGGCGGCAAAAGGAAGGTCCGTTGAGATATATTTCGAGAAAATGTCACGGGCAGCCGTGGCATCCGGTCGCCCCACTTTGACCTTGACGTCCAATCGACCGGCGCGAAGCACCGCGGGATCGATCAAATCCTGGCGGTTGCTGGCCCCAATGACGATGACGTTGCGCAATCGCTCCACCCCATCAATCTCAGAGAGAAACTGCGGAACGATCGTCGATTCAATATCCGAGGACACGCCTGTCCCACGGGTCCTGAAGAGTGCATCCATCTCATCGAAAAACACGATCACCGGATGACCGTCGTCCGCCCGTTCTTTCGCCTTCTTAAACACTTCACGTACCTGACGCTCCGACTCCCCGACGTACTTATTGAGCAGTTCAGGGCCCTTTACATGAAGAAAATAGCTCCGAATTTCTTTGCCCGCCCGATGGCCTAATTTCTTGGCGATCGAATTGGCGACGGCTTTGGCGATCAGCGTCTTTCCGCAGCCGGGTGGACCATACAGTAAAACCCCTTTCGGTGCGCTGAGCTTATATTCGGAGAATACCTGTGGATGCAGGAAAGGAAGTTCGACGGCATCACGTACCTGCTCCAATTCTTTCTGGAGACCTCCGATGTGCTCATAGTCGACATCCGGGACCTCTTCCAACACGAGTTCTTCCGCTTCGGACTTCGGCAACTTCTCAATGACATACCCGGAACGAGGATCATACAACAGGTGATCCCCCACACTCAGCCGCTCAGCGAGCAGCGGGTCGCCGAGCTCGGCCACCTTCTCCTCATCGAAATGGAGCGTGACCAATGCCCGCGCGCCTTCCAGCACGTCTTTGAGTCGAACCACCTCTCCCTGACTGTCGAATCCTTTGACCTCGATCACGTTGAGCGCTTCGTTCAGGACGACTTCTTGCCCCTTCCGCAACTCATTGCGCTTGATCGAAGGATGAAGGTTGACCTTCATTTTCCGCCCCGATACATAGACGTTTCCGGTTCCGTCCGCATTCATACTGGAAAATATGGCATACGCCGACGGCGGCGCCGTCAGTTTTTCCACCTCGCTACGCAGCGCCTCGATCTGCGCCTTCGCTTCCTGCAGCGTGGCCACAAGTTTTTCGTTCTGCTTATTGGCTTGATCGAGTTGGTAGCGCGATTGGTAGAGTCGACGGATCTCTTCCTCCATCGACTGAATCTGAACGCGAAGCTTTTCGGTCTCGCGGGCGTGTTCGTCGTTTTTATGAATCATCTCCCCATTCCCCTCGGACAGCCGCTTCGTAATCTTCTTGACAGAATCTCGGAGGGACCTGAGTCGATTTGGCTGGCCCTTGCTTTCCGCCATATCGGGACGACACGAACAGCTCGCCGCATCGAGCGAAAACGCGAATAATTCTGATGGTCGGATTCTAACATCCGACCTAGGGGTGGTCAACTCCAACGGACGATCTCGCGCGAGACTTGTCCCCGCTGTGCCACGCCGTATCACGTCTCCAGAGCATGTGTGAACTCTCGGACGGCTTCGCCGATGTCGTCACGAGTCAACAGCGCTCCGATCACGGCAACTCCGTGAGCACCGACTCGACGAACATCGCGCACTCGTTCGCAGGTAATCCCTCCAATGGCAAGAACGGGGATGGACGATCGGCAGCAGACATCGGCCAGCAGATTGAGCCCAAGCGGAGGCCCGAACGAACGCTTCGACGGAGTCTCAAAAATGGGACCAAACACGACGTAGTCGGCACCGCTCTGATTCGCACGTCGCACATCCTCGACCGAATGTGTGGACACCCCCATTAATCGACGTGGTCCGATCAGCTGACGCACTGGGAGGGGAGGCAAACTGTCGGAGCGAAGATGCACGCCGTCCAAATTCAGCGCCATCATCAGATCGACGCGATCGTTGACGATCAACGATACAGATCTAGGCGTTGCCAGCGTTTGGATTTCTTGTGTCAACGACAGTAAGTCGCTAGTGCACAGATCACGTTCCCTTAGCTGAATAGCCGGTACGCCGGCCATGATCGCCTCAGTGAGTACCGTTGAAAGAGATTGGCTTTGAACCAGGTGTCGGTCAGTAACAAGAAGCAGACGAAAATTTACTGGAGGCATCACTGAAGGGCTGAGATCATAGTCCTGGGTGCTGAGTCGATTGAGAATAATGCTCCACCTCTGTTCTGACTCATTTTTCTCCCGCTGACCTCACCCAGCACCCAGGACTCAACATCCAGCACTCAGCACTGTTCTTAGAGCATCCCTTCGATCGGGCTGCTGGCCGTCGCATAGAGTTTCCTGGGAATGCGACCGGCCTTGTAAGCCAGACGACCAGCATGAACCGCATACTTCATCGCTTCCGCCATGGCAAGCGGATCCTGTGCACCGGCAATGGCCGTATTCATGAGCACCGCATCGGCGCCGTATTCCATCGCCAAGGCTGCGTCCGACGCGGTTCCGACACCGGCATCGACGATAATCGGCACCTTGACGGTTTCCATGATGATTTTCAGGTTGTACGGATTACGAATCCCGAGCCCGGATCCGATGGGCGCAGCTAGAGGCATGACCGCCGGACATCCGATATCCACGAGCTTCTTCGCGACAATCGGGTCATCGTTCGTGTATGGAAGGACGATAAATCCTTCCTTAATGAGGATCTTGGCTGCCTCGATCAAACCGGCCGTATCGGGGAACAACGTCCTCTCGTCACCCAGCACTTCCAACTTCACCAAGTCGGAGACTCCGGCCGCCCGGGCCAAGCGCGAGTATCGAACGGCATCTTCCACGGTGTAGCATCCGGCCGTGTTGGGCAGAATCGTGTATTTCTTCGGGTCGATGTAATCGAGCAGATTGTCTTTCGATCGATCGGTGATGTTCACTCGCCGCACTGCGACCGTCACCACATCGGCGCCGGACACTTCAATCGCCTTTTGCGTCTCGACAAAGTCTTTATATTTTCCCGTTCCGACCCATAACCGAGACTTGAATTCGCGTCCCGCAATCACCAGTCGATCGTCCGTCATCGTGATCCTCTCCGGAACATATTGCCCAGAGCCACCAACCGAGGCTCCCTAAAGAAGATGAGCGAACCGCCTCAATCCTTTGCCGCAGCGCCGCCGCCGATGAACCCGAGAATCTCGACCCGATCCCCGTTTTGGAGCCGGCGTTGACCAAATGCCGCCCGATCGAGGATTTCGAGATTCAGCTCCACGGCCACCCGCTCCGTTTGAATATCCAGGTCTTGCAGCAAATCGGCGACCGATGCACCACTGCGCCAGCTTCGTGCTTGCCCGTTCACGTGGATGTGGATTGCATCCTGCACGCCTGTCATCCTATGGGACCGGAATTACCAAAGTCAACGAAGCGCCCACTAATTGCCAATTGCGCTAGCATAGCTGCTTCGGCCAGGCAGAGAGCAAGCTACTGCGCATTCGAGAAAGATGGTCACTGCGGGTGGAGCGCTGAGAGGGCAAGCAGAACGTGCGGGAGCTAGGGACAGTTGAAGATTCAACTGTCGAGATCGGTGCGAATCCACGGCTCCAGCACGAGAGCCTATTACATGTCGGGTGGGAGGCCAGATTTCAAGGCCACTGGTCTAAAATCCTGCAACAATGGCGCTGCATATTGATCATCAGTGCCGGCGGACTTAATCCCCCATTCCTCCGGCTTCGCGAAATCAGTGCGATCAACAGTCACGGCCTGCTCCGTATCCACTATGAGCTTGGCGGTTCTCACGGCGAAGGCGTAATAGCGATTCCCCGCCAGCTTGACCTCGGTTGTCAATAGTGGACGCCATGAATTGCAGCCTCATGCCGCCGGCTGTTGACGGGCCCATCGCTGGGCAAATGCAGCGGGCGAGCAATTCCCGAGCCGGGAATGCCGCCGTTGACGGTTATAGAAGAGCTCGATG
This sequence comes from Nitrospira sp., assembly GCA_029194675.1. Classification (NCBI taxonomy): domain Bacteria; kingdom Pseudomonadati; phylum Nitrospirota; class Nitrospiria; order Nitrospirales; family Nitrospiraceae; genus Nitrospira; species Nitrospira sp. The sequence continues at coordinate 157,746 of JARFXP010000002.1, read as the reverse complement.
TACTCCGTGATCTCCCGCCGGGCCTGCTCCCGCGTGGCATAACGCCGGTGATGGATCAGCTCATTCTTGAGCGTTCCCCAGAAGCTCTCCATCGGCGCGTTGTCATAGCAGTTGCCCTTCCGACTCATGGACGGGGTCAGGCCGAACTGCCGCAACTGCTCTTGATAGTCCTGGGCACAATATTGGGATCCGCGATCGGAGTGGTGAATCAAGCCTGGGCGTGGGCGTTTCCCCCACACTGCTCTCACCAAGGCGTGACGCACCAAGTCCGTCGTCATCCGAGCTCCCATCGCATGTCCGACCACCTCACACGTATACAGATCTTTGAGCCCGGCCAGATACAACCACCCTTCTCCCGTGGGGACATAGGTGATGTCGGTGACCCAGGTCTCATTCGGGCGCGTTGCGGGGAACGTTTGAGCCAGGAGATTGTCCGCCACAGGCCATTGATGCGCCGAATCCGTGGTGATCGTGAACCGGCGCACCTGTGTGCAGCGTAAGCCCAACTTCTTCCGCAGCCGCTTGATGCGCCCAATCCCGGCTGGAAAACCATCCTCACGCAATTCCGCCTGGAGGCGTTCCGGTCCATAGGTCTGGCGGGTGCGCACATGGGCCGCCTGAATCGCCACTTCCAGCCGTGCGTTCTCCTGGGCGCGCTTCGAGGGGCGGCGGTTCTGCCAGGCATGGTACCCGCTTCGGGACACCTCCAGTACCCGACACCACAGACTCAGGGGATAGTGGGGCCGCAGCGTCCTCATCAGCGCGTACCGGGCAGCTGCGCCTTCGCAAAGTACGCGGTGGCTTTTTTTAGGATGTCGCGCTCCATCCGCGCCTCGGCCAGGTCGCGCTTCAGCCGAGAGACCTCGGCCTCCAGCTCTGTCACGGGCCGTCGGCTCTCCCCCAGCGTCGCGAGCTGACCGCGCCGGGCTCGACACACCCAGTTCCCGAGCGTCTTGTCTGAAATGGCGAGTCGTCTCGCCGCCTCCAGAGTCGTCAAGTCCTGTTCGAGCACAAGCTGCACCGCTTGCTCCCGAAACTCCTTCGTATACTTCTGTCGTGGGACTCGTTCCATCGCACACCTCCAGACCTCTGATTCTAGGTTGAAGGCGTCCACTTTTTCGAGGTTACCTCAGTCGGTGAACAGATGACACCATACAACATGAGTTGTAGCCCCATCGTGGAGAGGGATCACGGAGCTCTGGTTGGGCAATCACTGAGAGGGTCTGGACCTGGATGCCACTCATGCCAGGTGACTCCTTGTGGACAGACGAAGCAAGCGATCGGAAGGTACCAAAACAGTCTGCTATTGTAAATACTTGGCGGTTTCATGTCCCAAATGTAACAGGTGAATAATGGCGCAGTTGTGCATCGACCTCCAACGACATGGCAAAGTCGAAACATTTTCGTGCGCGCGCGTTCAGGTAATAGGCCATAGTGTTCGGTTTGCACTGTGTCTAACCTGACAGATCCATGCCCTTGGGCTAGGACTGTCACAACCGGCCATTTCTATTCTCAAGGTTGGGCAATATACAATTGCATACCATAGCACTAAGTGCTATATACAATGCGTGGACGGAGACACGGGATGGCGGTATATCAGACCCGCTGGTTTGATCGTTGGGCGCGCAAAGAAGGGCTCACCACAACGAGCCTGTGCGCGGCTGTGCGGGAAATGACGGCAGGACTGTATGACGCGGATCTCGGTGGCGGGCTGCTGAAAAAGCGGATGGCGCGACCTGGACAGGGAAAGCGTGGTGGCTTTCGCACGCTAGTCGCGACCAACAAGGGAACCCGCTGGATCTTCGTGTTCGGTTTCTCAAAAAACGAGCGCAGCACCATCGACAAGGACGAAGAAACCGCCTTAAAGAAGCTGGCCTCCCATTTGCTGTCATTGACGACGCAGGCGCTCAGGAAAGCACAACGTGCCGGGGAATTGATGGAGGTGCATTGCGATGAAGAAAGCAACATCCGCCATTCTTGAAGCGGTCCACACCACAGCAACAGGCCTACACAAAGCCGGCGTGATGGATCGGATCACGCTGCGCGAATTCGACCAACTGTACGTGCCGCCCATCGCGCCGCTGAAGCCGAAACAAATCAAAGAAATTCGCGAGGCGTCACGAGTCAGTCAAGCGGTCTTTGCCGCGCTGCTGAATACCAGTGTGTCCACAGTGCAAAAGTGGGAGATTGGTCAGAAGCGCCCCACAGGCACCGCCCTCAAGCTATTACACCTGGTGCAACAGCGAGGCTTGAAAGCCGTCGCCTAACATTCCGATCGACCATCACGATCACACGCGCGATGAGCCCGTTCCGGCGAGCACCCCCGATCTTTACATCCAACCGTTCAGACTTTGATACCCGCTGCAACGTCGAATGATGCTTTGCCCTTGGACCGAGGCCGTCATCAAGCCTCAATTCCCCCGACACTACCTCAATTTTCAAGAACTTCAGGCTGGCAGTATCCACTCTACTCTCCACAGAAGATTCAGAACTGATGCAACGACTCACAAGCCGTGCGCATACCTCGTATCTTGCGCCTCCATCCCTGCTCAGGTCAGAATAACGCCATCACGGTCTATGAACTCCATCCCGCACCACAACCAGCAACTTGCCATTATCTTCCGCTCGATGGCTGATCTCCTGTCATCCCAACGGGCGAACCCTTATCGAGTGCGGGCCTATCGGCGGGCTGCGGATGCTCTGCTTGCCATCGATGAAGATGTGGCAGCCGTGGCGGAACGGCAGGATCTGGAAGCTATCGACGGGATCGGAACCGATCTGGCAAAAAAGATCGAAGAGTTTCTTGAGACTGGAACCATCCGCGCCTACGAGGAGCTTCAGACCCCGCTCCCGACGGAGGTCAGAGATTGGGCAACTCTTCCTGGTCTCTCCGAATCACTCGTGGCCTATTTGTACTTCCGACTCGGCATCAGGACGCTGCTTGACCTCGATCAGCTCATTCAATCTCACCTGCTTCGAACCCTGCCGAGTTTCTCCGGATCAGAGGAGCATTTGCTGCAGGCTGTCCGACAACGTATACAAAATAATGAGCTTTAGCAGGTTACCACCGGAATAACTTCAGGATGCTCAAAAAGACCGTCCAGCAAGGCCGCAGCAAGCGAAGAGGTGAGGCGTACGCTTCGGTACGTTGAGCCTCTGAGTGATGCGAGAACACCGCTGGCGGACTTTTTCAGCATCCTGTTAGGAACTCTTGAGTTCCTTGAAAATCTTCCAGCTCTTCAGCAATTCCACCGCCTTCTGGAGCTGGACATCCTGCTCAAGCGAGAGTTCCCCTCCCGCTTCGGCCGGCAACGACTGTTGACCCGTGCCGTTCTTCGGACTTGCCTCATCGGGAGACTTCCCAGTCGGTGGTGATGCATCTTTTCCTGTCGGTGGTTTGACTGCCTTCACCTCCTGGTCCTTTTCAGCCGACTTCCCATCAGGCACCTTGGCAAGCACCGGCAGCGGCAGTTTCACCACAATATCCGGAATAATCCCGGTCGACTGGATCGACCGACCTTTCGGCGTATAGTACTTCGCGGTCGTGAGGCGAAGCCCCGAACCATCGCCTAACGCCAAGATCGTCTGCACCGACCCTTTTCCGAACGAGGTCGTCCCGACTACGACGGCCCGCCCCCAATCTTGCAGCGCCCCGGCTACGATCTCCGACGCACTCGCCGAACCCTCGTTGACGAGCACGATGACCGGTAGGTCTTCAAGTTGATCCTTGGATTTCGCGAACCATTCGTCCTTTTTCCCTTCCCGGCTTTTGGTGTACACCACCAGCTTCCCGCTGGGAAGAAATTGCTCGGACACATCGACGGCCGCGGTCAGCAAACCGCCGGGATTGTTTCGGAGATCGAGAATGGTTCCATGGACCTTCTGATCCTTGAACTGTCTGATCGCTTTCGAAAGGTCTCGACCGGTCGCTTCCTGAAATTGAGTGAGCCGGACATAGCCGAGGTTGTCGATGACTTTCGACTTCACGCTTTCAATTTTGATGGTGTCCCGGACGAGAGTGAACACCAAGGGATCCGCCGTCCCATCCCGTTGAATGGTGAGGTTGACCTTACTGCCTTTCGGCCCTCGCATCTTCTGGACAGCATCCATCAACGTCAGATCCTTCGTGGTGTCGTCGTTGACTTTAATGATGAAATCGCCTGCTTTGATCCCAGCTCGATGCGCGGGCGTGCCTTCGATCGGCGCGATCACGGCCAGCCGGTTGTCCTTCACACCGATTTGAATGCCGACTCCACCGAATTCTCCCCTGGTTTCGACCTGCATCTCCTTATACATTTCCGGAGTCATATACGCTGAGTGGGGATCGAGCGTCGACAGCATGCCGCGAATGGCCCCTTGGATCAGATCCTTCGGCTTCGTCTCGTCGACATAATGCTTTTGAACCTGATTCAAGACCTCGGAGAAGGTTTTGAGCTCCTCATAGGTTTCACCGGCGTGACCGGTTCGCTCCCAGCCTTTCCCGATGACAACTCCGCAGAGCAGGGCGAGCGCGATCATCGGTCCGACCACCCAAGACTTCCGCCGCAGCTGCTGTTCCATAATCTTCACATCCCTTCTTTCATACGTTTTCGGACACTTCGACCGGATCGACGCCGACCATGCACATTTTATCGTCTTGCCAGCCAGTGGAGCGGATCGACCGGCTCGGCCCCTTCACGTAGCTCGAAGTATAAAGTATTTTCTCCAATCACGCCCGTGTCCCCGGTCTCCCCGATAGGCTGACCTTCGGCAACCTGTTCACCCGCTTTGGCCAGAATCTTGGACGCGTGCGCATACAGTGAGAAAAACCCGTTGGCGTGATCTAAGATTATAACGAGTCCGTATCCTTTCAACCAGTCCGCATAGACGACGTTTCCGGTCATGACGGCATGGATGAAGCTTCCCTCCTCGGTTCGGATTTCGATGCCTTTGCGCTGGACATAGGTATTGAACGTCGGGTGTTTCTGACGCCCGAAAAACGACACGACTTTGCCCTCGGCCGGCCAAGGTAGCGTGCCTCTCACTCCATGCGCCAAGGGTGAAGCCGTCGGAGGGTGCAGGGCCATGGCACGTCGGCGCGTTTCCAAATCATGCAACAGGGCATCCACTCGCGAGGCGGAACGCTGCAGTTCTTCGACTGTGCGGTTGTAGGAATCCTTTTCGTGCGTGATCTTCGCCAGATAGACCTTTTTCTCCCTCTGAAGCGCTCGGATATCGACCAGTTTCTTCTCGATGTTCAGCTTGAAGGCGATCAGTCCGGCTCTGGCCTCGGTGCGCTGATGCTCCGCCTGCTCCATCCGCTCCATATCGGCTCGGAACGTCTTCAGCAATTCGTAGTCCTTGTGTGAAACGGCAGAGAGGTATTGTCCGCGACGTTGAAAATTACCGTATGAGTCCGCCGTTAAGAGCACCCTCACACGACCGAACCGTCCTTCCATGTACTGCACGCGGAGCCGGGCAAGAATGGCCTCACGTCGTGCATCAATGCTGGTTCGCATCGCCCCAAGCCGGTCCGTAATCTCTTCGAGCTCCCGATCCTTCCGTCTCAGTTGCTTGCTGATCTCATGATGATCTTGCCGATGATGCACCAGTCGTTCATCGAGGGATTGGATGCCCTGCAGAACCGATTCTCGTTTCTTTTCTGCTTCCTCCGCTCGTTTCCGCTTCTCTTCGATCTTGTCCTTCAGCTGATCAAGAGTCCTCCGCTCTCGCTCAATTTTTTCAGAGATCGGATCATTCGCCGCACCAGCTGCAGATGTCCACCCTCCTCCCACCGCAAGACACCAGAGTAGGATGGCGAAGGAGATGCTCATGCCCGCCCTTCCCCGACTCGAAGAAGCGACACAACGCTCCCGGCAAAACCAAGCCCCATCCCCGCCATGACGAGCGCCAGACACACCGAGAGGGGAAAAAACGAGATCATGCCTTCGATCCCGCTGAAACGGCCTGTCAATTGGATCTGCTGCCGGAACAGTTCAAACGCGACCTTAAGAATTCCTAACGATAGTGCGCTGCCACAAGCTCCGAGCACGGCTCCTTCGAGGAAATATGGGATACGGATGAACGTGCGCGTAGCCCCAATCGAACGAAGAATTTCAATCTCCTCCCGTCTAGCCAACAGAGCAAGCCTGATCGTATTCCCGATGATCGTCACTGCGGCCGCGGAGAGGAGGATCCCGACGCCGATCGCAACCAGCTCGATATATCCGATCAGTTCGGCCAGCAAACTGAGCCATTCCTGATTATAGTCGACCTTGGCGACACCTGCCATTGTTTGCACTCGTTCAACCCAGCCTCTCATGGCGTCAGGAGACCGAAAGCTCGGCGCAAGCGTCACCACGAACGAAGCCGGGAGCGGATTCTCGCCAAGCCCTTCAAGTAAGTGGGACTCACCGGGGAATTGGACTCGAAATTCTCCTAAGGCTTGTTCTTTCGAAATAAAAAGCACCTCGGCAACCATGCGATCAGCCTTGAGTTTTCGCTCCAGTTCCTGCACTCTTTCGCCCCGAAGTCGATCCTCCAAATAGACCATGAGCTTGACATCTTCCTGGAGAGATCCCGCTGCGTGCCGCAAATTCACATAGAGCAACAGAAAGATACCCACACAGGCCAAGGTAAACGCCGTGGTCAGAACGGCGACGATCGTAGTCGTCCGATTAGTCCGCATGTTCGCCCACGCTTCGCGAACGAGATAAAATAGTCGTCTCATAGGCCGACTCCTTGCCTGACCCGCCGCTCCGACAGCAATACCCCTTGCACCAAGGTAATCACCCGACGATTCACGTGATTCAGGACATGAGGATCGTGCGTCGCGACGATCACGGTCGTCCCTCGGGCATTGATCAATTTGAACAGCTCCATGATCTCTCTTGTGCGTTCCGGATCGAGATTGCCCGTTGGTTCGTCGGCCAGGAGCACCACCGGCCCGTTGACGATCGCCCGTGCAATGCACACACGCTGCTGCTCTCCCGTGGAGAGACTGTTCGGCAACTGATCTTTGTTGTGATCGACATCAACCGCGCGCAACGCCTCCGTGACTTTACGACGGATATCTTTCTCGGGCACACCTTGAACGAGCAACGGAAGCGCCACATTGTCGAAGACGGATTTCTTCGGCAAGAGACGAAAGTCTTGAAAGACCGCGCCGACCTTCCGTCGAAGATAGGGAATCTCGGTTGGTCTGAGCTTCGTCACATTCCTGCCGTGAACGAAAATCTGTCCTTCGTCCGGCTGCTCCTCACCGAACAGCATGCGCAGCAGCGTAGACTTCCCCGACCCGCTCGATCCCATGAGAAGGATAAACTCTCCCTTTTCAATCTCGAGCGTGACATCGGACAGCGCGGCTTTTCGATCATGCCATTTGGACACGTGGATGAGTTGAATGATGGCATCCATGGAAACCCTTTGGAGAACGGCTAGAACCTTCCGCGTTCGCCGACGTCAAACGCGTTCTGGAGATGTTCGATCTGTCCCTGGTCGGAAGGTCTCCCCTGGACCAACACCACATCGAATCGGCAAACCTTATCGGACCAATGCCGTTGCGCTAAATATAGGGCAGCCAGTTTCGTCAGCTTTACACGCTTGCGATGATCCACCGCCAGCAGAGCACCGCCGAAGGCTTCCGTGGTCCTGCCCTTGACCTCGACAAAGACCACGACACCTTGGTCTTCCGCCACGAGGTCCAATTCGCCGAGAGGAGTCCGTACGTTGCGATCGAGAATTCGGTAACCCTTGGCCAGCAAGAACTGTTCGGCCTGCATTTCGCTGGCTTGGCCGAACTGATGGCGCGAGTCGGAAGTGGCCATCGCTTACTGCTCGAACAATGTGGAAAGCATCCGTCTGTGCGACTTCCTCTTGGCAGCGACGATCATGTCCTGCACCGGCATGAACGTTCGACGATGAATGGAGCACGGACCATGGCGTGCCAATCGCTGCAGATGTCCGGTCGTGCCATACCCCTTATGCGAGAGAAAATCGTATTCAGGGAACATTGCATGGTACTTCGCCATAAGACGATCTCTCGTGACTTTGGCGATAATGGAGGCGGCCGCAATCGAGAGAGAGAGGGAGTCTCCCTTGATGATGGGCCGTACTGAGATTCTGATTCCCGGAAGAGTCACGGCATCAATGAGTAGATAATCAGGAGGAGGAGCCAGCTGATCGATGGCTCGCCGCATCGCTAGCCTGGTCGCTTCGAGAATATTCAGCCGATCGATCTCTCCGACGTCCGCCGATCCGATTCCCATCCCCACGGCTTGCTCAACAATCGCGGCATATAATCGGTCTCGCTGCCCTTCAGAAAGTTGCTTGGAATCATCGACCCCTGAGAGTCGACATCGAGTCGGTAGGACGACGGCAGCGGCGACGACGGGACCGGCTAACGGGCCACGTCCGGCCTCATCGATACCGGCAATACGACGATACCCACACAGTCGGGCCGCCCGCTCGAACTCTTCGTTGGGCCCACCACACATCCCTTCACCGATCACGCAATAGCATTACCGTGAGGGAACACATACGCGGAAGCAGTCTAAGCCGTCACAGTCTCTTCCTCAGAGGCCGTCGGTTGCGCCGACGACTTGCCCTCTCCGACAAACTCGCGCTCTTCGACCTTCGCAAACCTCCCCTTCTTGCCTCGCAGATAGTAGAGCTTCGCACGCCGAACGCGCCCCTGCCGAACCACATCCACTTTGGAGACGATCGGAGAATGCACCGGAAAAATTCGTTCGACCCCGACCCCGTATGAAAGTTTTCTGACTGTAAACGTTTCGGTATTCAAACTCCCCTTGCGCGCGATCACGGTTCCTTCATAGACCTGAATGCGCTCCTTCTCGCCTTCGACGACTTTGACGTGGACCCTGACGGTATCCCCGATCTCAAATCTCGGCACTGATTTCTTCGTCAACGACCGCTGAATTCGCTCCAACTGATTCATGGACTTAACCCTCCTCCCGGCGTGATGTCGGGGTCGTCAAAAGACCTTCGCTCATCAATTCATCCAACAACTGTTGATCTTCCTTCGTGAACATCCGATCTTTCAAGAGATCGGGGCGTCGCACATACGTGCCGCGCAACGCTTCCTTCCGACGCCACAACCGAATGGCCTCATGATGGCCCGAAAGCAAGACATCGGGCACACCGATTCCGCCGATTTCTGCCGGCCTCGTGTACTGCGGGTACTCCAGCAATGAGTCCGCAAACGACTCTTCCAAAACGGAACTTGGGTCGCCCAAGACGCCGGGAACGAGTCTGGCCGCTGCATCGATCAGTACAAGCGCCGGCAATTCACCTCCGGTCAACACATAATCTCCGAGTGAGACTTCCTCCGGAGCTAATGTCATACGGACGCGCTCATCCACTCCCTCATAGTGCCCGCACAGAATGACGATTCGGCGACGCTCGCTCGCCAACTGTTCTGCATGGTCTTGCGTAAAAGGCCGCCCGTGAGGAGTTGGAAACATCAGTCGAATGTCTTCATCGTTTGCCCGCGCTTCATTTCGAAGCGCAGCCACCGCAAGAAGGATCGGCTCAGCCTTCATGACCATGCCGGCTCCACCTCCATACGGCATATCATCGACTACTTTGTGGCGATCCGTCGTGAAGTCGCGCAAATTGTGCACCTTCACGGTGAGAAGCCCTTTTTCCTGGCCTCGTTTGAGCATGCTGTGAGCCAAGACCGGGGCGAACATCCCGGGGAACAGTGTCAGAACCTCGAACCGCAACATGCTAATCACCCAATCCGTCGATCAACCGGACAGTCATTTTTCGAGCCGTCAGATCGACGGTACGAACCAGTTCTTTCGCTGCGGGGATCAAGATCTCTTTGGCCTCCCGGCGAACAACGAACAGGGGATTTCCCGGCAGGTCCCAAATCTCCTCCAGCACACCGATCGGCTGCCCCTCTTCGGTGGAGACAGCAAGACCGACCAGATCACACTCATAGTACTGCCCATCCGGCAGCCTGGGCACGGACCCGCGAATTGTCTGAATGAACCCGCCTCGCCAGAGACTCGCGTCCTCCGGGTTGGTCAAACCGGTCAATCCAAGAACAAACCCAGCTCCCACGCGCCTCACGTGGGTGACGCTGGTCTCAAGAGTCTGTCCGTTCCTTGCCAGGAGACTCACGGTCCCCAACCCTTCAAATCGACCTGGAACATCGGATAGTGGCAGAACCTTCACTTCCCCCTTGACGCCAAAGGGTCGCTCGATCCGTCCCACCGTCACGGTTTCCGATGGAGTCACCATCACACGAATCAGGATTTTGCGGGCGCTTGTTTCTGCGCAGCTTTTTCAGCCTCAAACTGCTTCCAGACCCCTGCCCTGCGCAACAACGTCCGCACGGTCACCGTGGGTTGAGCGCCGTGCCTCAGCCAGTTCAGCACACGTTCCTGCTTCAACTCCGGCACACCGGCTTCTTTCAACGGATCAAAAATTCCAAGGATCTCCAGGAACCGTCCGTCGCGCGCTTTTCGTGAATCAGCGGCCACCACACGATACATCGGTCGTTTGTGTCTTCCCGTTCGAGCCAGTCTCAAATGTACAGCCACAACTGTCCTCCTTTACGCTGAATTCGCACTTTCGGTCATGATCGCTTATCGAGATCTCATGAGTTGGGCGAGCTGTCGACGCCCCCCCGCACCGGTCATCGCCTTTGCCAACTTCTTAGCCGATAAGAACTGCTTGATGAGGCGATTCACATCCTGTACCGTCGTGCCGCTGCCACGGGCGATCCGCTTCTTTCGGCTTCCATTGATGATCGTATGATCGCGGCGTTCCCGTGGGGTCATCGAATCGATCACTGCGACCACACGGCCGATCTCTCGCTCCGGCTTGTCGCCTTCGATCGCTTGCTTGAGTTTTTGCCCACCCGGGAGCATGCCGAGAATCTGCTCGAATGACCCCATGCGGTTCATCTGGCCGAGCTGAGTCCGAAAATCTTCCAGGGTGAAAGTATTGCTGGTGAGCCGCTTCTGAGCTTCCTCAGCCTGCTCACGAGTGATGCTTTCCTGGGCTTTCTCAATGAGCGACAGCACGTCGCCCATCCCAAGAATACGGGAAGCCATCCGGTCCGGATGAAACGGCTCTAAGGCATCCAGCTTTTCCCCGACACCAAGAAACTTGATGGGCTTTCCGGTTGCGGCCCGAATCGATAAGACCGCGCCTCCGCGTGCGTCCCCTTCGACCTTGGTCAGAATAATACCGGTCAACCCGACCTTTTGATCGAACTGGCCGGCCATGGTGACCGCATCCTGCCCGGTCATCGCGTCGGCAACCAACAAAACCTCATGAGGAGACACGGCCGTTTTCACGGCGACAAGTTCGTTCATTAACTCGTCGTCGATATGCAATCGGCCTCCGGTATCAAGGATGATGAGATCAAAACCCTGATCGCGCCCTCGCTCGACCCCAGCACGGCAGATATGGACCACATCCGATTGAGAAGCCTGAACGTGATCCGCACGGTGAACCTCAACTCCGAGATCCTGACCAAGGGCGCTCAGTTGCTCACCGGCCGCAGGACGACGCGGATCGGCAGCCACCAAAAGCACTCGCTTGCCTTGATTCTTAAACAGACGCGCAAGTTTGCCGCTGGCCGTGGTCTTTCCCGCCCCTTGTAATCCGACCATCATCAAGATAGTCGGGGGCTGTGAGCTCAGGGCAAGTCCCGCCCGCTCATTCCCCATCATCGCCCGGAGCTCATCCCAGACGACTTTGACGACCTGATGTCCGGGAGTCAGACTCTGCAGGACTTCCTGACCGACAGCCTTTTGACGGACGCGATCGATGAACTCTTTGACGATCTTAAAGTTGACGTCTGCTTCAAGAAGCGCAAACCGCACATCTTTCAATGCTTCCGTAATGTTCTGCTCCGTGAGCACACCCTGCCCTCGGAGTTTCTTCAAAATTTTTTCGAACTTATCGCTCAGCGCATCGAGCATGACGCCGTATCACCACAAAGAAAGAGGCCATCGAAGCCTTGCACCAGACCTCCGATCGCCTCGAAAATCTTGGGAAAAGAGTATCGAGGAGTCTATCGGACCAAGCAGGGCAAGTCAAGGTCATCACGAGCCAGTAGTTTTATTGACATGCCGAAACCCTTCGGATATGGTGCCCTTCAGCCACCCAAAAACCACTGTACGGAAACTCATAAAGAAAGAAGAGCGGCCGCGTGAGAAAATCGCCCTGGGTTTTGCTCATTTTCGTGCTGATCGGAGGGCTCCTTGGCGGGATACTCGGGGAGATTCTCCACGTCATGGCACCTCAAGGCACCATTCAAAACATTTTCGCGACGCACTATAATCCCGGGATCAATCCACCGCTCACCATCGACCTTGTCCTGATCAAACTCGTCCTAGGATTCAACATTAAGGTTAACATTCTGAGCATCCTTGGGATGTTCATCGGTATCTACCTTTACAAGCACGTCTAAGAGTTCGCGTTCAGCGCTTGAAGCCGGAGCGATCGAATTTGATTGCGCAACTCTGCGGCCCGCTCAAAGGCAAGTTCTTTGGCGGCCGCTTTCATTTCCGACTCCAGCCGTTCGATGAGTTGATCCGTTGATTCTGAGTTCTCGTATGGCTCGATCGATTCAGCTGCAAGATCCAACCGGATATAATCCATGTCGGCCACGGCATACTCAAGGGAAGGAATACCTTTCGTAATACCGACCGGAGTAATCCCATGAATCCGGTTGTACTCGGCTTGAATCCAGCGACGTCGGTTCGTTTCCTCGATCGCCTGTTTCATCGAATCCGTCACTACATCTCCGTAAAAAATGACTCGGCCTTCGAGATTGCGTGCGGCTCGGCCGGCCGTTTGAATCAACGCACGGTACGAGCGCAGATAGCCTTCCTTATCGGCGTCAAGAATCGCTACCAGGCTCACTTCGGGGAGATCGAGACCTTCGCGCAGTAAATTGATCCCGACCAGCACGTCAAACGTCCCGCACCGGAGGTCGCGGATGATCTCGGCTCGCTCAAGGGTTTTAATGTCGGAATGCAGATAGCGCACTTTGATTCCCAAGTCGTGGTAATACTCAGTCAAATCCTCCGCCATCCGCTTCGTTAAGGTCGTCACGAGCACCCTGCCACCCTTGGCAACCTCCGAGCGGACCTGCCCGAGGAGATGGTCCACCTGCCCCTTGGCCGGCACGACATCGATGCGTGGATCCATCAGACCGGTCGGGCGAACGATCTGCTCAACCACATCGCGGCCGGCATGCTCCAGCTCGTAGCTGCCGGGTGTCGCGGACACATACACCACCTGATTGAGACAACTCTCGAACTCAGAAAACTTCAATGGACGGTTGTCGACCGCCGACTGGAGTCGAAATCCGTATTCCACCAACGTCCGTTTTCTGGAGTAATCTCCCTCATACATCCCGCCGACTTGGGGAACCGTCGCGTGAGACTCATCGACGATCAATAGAAAATCCTTTGGGAAATAGTCCAACAATGTGGGAGGCGGCTCACCAGGCCCCCGCCCGCTGAGATGGCGCGAGTAGTTTTCAATCCCGTGGCAATACCCCATGGCTCGAATCATCTCCAGATCAAACTTGGTGCGTTGCTCAAGCCGTTGGGCCTCCAGCAACCGACCCGTCTTCCTGAACAAGACCAAGCGGTCTTCCAATTCTTCCTCGATACCGGTGATGGCCCTCTCATAGCGATCCGGAGCGATGAGATAATGGGTGTTCGGATAAATCGCGATCTTGGGAAGCTTGTTCAATGATTTCCCGGTGAGTGGATCGATCTCATGAATGGCATCCACAACGTCTCCGAACAGCTCGATCCGCACCGACTTGGCTTCCGACGAGGCAGGAAAAATCTCGATCACGTCCCCACGTGCCCGGAACGTCCCGCGATGAAAATCCACATCATTGCGCTCGTATTGAATCTCCACCAGTTTCGATAATATCTTTTCTCGCCTCGTTTCGACGCCTTCCTCCAAATAAATCAGCATGTCATGGTAGACCTCTGGTGACCCCAGCCCATAGATGCAGGACACCGAGGATACGATCAGCACGTCGTTTCGTTGCAACAGCTCGGTCGTGGCGGAGTGGCGCATCTGATCAATGGTATCGTTAATCGAGGCATCCTTCGCGATATACGTATCACTCTGAGGGATATAGGCCTCCGGTTGATAGTAATCGTAATAGCTCACGAAATACTCGACGGCGTTATGGGGGAAAAACTGCTTGAACTCCTGATAGAGTTGACCGGCCAACGTTTTGTTGTGGACCAGGACGAGCGTCGGCTTCTGGACGCGCTCGATAAGGTTCGCCATCGTGAAAGTCTTGCCGGACCCCGTGACTCCGAGCAACACTTGATGTTTCTTCCCGGACTGCACCCCAGCGGTCAACCTCCCGATGGCTTCCGGTTGGTCTCCGCAAGCTTTAAAAGGAGCCTCTAACTTAAAGGGTGGCACGGTCTCCCTCCCGGTGAAACAATGTGGAGCCTCACGGGTTGATAGCTGCGATTCCTAGTGGTTCTTCGGCGACACCTCTCCGAAGCATGGCTTCCTGCGTAGGCGGGTGAAGGAAATCCAGATGGACATTGGTGACTTTTGATATCGCAACCCACAACGTAAAAAGGGCTGCCGGAAATTCCGGCAGCCCTTATCGCAGCGGAACAGACCCGAGGTTAACCGCGACCGCCTCCGAACCCTCCACGACCTCCGCCGCCGGAGCGGGGCTCTTGAGGACGAGCTTCGTTCACCGTCAACGTACGCCCCCCAAGTTGTGTGCCGTTCAAGGCGGTAATCGCCGCTTGCGCTTCGCCATCGGAGGACATTTCGACAAATCCAAACCCTCGAGACTGCCCGGTGAACTTGTCCGTAATAATCCGCGCCGAGGCCACCGCACCATGCGCCGCAAACAGATCGCTTAGCTGCTGCTCAGTCGTTGAATAGGGCAATCCACCAACATAGATCTTCGCACCCATCTGATTCCTCCTTTGACACAATGATGTTGTCTTGGACTCGAGAAAACAACGGGGAAGGAATGGGCCGAAGGCGTCAACACAGCGGCGGCTTAGCTCTGGCTTCCGATCAAATTCCCGGGCTGACCCAACACAACATCCATCTCAGGCCTTGTCACTTTCGGCGTCGGTCCTGCCAGGCCTTTCGCAAACCGACAGAGTTATGATACTCCAGACCGACAAAAAATGGCAAGTTTGAGGCCAAATCGGCCCGCTGATGAACCCACGTCAATAGGCCGGAGGCGGGGAAAGCGGTCGGTGGGAAAAGAGAGGAACTGCATGGAAGCTGTCGAACAACACGGTAGATGTTCCAAGAACGACTAGGCCAATTTGCCCCAAGCCCAAGGCTTGGTCTTCAACGGAAAGGGCAAGCACTCCGTCTACAAACACTTCCATAAAATCTTTGCTGATGATGGTGTTTCGTTGAACCCTGAGTGAATGCCAGTCAATGTTTTTCAGACTAATCGACGCCTGCGCGAGGGGCAATTCGCGTCCATTCGACAAGCGAACGAGCTGCACCTTTTGACCGATCGAATCGACGACCGCCACGTAAAAATTGCGCGTGTCGCGCACACCAAACGCTATGCCTCCGAGCCCGGACGTTCCTTGCTGCGCATGAAAGCGAACGCTGAGATCCGGATACTCATACTCCAATCCATCGGCCAGGAGCGCCTGATAACAGGGCTGCGTACAATTCGATGAACCAGCGAGAATGTTGGGTGGAGAAGGTGCAGTTGCATGCCCCTGGACAATCCAATTTGCAAGTGGCTCGTCACTGGAATTACCCCTTACGAAACCGCCAGGCAGCGTATTGGATTGATCTTGATCGAAGGTCCACCTTTGGAAAAGCCCACCCGCCGCTTGTTTCTTCAGATTAACGGCCTTTTCTTCCGATGTTTCCTTCTGAACTCCGTAACTAGGGGTATACCCCATGACGAGACCCAGGCCAGCCACTAAGAGAGCGAAGTACCCTTGCCATGCTCGCCTGATGACGGGACCGGTTCGAGATTTCAAAGACGATACGCGCACTACGATGAGCTATCCGATTTCTGAATTTGAAGAATCTCTCGCTGCAGACGGTCCCTCTCGGCGAGGATCTTCCTCCGTCGTTGCCATCGATCCCAAGTCCACCAACGCAGTTTTTCGCTGAACGTCACCGCAGGCATCGGGGCACTGCCGCCAGGGGCCTGTTGGAACGAATACCCGTCATGAGTATCGCGCTGCTCAAAAAACCGCCGATACAGATGATCGTACAATCCCTTTCCCGATTCACCACCTGCCATACCCATCCCCTTAACTTCAGAAACGGTTCAGCCGCTCCTAACCTTGTCCGATATTCCAGGTCCCCTACGGCTACCCGTCGAATAGTACCTGGGCTCAGTGCGACTCTGCAACCTGCGTTCCCTCATGCTATGATCCCACATCTGCATGCAACCTGACATGATCAGGGTATCACGATGAACCTTGCCTGTTTGGCATCCGATTCCAGAGCCCGCTGCATCGTGGTCCTCGCGGCCGTCTGCCTTCTTCTCTCACCCAAGCCAAGCCTGGCTCAATCGCCCGAGACAGACCTTCAGACAGCCATCGATTCGCTCTCCGCAGAACGGATGAAGGCCGACATTCGAACACTCAGCGGACCTGCGTTCAATGGACGGCAAAGCGGTACGAAAGCAGATCTCGAATCAGCTCGGTGGATCGCACAAGAGTTTCTTTCGGCAGGTTTGCGTTTACCACTCGTTCCCAATGGCTCACTGATTGTACCGTTCTTGACGGGAAAGGATGGTACTTCATCCGGGATCATGGCCTCCATGCTATCCACTCCCCTGATAGCACCGGATCCAATAGTACGAGTCGGTCCGGTAGATCATTTAGCCACCAAAACTCTCGGCTCAGACTATTTTCCCGTTTTCGATTCGCCCTCCGCAGACCTCCACGCCCACATCATCTTTGTCGGATACGGTATTGTCGATCCTGCGCAAGGCATCGACGACTATGCGGGCATCGACGTGAATAATTGCATCGTTCTGTTTCTGCGAGGCAAGCCGGACCACTACCCACGACCAGTCAGCCACGCCGCCAAAGTTCGATTTGCACGGGAACGAGGCGCGATCGGCTACTTGATGGCGACCGGGCCACTGCTTTCCCCCTATGAGGTCCGCCGTGGCATTACAGGGAGTCCCAGTGCCTTCTACGGTCAAGTACCTCCTGATCACGCCATTCCTGGAGCCTGGCTCAGTACGGCGGTGGCCCAAGAGATTCTCTCGGAATCGAAGGAGGACATTCCCGATCGTCTGCGTGTCCTTCAAGAACACCTGAACCAAGCACCCCCATCACAACCACAAGCCATCCGGACAAACCATTTTGCATCGCTTGAGTGGAAGACGACGATGGCGGACGGAATTCTAGTCAATGCGGTAGGGATGATTCCTGGAACCGGAACAGAGTCTGTGATCATCGGAGCCCATCGAGACCACTTCGGTCGTCCAGGAGGTGTTCTGTTCCCCGGCGCGGATGACAATGCCTCCGGAACAGCAGTCATCTTGGAAGTAGCGCGAGCCCTCACAAAAGCCGAGCTGCGTCCCTCCCGGACCATCTTCTTCGTCTCCTTCAGCGGCGAAGAGCGCGATCTGCTTGGTTCACGACTGTATACGTCACGACCCATCACTCCACTCAATTCTACAAAAGCCATGATCAACATCGACCACGCCGGCGTTGGCAATGGACGGCTCACGGTAGGCGTGACAGGATTAGAGAAGGAGATCCTTCGAGAGGTCGGGAGAGCGGCCGGCGTTCACGAGAAACTGGATCTTTATGGCTTTTTCCCCGGAGGCGACCACGTGCCATTTAAAGAAGCCGGTGTACCGACGGTCACTGTCGTGAGTGGCGGTGTGCATCCGCACTTTCATCAACCATCGGATACCGCCGACACCATCGATCCAGAAATCCTAAACACCGTGGCCCGGTATGTGCTGGCGGTGACGTGGCAACTCGCCTACCAACCATGAAACATTGCGAGCGGGTGAACGGAATAGACTGTTTCAGGACATCGAGGCTCTACAGAAGACAAGAACGCAAGCGACGAGCCGTTCCACTCGGTGAATTAGGGAATCTCGTCGAGGATGCCCGACTCGATCGGAGGCAAGGGAGCCGTTTGAGGTGGCGGCCCAGGAAGGACGATTCCGGATCCGGCTTGATTCGCGCCTTGGATAAGCCCAATGGACAATTGTGGGCCGAAGGTCATGACGGCCCCACTCCAAGCCTGACCCGTGGTGGGGTTTCGAAAGTTGTACGTTTGGAAGTATTGTCCAGGAAAGTAGAGAAACCCCTGTGTACCCTGGCGGTCTATGTACAGGCTCCCACCGGCGAATCGAAACAGAGTACCGAGCCCTCCATCAAACGACCGTACAGCAGAGGCAGTAGACCCTGCCGACACATTCTGTGCCAAGGCAGATTGGCTCGTGCTGAATGCCGCGACTGCGAGCAGATATATCAGAACGACGAGCAGACTCCACGATCGAGGGCGAGTGGCTGTTCCAGCAACAGGAGTGTGCGCGATCTTAATGTTCATGACAGAGATTGTAAGGCAGATTATAGTATGAGCTCGCGCGGATCGTGAATCAAGGAGAAAGTTATGAATTGCAGATCCTCAAGTCATCACCGTCTTGCAACCATCGTGATCGCCGGTTTGTGGTCCATCATATCACCACTCGACAGTTGGTGCTTGGATGTGACACAACCTCTTCCAGCGGAGCGACGTGAAAGCGTGTCGCTCGCGGATGCGGCGCTGCGCGCGCTGCAGAATAATCTCGACATCAGTATCAGCCGTCACAACAAAGAAAGCCGGTTGGCGGACATCATCATCGAACAATCCAAGTTCGATCCCAACCTCAGCGTCAACGGCCAATTTAATCGGACAGTGAACCCGCTCAATCGACCCGTGTTCGGCGGAACGACACCGATCCTTAATCAGATTACGATTTTCGACCAGCGCAACAGTTCCGTGACCTTGGATGCGCAGACCAACCTCATTACAGGCGGCAATTTCGACGTCAATTATAGCCCCGCCCGAACCGGCGTGAACCCGAACGTCGCCCAAGGATTCCTCTTCAATCCTGCCTGGACAGGCGGCCTGGCCTTCACATTGACTCAGCCGTTGCTCAGGAACGCGGGGATCGGGATCAATAAGACCTTCATCAAGGTCGCCCAGAATAATGCCGAGGTCGAACAGCATGTCTTTCGAGACCGAGTGCTGACCGTCATCACCACGGTGGAACAAACCTATTGGGAGCTGGTGTTTGCGAATGATAATTTGAAAGTGGCGCAAGCCGCCATGAAGGCCGCCGAAGAACTCTTAGCGACCAACCGCGCCAAGGCGAAAGCAGGCGTCATGTCGATCGTCGACGTGCTTCAGGCCGAAGCAGCAGCCTCATCCAGAGTGGAGCAGGTGTTGATTGCCGAGAAAGCCATTCGGGATCAGGAAGATCAGCTACGACGCCTCTTGAATCCGGGCGAAGAAGACCTGCGCCAAGACGTCCGCCTCACCCCCGCGGATATCCCCGTCACGGTCCTTGAACCCCTCAGCCTCCAGGAGGCCATCGATACGGCGATCGAACAGCGGCCGGAAATCGTGCAGGCAAAGAAAAATGTCGAATCGGGTGAACTGAATAAACAATTCGCCCGTAATCAGTTGTTGCCGACTCTCTCATTTCAAGGCACCGTCGGTCTTGCCGGGCTTGGGGGGGACTACGTCGAATCCGCTGCGAGAAACTTCAGCGGCGATTTTTACAACTATGGAGCGGGGCTGGTGCTCAGTTATCCGCTCGGCAACCGGGCCGCCATCAACACGTACAACAAACGAAAGCTGGAGGCCCGAAATGCCGAGGATTCGCTCGCCAGTGTGCGGCAACAAATCATCGTCGGCGTGCGGGAAGCAGTGCGCCGGGTACAGACCGACTTTAAGCGTATCGAAACCACCAGATCGGCTCGCATCATGGCAGAGAAACAGCTACAGGCCGAACAGGAACGGTTGAAGGTCGGGCTCAGCACGACTCGCTTCGTGCTCGATTTCCAGCGCGACCTGGCCACTGCCCAGGGCAACGAGCTGCGGGCCATCGTCGATTACAACAAGTCGCTGTCCAACCTTTCTCGCCATAAGGCGACCACATTGGACCGCTATCATCTCGAACTTTCGTAGCGCTCCGATGGCGTCCGAGCCCAATCGTCCGGCTCCAAGCCAAGCTTCATCTGCGGGAGCAGCACTGTCGCTGCTCCCGATTGGAGCAACATTCGGCTACTACGCGCTTCCCGCTTCTCTCAAAGAACAACTGCTCCTCCAATTCGTACCCCAGTTTCTCGCCTATGTGGGGCTCAGTTTCTGGGCTGTGCGCGTCTCGCAGGTACCGGCTCAACTCGGGTTGGAAAGGGGAAAGGTGCGGAGCGGGCTCCAGTGGGGAGTGTTGACGGGATTGTTGCTCGGCGTTCTCAATACGTTCGTGATTCTGGTCGCCTATCCATTCCTTGGTTACGACATCACGTTCTTGAAGCAGACGCCTCACGGTCGTCTCCCCGTCCTCCTCATGGTACCATGGCTCATCTGCGGCATCGCGCTGTTCGTGGAACTTAACTTTCGCGGATTTCTCTTAGGACGCCTGGCCGAGCTCGAATCGCACTGGCGGGATTCTAATTCCAGCCGACGCCTGTCTCCCCTAGCCCTCACGGCCAGCACGCTCACATTTGCATTCGACCCGTTCATGGTGAATACTTTTCAATACCTTCACTGGATCGCCCTCTGGGACGGGCTCATCTGGGGAAGCATCTGGCTCAGAACGCGCAACCTCTGGATTACGATTATGGCTCACGCGGTCGAAGTGATCGTGATGTACAGTGCAGTCAAAGCGGCGATAGGATGAGAATTTGACGATCTGTTGATTGGAATCCAATTTGACAGATCAACAGATCGCTGAATGATTCGCTCATGAACCCTTCCTTCTCCAGTTATCTGGTTAACGATGTCTTCGGCGACCCGGGCGTCTACGTAGAAGTTCGCTGGTCGAAGCGAGCGTTGCTCTTTGATCTCGGGCACAACGGCAACCTGGGGCCGACCAGATTGCTCAGGGCAGGAGAAATCTTCATCTCTCATACACACATGGACCATTTCATCGGATTTGATGCTGTTCTTCGAGTCGCGCTTGGACGGGGGAAGACTCTTAAACTGTTCGGCCCTCCTGGCCTGATCGACAATGTCCATGGCAAACTGCGCGGCTATACCTGGAATCTTGTGGACGGCTACCCGCTCACGATCGAAGTTCGGGAGTTCCACAAACAGGAGATTCGACGGACTGTGTTTCGAGCGAGTGACGGATTTCAGCCGTCCGAGCAAGGGTCCTCTCCAACGCCACACCGCGACGGTCCGCTCTTCACTGTGCTGGAAGATCCGATGTTCACGACCAAAGCCGTGGCATTGAACCATCGCATCCCCTCATTCGCGTACTCGCTCGAAGAGCAATTTCACATCAACGTCAATAAACAGAAATTGCATGAGGCAGGGCTAAGGGTCGGCGCTTGGCTCAAAGACGTGAAGCAGCATATCTGGCAAGGCAAGCCGGACGATTTCCGCTTCACCCTGGCGCTCTACGACGAGCATCGACGCGAGGTGCAGGAATTTATGCTGGGAGAAGTGAAGGAACGGTTTCTTACGATCTCACGAGGGCAAAAGATCACCTATCTCGTCGACGCGCGGTACGACGAGGAAAATGAAGCCAAGATCATCCAGCTCGCACGCGGAGCAGACATCTTCTATTGTGAATCGCCCTATCTGGATTGTGACGCAGAAAAAGCGTACGACCGGTATCATTTGACGGCCAGGCAAGCCGGGCTCATGGCACGCAAGGCGCAGGTCCACGACCTCATCGTGTTTCACTTTTCGCCGCGTTATACCGGCCAGGGCGAGGCGCTGGAGAGGGAAGCGATGGAGGCGTTTCAGGGAGCATAAGGAGGGGGATTTTCGTGACTGATCTTGTGAAATACGCGGTGTACTTTCTCTTAGGCGGCAGCATCGTAACCTTCTCCACCTATCTTGGCTCGCAAGGCAAGTCGTTCCTCGCCGCCATGGCCAGTACCTTTCCCGCCATCACCGGGGTCACATTCATCCTACTCTATGCGAGCGGTGGTGGGACAACAACGGTTGACTACGCCAAGAACTTGTTGTGGTTCGTCCCACCCTGGACCGTCTATGTCATTGCCATGATCATGGGCATCCCCCGTCTCGGCTTCTGGCCCGCGATGGCCGGATCGCTCGTCTTGTATCTGGGATGTATTGGGCTGGTAAAGATGATGTTCCGGTAGATTCGCCAACCCCACCGAGCTTCTTACTCAATCACCACGGCAGTCCCGTTCGCACTGACCATCAACATACTGCTGTTGGTGCCGATCGTCTCATAATCGATATCGATGCCGACGATCGCATTGGCGCCCAGGTTCTTGGCTTGCTCCTCCATTTCTTCCAGCGCAATATTCTTCGCTTTTCGGAGTTCCTTTTCATAGGCCGCCGAGCGACCACCGACGATATCCCGGATCGACGCAAAAAAATCCCGAAAGATGTTCGCGCCGAGAATCGCATCCCCGGACACCAAGCCGAGATACTTGACCGTTTTCTTGCCATCGATGTTGTTCGTCGTCGTAAGAATCATGCGCCCTCCTCTCTAAGCATCCTCATCCGCTCATTCAGTACGAACTGAATACCACGATCTCGAGCAGGGTGATGATCCCACCCGGCACGCTGTACTAAATCTTCCCTTGACGAACTTCCTCTCATAGCCCCTGCTGGGCAACGGTTCACAATATCAGTAGAAGACTTGCGTTTAGTCGCACCAAACGCTAAAGCACTTGGCATTTGGTACAACCCGCCGCGTAACGCTTACCATGATCTGCTGCGATGAGGCGGTCCAGCAAGTGCAAGAGCGGTGCATCCATGAGTCCGAACTTGTATTATTATCATGCCGACTCATGAGTCCATTCGTCCTGAGCCTGTCGAAGCCTGCGGTGAGTTTATCGAACTGGACGCCCTCCTTTCGCCAACCTTCCCACTTCCGCCCAGTCACCGCGAATCATTGCTTCCTTCTTCTGTCGGCTCCAACCCTTTATCCGACGCTCACAGGCCAATGCCTCTTCCCGGGTCCTAAACGCTTCGGTATACACCACGGTTAATGGACGCCTTGAGAAGGTATAGCCATGCAACTCTCCCACTTGGTGTTCCGCGACACGCTTTTCGAGGTTATCGGTGTGCCCAGTGTAATAGGACCCGTCTGCACAGCGAAGAATATAGACCCAGAAAGTCATGGAACTTGTCTTGCCAGGAACGAGGATGCCCGTACTTCGACCGGCTCATGCTTCGACAAGCTCAGCACGAACGACAAAAATTAATGCTTTCAGGATCATTTCCGTTCGCCCTGAGCAGGTCGAAGGGTGAACGAAAATGTTTCCGTAGTCTACTCGACCGCCTTCGATGCGCTCGCCCAATGTGAAGCGGCGCACGCGCGGGAACTTGTCGAGCTGCGGAATCAGCCACAGCAGCAGCTCATGACACGATTGCACCGCCTGGGGAACCGTGGCAGGCATCACTCAACTCCTCAACCTATCGAAGACTCCATTCGCCCTTCGGAATCGGACGTAAAGGTCACATGACAACACATCGTTGACACCCAAACTGACACGACATCGATGACACTTGGCCGACACCGATAAAACGGATAGAAGGACCCTCCAGTCCATCAGGGGGGAAGGATATGAGTCAAAAAAAGTGCGGAGCTGATCGAGGAACGCAAGCGATGTGTCGGCTGGTGGCTGCAACAGCGGTCGATCAGTTGGATTGCCCGACGACTGCGACGAAGTCGGGAGTGGGGGCACAAATGGATCCGGCGGTATCGCCAAGGAGGCCCGACGTGGTTTTTGGAGCGATCCCGACGACCGCACCAGATAGCCCGGCGTGTGTCGGCCACGTTCGAGCAGGCGGTCATCCGAACGCATGCTCGGCTCACCAGTCCGCGCAATCCGCTTGGGTTTTACGGCGCGGAAGCGATCGCACACGAGTTGGCCGATGTGGGGGTGTCCCCCGTGCACAGTATCCGCACCATTCACCGAATCTTGGCCCGGCACCAGCTGGTCACGCGCAGGCGACGGGACCGATCTCGGCGCGGTCCCAGCTTGCCCACTCCTCCGGCCCGGCGCCAGAACGACGTGCACCAACTCGACTTCATTGTCGGGCATTATCTGGGAGCTCGGCGGCCCGTCGTCATCTTGAACCGCAAGGACATAGCCACGGGGCTGGTCGGCGGGACCGAGGAACCCGACCGACGAGTCCAGCGCGTGCTGGCGTTTCTGACGCGGGACTGGCACCGTCATGGCCGGCCTCGGTTTGTCCAAATGGACAACGACATGAGCTTGACGGGCGGCCGGTTCTATCCTCGCAGTCTGGGGCAACTGATCCGATTCTGCTTGGCCTGTCGAGTCATCCCGGTCTTTACGCCCGAGCGGCAACCCGCCGCCAACGCCCGCGTCGAACGCTACAACGGCCTCTGGCAGGAGAAGGTCTGGCAGCGGTATCGCTTCCGCACCCTGCGGCACCTGCGGGCTCGGTCGCACGCCTTTCAGGTGGCCTACAACACCTATCTCACACGCAGGCTGATCCATCAGGGGCAGTACGCGCGCTTGAACGGCCCTCGGTGCCCGTTGCCCGTGCCCTTCCGTATGCCCCACCCGTTGCCACTCTGTCGCGGACAGATCTGGGTGATCAGGAGAATCGATGAAAACGGCCACATCCAGGTGTTCAACGAAACGATTCGGCTCCCCCCGCGCTATGCCCATGAGTTTGTCCGCGTGGTCATTCGGACCGGCCCGCAAACTCTTTCGGTGTACTGGACTGCGTCCCAACAGGGGCGCCTCAAACGGATTGTGCATCGAGCCTATCGCCTCCGTGAAAAGGCCAGCACTCCTTTGCTCTGAAGTCATGCGTCGTCCGGTGACTTCCGCACGAGTGCCGGAGGGTCAACTGGGTACAGTCAGCGATGTCTTGTCGCGCATGAAGACCAATTCATGTGTCAGCGATGTGTTGACACTTGTCGCGTAAAGGGTAAAAGAACAAAGGGCACAGGGTTACGGCTCAATGTCCTGGGCAAGACGGAAGCCGGTGAGGGAGTTCCGGTTGCCGGCGTCGGCCCCGCACCGGTGCGACGGACGCAAGAACTCCGGTCTATCGTAACAGTAACCATCGCGGACCACGCGCCGGCCGCAGTCACCTCTCTTCGCCTCTAGCCAGGCCGAACCATCCTCAGGAGCGCCCTCATAATTCTCGTGCCAGCAATCTTCCAGCCATTCCAAGACATTCCCGCCCATGTCATAGAGATCGAGACCGTTGGGTTTCTTGCTGCCAACTACCTCTGTATGCTCCTTGTCATACACCGCATAATACTTCAATTGGCCTTCGTCTTTGGCCCCTGCCCAGCTCGGATTTTTTCCTGCACTTCGCGCCGCGTATTCCCATTCCGATTCTGTGGGAAGCCGGTATCCCTTACCAGTTTGTTGTGATAACCACTGCGCATAAGCCGTTGCATCTTCCCAACTGACATTGATCACAGAACGTTGGCCTCGGCCCCCGTCTTCATCACTGGCGAACTTTTTATCTTTGGTTTTCCCCGTGACCCAGGTAAAGAGGTCGTACTCTCGAAAGGTCACCTCATACTGTCCAATTGCGAATAATCTTGAAAACTTGACCGGATGCGCTGGCTGCTCATGCTCATCAGCTTCCCTTCTAGCATTTCCCATGATAAAGGCACTGCCAGTCTCAATACGAACCATCGGGGGGGAGAGTAGATCGATCCCTACCCTATGGCCTACACGGGTCAATAGGAACTTGGCCACCATCCCAGATTCCAATCCTTCATGCCCTTGAGCCTGCACCCATTGATCAAGGGACGCATACCCACCCAGGATAGTGCAAATAAAACCCAGAAGCCCTACGATCCAATTCCTCCATGTCCTGAACTGGTGACTGACTTGGAGATATTCGTCCGTCATTGGGGTGCGCGTCACTTCCGCACGTTGAAAATCCTTGGCTTCCCGCGCCGATGCCAATCCTCTGAGCCGCGATTTGCCCGCAGTCTCCCACTGTTGGGCCCGCACCTTCAGTAAGGTATGATCCAAGAGCTGCTTCTTGTTCGTCGTGACGTATCGTTGTAGCGCTGGCCAAGCTTCCAATAGTTTTTCATGGCTGAGGGAAACTGTGCCTCCTTCCTTTTCGCTATAGAGCAGCCGTTCGTCGATCAGCACCTTCACCAGCTTTGCCTGTTCTAGGTTCAAGTCAGTTTGAGGGAGTCTCCGTCGTGTCGGCAGCCCATCCGCATCCACGACCACTAACGATCGAAAGAGTGTCGGCCACAGGGCCGTCGCGTTTCTACCGAGTTGCTGCTGAACCTTTGCTTCCACCTTAGCGGCATGCTTGGCAATTGCGCCGGTGAGTCTGTTAAACTTCTCATAGACGGCCTCACTCAATTCCCCCTTCGGTGTCCGTTGCTCACACAGCTCCTGGAGGACAAAAGCCAGAAGCGGTAAGCTCCCAGGATTATTCATCATCTCGTCGCTGAGGATACTCACCAGCTGGTCGGTGATGGTTAAGCCGGCACAGTTGGCCGGTTTCCTGATCATGTCCCGAAGCATATACCGCTGAATGGGACCAAGGAGATAGTGACTCCTTCCTCCTAGCAGAGTTCGCATGGCGGAATGGTGATGGCACCGATGCAGGTGATCGCTTCGGATCGTGGCCAAAACCCAGAGAACCCCTTCTTGGGCTGCTTGATACACGGCCGATAAGAAATCCTGGAATGCAAAAGGTTGGGTGGGCTCGTCTTTCGGAAACCATTCCTCTAATTGATCAAGGAAGAGCACGAGCGCTTTTCCGTCAGTGCCCCTTTTCGTCAGGGTCCGAAGATGGCCACTGAGGGATTGCGGTGACCTTTCTAATTCTCTCGTGATCTCTTCAATTTCTTGGGGCATCAACCCACTTTGTTGCGCAATGGGCTGTACCAACTTCATCAGGGCAGGAAACGGCCGGTCGCCTTGACTGGCTGGCATGCGAACGCACAGGCCGGTTTGCCAGCCGGGCAGCCTTCCGGCTTCGAGCTTGGGGATCACGCCGGCCTCAACCAGTGACGATTTGCCCACTCCCGAATCTCCACTCACAATGAGAAACCGGCCTTCCGGGTCATGTAGTCGATCGAGGAGGGCACGCACTTCCAGCTCCCGGCCAAAAAATACGGGAGCGTACTTCCTGGAAAAAGAGAGCAACCCGGGATATGGAGGACCTTGTGTGGCAATGTCCCAAGTTACGATCGGGGGTAGGTCGTGGTCTAAAGCGCGTGAAGCAATCAACCCCTTAGTGACTTCATTGCTCATCAGGGCCGCGAGGACTTGTGTGGCCAACTTCTCAGGTGTGGAGAAAAAACTGACTACTTGTTGGGTAGAAAGATTAGCCCGCAGAGCGTCAATTCGCTTCCCCTTGTCGTCTCCAGTATGAGCATCAATGAATTCAGCAGGCCAGTTCTTCTTCTTTTCCTCCACCAACAAAAAAATGAGGCATGGCTTGTTGTTGGCCCTCGCATGCCGGAATTCTATTTCGGTAATGGATAGCCGATGAGGATTGTTATGTTCAGGAAGTGGGACATAGCCGTAGCGGAAGGCAAACAGCCCCACATAAATATCAGCCTTTTCTACGTCCCGAAGACAGAGATCGACAGGTCGCAGATCGGAGGCCACATAGTCCTCCATTGCGATAACCTCCTGGCGACTTTGCCGCAGAGCCCTGTAGGCCTCTTCCCGATAGGCTTTAAGGTCGTTGTATGTGGAGGATAAATAGATCGTGGCCATGGAAATACCACGCTAAGCCAGGGTGGCTACGTAGGGACGCATTCTACCGCTTCGTCAGATAAAGGCAAGAACCCAAATTGCTCGTGCTGCATCTCCACATACGTTCGTGGTGAGCCTGTCGAACCATGAACGGAACTGCCTGAACCCAGACGCCCTTCGACGAGCTCAGGGCGAACGGATCCTGACAAGAATTTCTGAGGAATTACACTAGCCCCGCATCACCACCTGTTCCTTCATTGAACCAGCCACCGCCAGTTGCTACCATGGCCGGTCATCCCGATGCAGGTGCGACTGCTGTGCCCAACCCTCTAAACCATAGTCTCTCGACCAATCACCTCATCATTGAAGGTGCGCGACAGAACAATCTCAAGAACGTCTCGCTGCAGATTCCCCACAACCAGGTGACGGCCATTACCGGTGTGTCTGGGTCCGGAAAGTCTTCACTCGCCTTTGACACAATTTTCGCCGAAGGCCAATGGCGATATGTTGAATCCTTGTCGACCTACGCCCGCATGTTTCTTGACAAAGTGGCCCGTCCGGATGTGGATCGTCTCCTCAACGTGCGGCCCGCCATCGCCATCGAACAGAAGAATCAGGTGCGGACGGCCCGCTCAACGGTCGGGACGGCGACCGAAATCGCCGATCTCCTCCGCCTGCTCTTCGCCAAGATCGGTAAACCCACCTGTCCGGACTGTCGGCAAGAAGCCCGTTCGTTTCAACCTGACACCGTGGCCGATGACCTCCTCAAACGATGGCCCGATGCACGCGCGATGGTGCTGGTTCCCATCGCCACTCCCTCGGCCAAAGAAGAGACGGCGTTTGTCCAATCGCTGCTCACTCGCGGATTCACCAGGATTAAGACCAATGATGATGTGCTCGATTTGCACGACGTCGAACCACCCTCACTCCATACATTCCCTTCGCTCTTCATCGTTCTTGATCGTCTGGTGATCCGGGAGGACAACCGGACTCGGCTCGTGGAAGCAATCGAAACGGCCTTTCGTGAAGGAGAGGGGCGCTGTTCGATCGACCTCATTGACCATGGACGCCAATCCTACAGCACGAAATTTCTCTGCCAGAGTTGCGGACGGACCTTCGAACCCCTGAAGCCGATTCTCTTTTCGTTCAACCATCCGCTCGGCGCCTGTCCTGAATGTAAAGGATTCGGCAACGTGCTCCGGTATGACCCGGAACTGGTCATTCCCGACCCAACCAAGTCGCTTGCCCAAGGGGTCGTCGAGCCCTGGAGCAAACCCAGCTGCGCCTGGTGGCAGAAACAGATGTTGCTCGCGATGAAACGGCACGGAGTTGATATCGAGGCTCCGTTCAAGTCTCTACCCAAAGAGACGCAACGGTTGTTGTGGGAAGGCGACAAGTCGTTCGACGGCATTAACGACTTCTTCGAATATCTCGAAAGAAAGCGCTACAAACTCCATGTCCGCGTCTTCCTCAGCCGCTACCGCACCCCCTTCGATTGTCCCGGTTGCCATGGCAGCCGACTGAAGCCGGATGCGCTGTTCGTCAAGATCGCCGGGCACGATATCCATCAGACAACAGAGCGAACGGTAGAGAGTCTTGCAGGATGGGTGGACACCCTGCCTCTGCGTCAGTCCGAGCAGGAGATCGCGACTGATATTCTCCGACAGCTCCGGGCAAAACTGGGATTTCTCCGGCGTGTCGGCCTTGGGTATCTGACGCTCAATCGGCGAACCAAGACCCTCTCCGGCGGCGAGGCACAGCGGGTCGCGCTTGCCAACCAGCTGGGATCTCAGTTGGTCGGCACCTTGTACGTCCTCGATGAACCGACCATCGGCCTTCATGCAAGGGATACGGACCTCTTGGCCGGCATCCTCCACGATCTGGCCGACACCGGAAATACGGTGGTCGTCGTCGAACATGACCGCCGCATGATTGAATCGGCCGACTACCTTGTCGAACTCGGCCCTCACTCCGGCGAAAAAGGGGGCGAGATCGTCTGTGCGGCATCCACGCAGGAATTCATCCAGGACCGTCTGTCGACCACCGCCAGGTACTTGCGTGGCGAAGAACAGATTCCCCTGCCCACCAAACGGCGCTCCGGAAACGGCAAGATGTTGGTGATCGCCGGCGCGACCGAACACAATCTGAAAGATCTGTTCGTTCGTATCCCCCTCGGCATGCTCATCTGCGTGACCGGCGTGTCAGGATCAGGAAAGAGTACGCTGGTTGAAGATACCCTCTACCGATCCGTCGCCCGGGCCTTCCGCGTTGCGTCCCTTCCTATGGGGCGTTTCAAAGCGATCAAAGGCATCGAGCACCTCAAAGGTATCCGCTTGATCGACCAACAACCGATTGGACGCACCCCTCGATCCAATCCGATCACGTACCTGAAAGCGTTCGACGAGATTCGGCGGCTGTTTGCGTCCGAACGAGCGGCGCTTCATCAGGGACTCACTCCCGGCCACTTTTCGTTCAATGCCGTCGGTGGCCGCTGTGAACGCTGCGAAGGCAGCGGAGTGGAAAAGTTAGAAATGTACTTTTTCGAGGATATTTACGCGCCCTGTGAAATCTGCGAAGGCAGACGCTTCAAACCAGAGATTTTAAAGATTCGTTACCGCAGCAAAACTATTGCTGAGGTGCTCAACATGACAATGGAGGAGGCGCTATCGTTTTTCACCGGGACACCGAAACTGCAAGAACGTCTGCATCTCCTTACTTCCATCGGCCTCGGCTATTTGCGACTCGGCCAATCCGCCACCACACTGTCCGGCGGAGAAGCCCAACGATTGAAAATCGCCGCCGAGTTAAAGGCCTCCTCCACCAAAGACATGCTCTATATCATGGACGAACCGACCACCGGGCTCCATTTTGAGGACATCAAGAAGCTCCTCTCGGTCCTTCACAAACTCGTCAACGCCGGCAACACGCTGGTGGTCGTCGAACACAATCTGGACATCATCAAGGCGGCCGACTGGATCATTGACCTCGGCCCCGAAGGCGGGGCAGCGGGTGGACAGATCGTCGCCGAAGGAAGGCCGGAACAGGTGGCCAAAGTGGCCTCGTCACATACGGGCAGGTTCCTCGCAAAGACCCTCAGACCAATTTCCTCCAACAATGGTTCCTGACTTGTTTCGCTAAGCTTAAGGTCACCGACCAACTTCAATCGAATCGGATTGTATTACTTCAGCCGTTAAAGCCGAACAAGTTCGCCGTGCGGTAGGCGCGACTCATTTCTTCCACATCATGCTGAAACCATCTGGTCAGCCACGCTTGATACGTCGAAGCGCATATCTGCGCACCGGTCCCATTGCACAAATGTCGAACCACCAAATGCGCCGCCATCATTCCCGACATGATGGCGCGTAGAACACCGTGTGATGATGATGGGTCAAGCACCGCGGCCGAATCGCCGGCGAGGAAATAGCCCGGGCCGGCCACAGTTTTCGCCATACGCCATGTGACGTCCGCACTGCGAGACGGTTCGGCTTCAAGATCTCGAAGGCAATGTGGAATCCACGTTCGATCAGGTCGATTATGCATTTCAGTCACGCGAGTCCACTGAAACCGATGCGGCTCGACTTCGGCGATCCATGTCCACCCCTCTTGATCTGAACGAATCGACGGCAATGGGTGATCGAAACACCCATTGACATAGCCGAAGCGTGCGATCAATTGGGGTGTATACCGCACGATGGGAATGCGAAGCTGCCGTGCAAGTGTATGAGCGCCGCCGCTGCAATCGATCACGTACGTTGCCTGCACCGGCCCCTCGGAAGTTATCGCGCCGGCAACCTCCTCGGACGTATTGAACAACACCCCTGACACTTTGCCTGTCAGTAATGTCGCACCACGCGCACCGGCGCATTCAAGCAATCGCTGATCAAAGTCCGCACGAATCGCCTGATAGCCTCTCCACGGCCCGCTCGTATCTCCGCCATATGGCACGAATTGCGTCACGCCGCCCCATCCAGACCATATCCCTGTATGCCTGACATATCCAGCCTCATGCAGATGGTCGGCAACCCCTAACCGGTCGAGCAGCGGCTCAATACCCGGATGCAACGTCTCGCCCGGACGATATCGCGGAAATGATTTCTGCTCAACGATGGTGACAGGAATCTGCGCATCCAGGAGCGTGAGCGCGGCGGCGGCTCCTGAGGG
Source organism: Nitrospira sp. (assembly GCA_029194675.1). NCBI lineage: Bacteria > Pseudomonadati > Nitrospirota > Nitrospiria > Nitrospirales > Nitrospiraceae > Nitrospira > Nitrospira sp. The sequence goes on along the minus strand of JARFXP010000002.1, from coordinate 125,716 downwards.
GCCGCCGCCTATAATCACGACACGCATCACACGCGCGACCACACAGCTTGATCAGCCCGCTTGCGAAGCGCCGTATCGGTCCGTGGACCGACCAGAAATATTTGCCGATCTTGGATCGGGAGCAGGCTACGGCGGAAGTCGCTCGGATGCGGCTGTTCCGTATCCTCCCCGCCTAAGATCATGTCGATTCGATAGACATCTCCGATCAAAACCGTCGACGTATCCAATTGCGCGCGCTGCAATTCTGGATCACCGGCACTGACCTTACGGAAGGAGACCACAAAGCGCAGGTTCCGATCGTCGCCCACAATGCTGTAGCATCTCGCGATCGCCTGCATCCGCAGACGATATTCTTCACTCGAGACTTGGGTCGTAAGTCGCGGCGTGAAGCGTCCTTCCAAGGCGTTTTTCACGTAGTCCACATGTAAAAACTTCTCGCAATCGAGAAACTCAACGCCGCCGAACGTGCTGATCTTCGGGCCGACGACACCATCCCAAGGAAGTGCGCCCACTTGCCCGATCTCCTCGTCGGTAAGCGGTGCCACTGTTGCACGTAGACCCGGATTCCCCGTGTTCGGCGACATCGCTCTGGATGCATCCGGCGCCACCGCCGGCCAGAATGTACTGAGCGCCGCGCATAGCTTGGCATCCTCCGGGAACGGGCTGCCAAGGCCGTAGGCTGCCAGGTGCTGCACTTGGGCACCGGAGACACGAGTGCGATCGGTGCTGACATCCCACCCCGGCGCGAAGACCCCGGCACAATCATCCGGCAAACACGAATAGCGATCGGCATCCAAAGACTGGGGAATCGTGACCCCGGTCGGTGCTGGAGCTAAGAGTGGTACCACCGCAGAGATGGTCTTCTCCGCAGCGCTAAACCGGTTCCCGGGCATCTGGAGATTGGCTGGAAGGCGTGTATCGCATAATGGCACCGGCGGCACCCCCCAGAAGTCATCAGGTACGCTCTCAAATAATTCCCGCTGGCCAGCTGATGTGAAAAAATCAGGCGCCGCAACCAACGAATAGCATGGTACCACAGTCGCAGCCACCTCAGGCTTTCCTGTCAGCGCAGGCACACTCGCACTGACCTGACCGTCCCCGGTGAAATCCACGTAGTGGAGCGCTCGATAATTTCCGGTGGAAACAGTGGCGTTCACATCGGGCCTGTTGGGATCATTATTCAGATCGATCAACGCACCGTTACGCACCTGCGTTCGGGCATGCACATAGGCTGGTGCGGGACGTATTTCTGATCCATCGGCGCCCTGAGCAGCTCCAGGCTCCAGTGCGGCAAACGCTTTCTGCCCCGGCGGAACCCTATAGGTCAATAACCGGCCATTCACCATAGCCGGTTCCACTAGCCGTGGATGGGGTACCGGTATGACGATTCCAGTGCCAAACGAGGCGTCGGTAGACAGTTCCGCAATTCCCGTTGAAAATTGAAACGGCGCAGTGGTGGGAACTCTCGTCATTCGTAAGGTAACGGTACGGGTCCGTCTGATCTTATCGTTATAATGGAAAGCAGACAGTTCAACCTGCAGATCGAGACCAGCAATACATTCCGTTCCGTTGAAGAGTTTATGGATCGGCACCCAGAAATCACGGGTATTGTCGCCGGGCCCGGCACGCATGAGTGTGATGTCGCTCCCTTTCTTCTGTACAGCGAGAAAGGCCGCGAACCTCGTCGGACACACATGGAATGCGAACGGATCATCGGCAACTTGCGCCTGAAACCCACGATTCTTCGCATCGTACCTAGCCGGCCTTGTGCCCACCCGTGAAATGCCTGTTCGCGAGAACACCATGTCGGCTTGGCGGCGAGCACAGGTATCACGCGCCGGCCGATACTCGTATGCAAACAGCACCACCGAAAGGCGCTGTGATCCGGTCAGCCCAGCCCTGGCTTTCAAACTCCCAAGCGTCGGTGGTTGAACGCCAAAAACATGATTTTCTACCGTCTCGAGTTCCTTGAGCGTCGGAAACCCACTGAGACCTGTAGTCACGTTCGGCGACGCCAATGCGTGATACAACAGACTATTCGCGGGCGATCCTGCTGTAACTGCTCTGGTTCCGGAAAGAGCGAAGTCGGTAAATCCCGTTACAGTCCGATCAATAGTCGTGAGCGTTTTCGTGAGTTCCGTCTTCAGTGCAGCACTCGTGGGCTTCAGAATATCGAGCTGCCCCCCAGTCACGTTCAACAGCACGTCACGCCAGCCCAAGGGAGCCAGACGATCGCACAGGGCTTTCATATCGTCAATCAATGCCATAGTGAAATCCTTTCATGGTGAATTCATATTACCCGTACCATTAGCTAGTGGTATTCGCTCTGAGGTTAAGATCTCTCAGAGCATGAGGCACGGCGAATTGAACGTCCTCCTCCGCCGCAATCCGTTGATAAGATCAATCTATTCGACGACCTTCTCCATCAGATTGATGCTGACGTCCGGCCACTGGATAAGGCCCGGGCAACAGCCGGAGGCAATCCATGACCCGGTAGGGTCGGTTCGTTCTTCCACGTTCTGACAAGTTGTGTTAATGGTCAAAGATCCTTCGCCATCGTCATAACTCCTATTCATGTAATTATTAACCTTGCAACAATCGATGCGGATATCGATCCTTACCGCGAGAATGGTGAGCCCCTTAACAAGTCATACGATTCATACGCCTGCAGATCAGCAGACCATTACCTCCTTTTCTTGGGTGACCCACCTTGCATGGGCTCTAACTGAGTCCGACAGAAGTCGATCACTGCTAGGCTCTCTTGTGTGACGTCATTTTGCCTACAGCAAGTAGGGTGCCAGTGAGATAATAAAAGATGACGTGCTTGATGCGATCAGTCGTATCTCTTTACTTTGAGCACCGTAGGATTTGTGAGAAGTTTTCTCCTGCCATGATGTGCACGTCCCAAAATGACTCGGACATGTATCGAATGAGATTCAGGGGGTGTATCAAATCTGATACCCCACGCGAACGGTTCATCACGCCTTCGTGCTCTCGGATAACGGGCAGATCGAACCGGAGATGATGGTTCTCCCTGTACACCCAGCGGAGACGACAGGTTTAGGTCCAGTACATTTCGTAGTTCGGATGAGAAAATATACGAGTGGTCGATACTTCCGTGGGAGGCTTCGAAAAGGAGGCACTCCTGGAAGCATGATGTCCGGGTGATCGTTATTCCAACAAGTAGACTCCATTATGTGGGATCGGACAATTGTACAACAATGAGTCACCACTGGCTGGGAGCTATTCGTCGGACCTGTCCTGTTTCATTGCCGGCTGCTCGTCTGCCAGCTTCTTCTGCAGATATTTCTTGCTCACCGTCGTGACGAGAAAGGCCAGGCCGATGGCGATGGGAACAAAAATCGCCAAGGCGAGGTTGGCGCTCCTCAGCCAACCCATTTCCTGTAACCCTTTGAACACATATCCGCCAAGCCCCGCCAGATAATAGGCAATCACGATCACGGACAAGCCTTCAACCGTGTGTTGCAGGATCACTTGACTCTTGGTCGTTTTGTCGACGCTTTGGAGCAGTGCGAGGTTTTGCGATTCCACGATCAAGTCGATGCGGGTCCGAATGATCGCGATGATGCCCTCGAAGCCGCCGCGGAGCGTGTCGATGCGACGCAAGAGCTGCTGATAGCCTTCCGCAACTCCCGTAATGCCTCCCAACACATAATCGGAGATCGGACGGTAGGAGTCCATTGGATGCTCGGCAATGGACGTCAGCGTCGTATGCACGATCTTGTCGTAGGGTAGCGAAGCGGACAACTCGAAGTGCAGCTTTCCCGCCATACGGTTCGTCTTCAACAGATCCTGGGTGAGGGTATTCAGCCAGCGCTGCAAGATTTCCGAGTTTGCGCGCGCGATGTGTGACGTAATGATTTCTCGTTGCTTCAAGTGAACCTGCTCAAATTTATAGACCTGGTCGATGGCGGCGGAGGACAGCGGCTTTTGCATCAACAACAAATGATAGTAGGTCTCGATCCGCACAATGGCATCGACGATGTCTTTCAGACGTGAAGGATCGCCTTGCGACGATCCGACGCCGACCCAGTACCGCTCTCGCCCTTGGTCGTCCGGTGTAAAGCTCGTCGCGACGCATGTCTCTTCATTGAAGATTCGACTTCCGTACAAGACGGGGCCAGGCATCAGCCCACGCAATTCGCTCCGCGGTGGCAGCATGCCCGTCGTCAGAAGAATGTCCAATCGGCAGACCATCGACCCAAGCGGCTCCAGAGGAAACGTGTAATCCGGAAACCTCAATGGTCCGAAGGTCACTGTTCCGTTCGCTTGCGACGGGACATGCCAGAGTTGGTAGTTATAGTATTCCGTATGCGCCTGCCAGATGAGAATGAGCCGATCGCCGTCCTCGGATTCCTTGATACCGTAGCCGAAATTTTCCCGGAGATCAGTCGTCTCGGCGGGAACCTTAAAATGTTCCAATAGCGATTGGAATTCCGACCGGCTGGCTGGACGTTGCGTCGGCGGGTCGGACATCCGAAACGCTTCGTAGTGCATATGGGCCGGCGCACGCAACCATCTCCCAACCGGCTGATGCGGACGTTCATGCAACTTTCTCAAGAAAGTCTGAGTCCCGGACCCAGAGATATCCGACTGATGCACGGTTCCTCCTTTATGACACGTTGTGGGGATGCGTTTATTATAAGCCGGGCCGCTTCTCAGCCGTGACAGCAATCACGAGCAACTGATCGGCACGTCGCACATTGAGTTGTAATACCTGTCCAGCCTCAACCTGGCAGAATCGTTTGGCTTCCCGCTCAGTCTCGGCGTCGACCAGCCGAATTCCATTGCATGCGGTGACACGATCACCGACCTTGAGTCCGGCCTTGTCCGCCGGCGTCCCACTCCCTAATTCTTTGACGACATAGAATCGACTCACATCGTCCCCCTGCAGCTCCCAACTCACGCCGATCTGACCGGATCCCAACAAACCGGTCTGCGCACCGAATCGGGCAAGCATCCTATGGACAATCAGCCGAGCAGAGCCTTCAGGATTGTCGGTGGTCGGATCGGTCAGATGTCCTTGACCGCTGAACAACAACAAGCCCGTCTCGACGTCGATCATCCGCAAGGTCAGCGAGACACTATGGGCCCGTTCCTGCTCACGCCGTTCCCACTGCTGCACTTCTCCGACAATAATGGCTTGAGCACCGATCAATTTACCCACCTCAAGGGCATCCGCATCGTCGGCATGGGTCAGTTGGATCACCTGTTCCTTCAACACGTCGTCCAGTTTGGACCGTTCAACTATATGCACATCCAGATCCAGCATGAGATTTGTCACGATACCCGCCACGCGTGAGCCGGTTCCCGGAGCGCCGTCGGCGTCTTTGAACAGCATGACAGCCATCGTACGATACTGGTCGATCGTGTCGCGGTTGATCGGCCCGTTGCCGGTCACCACCGGTTCCGGCCGAACCCCACGTCCATATCGTGTCGATGTCATTCCGCCGGCGGTGACGCAGACGCGCCGCCGCTGAAGGATAGCCGCCGGGGGTCCCCAGGCACAGAGTTCATCATCCACCAAGACCACATGGTGCGGAGACTCGTGCTGATCCGACGCGAAATTCGTAAAGGGATACAGGATGCACCCGCCGAACCATACCGAAATCGGGCAATAAGCCATCTCGTACAGCCATTGTTTCCTCGTCGTCAACGAATATTCCCAGACCAGCAACCGTCCATCGTCACGAATAATTCGATCCGGTTTTCCGATTTCTTGCAGGACCTGCGCTTTGGTCATGGGAACCGACAATCGATCCAGTTTCGCCTCTGATTTGACGATCGTATAACCGACGCCACAGCCGGATAATAATAGTGCCGGCGCCATGGCTGCGATGACCAATGCAACTTCCCGGAGCCGGACAGAACAGGGGGGGAGGAAGGATTGCATCAGCCGTGAACCCTACCATTCGGCACGGCAAGCTTCAACGATGATGTGGTGGATTCTGCCGCAGAAACTCCCCGAAACATTCAGTTGCAGGAGGGATCGAAAGGCATGTCGGCATATGGCTGATACGCGTCGCCCAGCGTGAGGAGGATATCCCCCCAGACACGCGTCGGATCTTTTTCAAACACCGCCTGCGGGTCCGCAGGCAAGGTGATCCACGATCCGGTCTGCATCTCATTTTCCAGCTGGCCTGGTCCCCATCCCGAATACCCAAGATAGGCGCGAAAGAATTCTGTCGTCCCGGCACCGGTGAGAATGCGCTCGACCATGCCGACGTCCCCGCCAAGACAGACGCCGTCGAACACGTGGTGCGCATTGTCCGGAAACTGATCGCCCCGGTAGAGCAGCATCACTTGATTCGTCTGCACAGGGCCACCGGCATAGAGCACATGGCCTGATCCCTCGATCACCGGAACCTGTGGGAGAGCTTCGGAGATGGACATAGCAGTGGGACGATTCACGATGACGCCGAGCGCTCCTTCAGACCCGTGCTCACACAGCAAGACGACGGTCTGGCGAAAGTTCGGATCACGCAGGCTCGGGGCAGCGATCAGAAAAATGCCTTTACGGAGTTCGACGTTCATGAACAAAATCCTACTCTGCTCATGCAACTTGCGCAAGCACTGGGCGTTACCAGGATGTGTGCCCGGGATTACATCTTGTATAGCGACGCGCGGCGGTCGCGAAGCAGATCGTTGTAGCGATTCAAACTTTTGTTGCGGGCTTGCGCCGGATCGATCTCAACGATGGTCAGCTCTTCTCGGTCAGGAGACGCCCGATGTTGAATGACGCCTTTGGGTGTGACCACTTCGCTCTGGCCGATATAGGTCAGGCGCTCCTTGCCGCCCCGCGCTTCGCTGCCGATGCGATTGCACGTCACGGCGAATACCCGATTTTCGAGGCACCGGACCGGCATGGAATCCGGACAGTTCGGCAAGACCAGGTTGGATGGATGGCAAATAATATCGGCCCCTTGCATCGCTAGGGTGCGCGCGGCCTCCGGGTAGTACCAATCGAAACAAATCATGATACCGACCGTCGCCGGCCCGATATCCCACACGAGAAATCCTGAGTCACCCGGAGTGAACCACTGCGTCTCTTCGTCAAAGAGATGGGTCTTCCGATAACACCCAAGAAAACCAGACGGGCCCACCATCACGGCGGAATTGTAACAGCGGCCCCTGGACTGTTCAGGGAGTCCCGCCACGAGATGCATCTTGCGGCGTTTTGCGATGTCGATCAGACGACGTACCGTCGGGCCGTCGGGAACCGGCTCAGCGAGCTGTTGCGCTTCCTCCTGTGAGAGGAACTGATAGCCGGAGGCGAACAGCTCCGGCAGCACGATAAGATCCGCGTCCACCTGGTCCAGCTTGGCCGTGACCATCTCCAGATTCTTGGCCACCTCCCCGAACTGTGGATCGAATTGGTAAAACCCGACTCGCACCGTAGACTCCGTTTCATACAAAAGCGGGCAGGGATTGTGTCCCTGCCCGCTTCAACAAAGGCATCTTACAGCAGCCGTGGCTGCTTCTCGTCGACTACTTCACTTCAGCCAGATGCTTGGCCGTCCCATCGGCATAAGGCCATGATATCCTCAAGGGCCACCTGTTTGCTTCACTTCAGCCAGATGCTTGACCGCCGCATCGGCATGTTCGGTACAGGCATCGGCATGTCCGGCCTTGCCATGCTGTACGGCTTCCGTTAGGTGCTTGATACCTTCATCCACATGCGGGTTCTTCACTTTCTCACCCCGCGCATGCTTGAGCGCTGCTTCTGCATGTTCGGCACAGACATCCGCGTGTCCTTCCTTGCCGTGCGACACGGCGGCCTTTGCATGATCAACCGAATCTGTGACATGTCCGGCGAGAGCCATGCCGTTCAGCATTGGAGTGCCAACCAACGCCACGCCAAGCCCGAGCACCAACCTCGCACTACGAACAATTCTTCTCATCATGGCTGCCTCCTTGATGGTTGAAGATTCGCAGGGTCACATGAAGAAATTTTGTGAATTTACATTTACACAGCGCTCATCAAGCTGTCAAGCAGGTTTGGAGGCCGGATTAAACCCGAGGATTTTCTGGAGCGCATGAAGATCTGTTTCGGCAGGGCAGGCGAAGTCCCGACTCCACTCCCACCACGATCCCGGATAGTTGCTGATCTTCGGGTACTCGACAAGCTTGAGGATGAAATAGAGCCAAGCCGATCGCACACCGCCGGTACAGTAGCAAATGACTTCCTGCTCGCTCCCTACCCCCTTTGCTTCCAACATCTCCTTGATCACGGAGAGATCCTTGACGGTCGCATCCTTGTTCAGAAAGCCATTCCACGCCACATGTATGGCTGAGGGAATGTGACCGGACCGTGGGAGACCGGACACCTCTTTCCCAAGATATTCCTCAACACTGCGTGCATCGAGAATGGCCGTCTGAGGATGCGGCTCCTTGACGAGGCCTTTCAAATCGTCCTTCAACGCTATCAGAGCCCGCACCGGTTGAGCCTTGAAATTTCCCATCGGAGGAGACACATGTCCATGTTCGAACGGCCGCTTCTCGGCGGTCCACTTCACCCACCCCCCGTCCAGAATGCGCAGACGCTTGTGGCCCAGATATTCCAACATCCAAAACATCCGCCCTTCATCGCCCCAATTGTCGAATGGATTGGAGTAGATGACCACGTCGCTCTCTTCATTGATGCCCAACCGACGGAGGATTTGCTCGATCCGGCCGAGATCCGGGTTGAGCAATCCCTTCGGCACGGCGCTAGGATCACTGTACTCATGCCATGTCGAATGCACGGCTCCGGGGATATGTCCGCCGAACTCGTACGCCGCCTTACCGCGCACGTCGATGATGACGAGGTCGGGCCGGCCTAATTGCTGCTGAAGCGTTTCGGTATCGATCAATAACGGATGCTGCATGATGTCTTCTTTCTATACAGTTCACCGTAGCGTGATTCAAGCATTTAATAACGCGGTGATGTGCGCATCCACTGAGTGAGCCAACGCAGTCAGATTGTACCCGCCTTCGAGAGAAGACAGGATGCGGCCTTTCGCATGTCGTTTGGCGATACCGACAACGATTTCCGTCAGATCGGCATATCCTGCCTCCGTCAAACCCATGCCGGCCAACGGGTCATCCTTGTGTGCATCGAATCCCGCTGAGATGATGACGAACTCGGGCTTAAACGCGTCGGCCACTGGAACAAGCGATTTGAGGAAGATCGCGTGGTACTCCTCATCGCCCTCCCCTGCTTCCATCGGGACGTTGACTGTCAATCCTACCCCCGCCCCCTTGCCTCGCTCGGTTCCTCGGCCCGTGCCGGGATAGTGCGGATACTGATGTGTGCTAAAAAAGCACACGGAGGGATCATCCTCGAAACTGTGCTGCGTTCCATTCCCATGATGGACGTCCCAATCTACGATCAATACCCTGCTGAGCCCGTATTTCTTTTGGACATAGCGCGCGGCGATGGCCACGTTGTTGAAGAAACAAAACCCCATCGCCCGCCCGGCTTCGGCATGGTGGCCGGGAGGCCGAACGGCACAGAACACATGGTCAACTTGGTGACCCATGATGGCATCGACCGCTGCCAAGGTTCCCCCAGCCGCCAGGTAAGCGGCGTTCAGCGTGCCGGGCGACATCGACGTATCAGGATCAAGAGACACTCGGCCGGTAGCCGGCGCTTCTCGATTGAGCGCCGCAACATAGTTGGGGGCATGGACCTGTGTAATCCATTCCTCCTCGGCTCTTCGAGGTTCAATTCTCACCAGACGAGCCACAGTCCCGCTCTGCTCCAACCGTTGCATGATCGCACGCAGTCGATGAGGAGACTCCGGATGCCCGGGTCCCATATCGTGCTCAAGATAGGCTGAATGATAGACGAGACCAGTTTTCCCCATCACAACCACCTGTGACGTGTCAGACTATCATGCAGAAAACGCCATAGACAACGTCGGCGAGCCCATGCTACGGTCACTCCAATGCTGTGATCCGGATAGGTGCTAATGCCTAACCCTCGAATTGAACCGCTCAAGAAACTTCTTGCCATGGACCCGAATGATGATGTGGCCTGGTTCGGCTTGGGAAAAGCCTATATGGATGATGGCATTTTCGAGGAAGCCGCCAAATCCCTACGTCAGTGCGTGACCGTGAAACCGACCTATTCGGCCGCCTATCTCGCACTCGCTCAGTCACTCCAAAAACTGGGACGCCTGGATGAATGCCGAACCATTTGTGTCACGGGCATCGACGTATCAACAAAAAACGGCGACGCCATGGTCACAAAGAACCTCGAAGCGTTGAAGCTGTCACTCCCATCGTGAGGTCCGGTCCCTCATCCAGCTTCCTTTTTCGCCTTCCACCTTGGGCTATCTCGGTCGCGCGCCGCCGGCAAGAGCCGATTGTGACGGCTGCTGATCGCATGCGATTCGTGATCCAACTCGCCCTCACGAACGTCACTGCTCGAACCGGTGGGCCATTCGGAGCTGCCGTATTTGAGTCTCAAACGGGCCGGCTCATCGCTGTCGGGGTAAATGTCGTGGAACCCTCCAACTGTTCCCTCGCCCACGCCGAAATGGTGGTGCTCGCGAATGCACACCAAGCCCTGAGGCATTTCGACCTGGGGACCGACGGCATGCCGACGCTCGAACTGGTTACGAGTTGTGAACCCTGTGCCATGTGTTACGGTGCGATCATTTGGTCCGGTGTCCCAAAAGTCGTTTGCGGCGCACGAAGATCCGATGCAACATCGATCGGGTTCGACGAAGCTCCCAAACCCAAGAATTGGATCGCGGAGCTGAAGCAACGTAGGATTACCGTAACCAGAGATCTCTGCCGAGATGAAGCCGTCGCTGTCTTTCAGCGATATGAGCGATCCGGAGGTCGAATTTACAATACCCGAAAGTGATGATTGGGCATATTCAGCCGGAAATAGTGCTATGGTCGTGGCCCATGAGAACGATGAAATCCTTAGCCCATAGCCAACGCACAACTAACGCCACAGCCGAATATCTCGTGCTAGGCTCCCCGCCCCTCCAAAGTAAAAATTGCCCTTAAAAATCACCAGATCGGAATTGGGTGTGAGACCGAACCCCAGGCCAAAACTCGCAGGAACCTCTCCGAGCATCATATGCACGACCGGCATGATATAGTGCTGCTGATCCGGCAGCGGGTGCGGATCCTGTAGTTGGCCGATCGTCCCATAAGGCTGGAGCCCTAGAGTCAGCTTTTTGCTGACCCAATACCGAACCTCGGCTCGATAGCCCAACGAAAACCAGTTGCCCGTATCGGCTCCGACCAAGCCGTGGTCCAAGTCTGGGGCGTTTATGATGAACGTCCAACGACCGATATCCTTTTGAGCGACGAGCATGATCTCTCCCTCCACGAGGTTATCCTCGAACTGCTTGTTCCACCATTCGATCTCCGCATACCATCCCAAGTTGACGGGCAGCACGTCTTTTTCAAAAAGCCGGCCGCGCAGTCGGAACTTCGAGCCGGCATACTGAGGAGCCATCAGGGGAGACCCTGGAATGGCCACATTCAGATAATAAGCGAAGTCAATCTTCTTGGTGAGACCATACTCGAATTCAGCAGCCATCCGCGTCATATATTGACTGGCGAATGTGCTGTCCGATGAGGTACCGCGGCCGGGTTCCCGAAACCCAGACGCCACGAAACTGGACAACAGCTGAGGATCGAAATGCCCTTTGCCACCGGTTTCATAAGGGTAGATCTGAAACTCGAAGGGATCAAGATCGGCGCATGCCTCGCCCGCAAGCAGCGCGGAGAGCAGTATCATCGAAAACCATATCCAGAGCCTCATCGTATCCTCCTATTCCGTCAGGAAACAGACGGACGACAGAAGGCTCTGGACTCTGAAGATCTCTGGCCTCCGACAGCAGAGTAGATACAGAAGTTTTTTCGATAGACACCCCTTTCGTTCGATTCTGTGTGACCTGCTTTAAGCGTCCCAGCAGTCTATTTGCGGGAAGAGGCTATTCGATCGTCATGAGCTCACTCCACCTACCGCCTGCAGCCAAACCTTCCACAACAAACCGGCATACACGGCCGGCAGCAACTCGGGCAGCACATAGCCGCACGTGATGATACAACCCATGACTACCGCTCTCATACGAACCTCCTTGACTGGGGAAAACCACACATGATTTCGTCTGTCGTCGACTTGAACCGTAACCGTAAATGGACGGCTTACGACCTTGCGATGAGGTCCATCGTGGGAGCACATCTTGCCGGCCTTCACGATCGCCGAACTCTATGTGAACAAAGTGAACAAATACCTTGAGCCTAACTATGTGCATAAGCCGTGCTTGAAGACATCGACCACATTTCAGATAAAACAGCTGACTTGTTCGAATAACGTTGGGACAGTACTGAGCGGGCGTGACAAATTGACACTTCCGAACGGAAGTCGCACCGCACAAGCGGATATGCGATTGAATGGAGAAAGGACGAAGCAGAAGCAACCCGACCCAGGGGCTCCACAATCAACTCCTACCAGACGATGTCAGGTAGGAGTTATCAATCCTCTCGGTTGAGAGGACGGTTCCTGGTGAGCCCCATCACCAATCTTCTCCACTCTCGCTATAAGAGCAGGATCAAGACGCTTCTCCACACAGTGGAGAGGAGACTCGATGGCGACAGCGTGGGGTATGAAACGGTACCGGGATATGAAAAGGTGCCGGGAGTTTTTCCTGGTCCTTGATGAAATCGATTGCGGATGGTCTCCATCAGAAAATCAGGCGGAAGTCCTCCGCTTGTCGCTCGCTCAGCGACGCGGCGGCAGCGGGGTTCTGAATAAACATGCGCACACGCGGTTGAGTACGCTGATGATTGGCTCGTTCAATTAAGTCCACATTGGCAAGCCTCAACGCCGCTCGAGAGGGAAGCGGCTCGACGTCCCACAGTGAGATCAATACGGCACTGAGCTGTCGAAGTTTCATCAGATCGACTGTTGTGGAGCCGGCCAGCACCTTCAGATCCATTCGAATCTGCTCCCGCCGACCTTGACGTCCTCCCAGCAGATCCGCCCGTGGTATGGAAATGCTCAAGATGACCGGATCGCAATAGTCGGCAAGCTGCTTCGCCTTTTGTCTGATGCGCGCTAAGATTCGGTGGGTCAAGATCACGCCGCGATCCGTTTCTTCTTCCGGCCCCTCGTCACTCGTGATCCCACGTACAGGCAGCCGCCGTTGTTCAGCCGAGCCTACCATTGCCGTCACCTCCACAAAAAACCGTTCTGATCCATGGCGGCATTCCAAATCGGCCGTTCTGGCTTGTGACTCAGGAAGAAACGTGACTCGGTGTCCGACGCGAATCAGCTGGGTGGCCAGCTCCAGTTCCGCCATCGCAGATTCCTGCACGCCGAGATCATGATGGGCCAAGCGATGAAGAAGCCGCCCGAGCCGAAGATGACTTGAATGATCGATACAGTGCCGACTGAGCATGTTCCATTGGTCATCAAGGTGGTGAGAAAGGTCTTGCTGGGAATGGCGCTTCCAGGATATGACGACGACGGGTGTACCATAGACTTCACGCAAGCCGGAGTGGAGCTTCACTGTTCGTCGCGGTCGCCATCGTGCCATCACTTTTCCCGCTGTGGTCCGTCAAACACGTTGATAGCTTGTCCTGATGTTACCGCGGCGAGATACGCCTCACAAGGCACCACCGACCGTCATGCGACCGGCTCGTCGCCTTCGTCGTCATCCGGTGACTCGCCCAAGACCTCCGGTTGTCGAGCGACACATTGGTCGTACACTTCATCCAGCCATCGACCCGCGCACCCCAGAACTTCCCGCACCAACGGCTCAGGCTGTCCCGTTCGTTTGATCGTCCATTGTGAAACATATTCGAGGAGCGCTTCCCGCTCGAAGGGTCTGGTCGAATGCGCGGCCAAGGCAGACAGCTCTCCGAGACCTGTGTGAAGGATGTCCGACACCGTGTCCCGCGCATACGACGTGCTTGCAGTTACATATTGGACAACACGATGCAGTTCGTGGTCGTTCATGTTGCAGTCCGTGAAAACAATCTTTACACCCCGGCGACTGACTGTCAACGCGGCTGTGCATCCATTGGGCTCTGATCATTTTCTCCAATCACGGCACAGCCGGATGATAGGATGCAACCTGTTCGCCCTGGGGCAGCTACGCAAAGGAGATTGGGCATGATCGCGAGACATCCGATTCGGCAGAAGACTTCATCCCCGGCGGTGTCTGACCGCTGGGATCTCACTCATCTAGTCAAGAACCCTCTCAACGACCTGGCGCGGCATTTGGAAGCGCTTGATGAGCAGGTCGTGCAGGTTGAGTCGGCTCGTCCTCGGCTCCAGGCAACAATGGCGGGTTCTGATTTCCGATCGATCCTGACGCTCACCGAGTCGATCGCGGAGAGCTCCGCCCGGCTTGGCGCATTCGCCTACCTTTGGTTTTCGGAAAACACCAAAAACACTAAAGCACGCTCGTTTAAGTCGCAGGTGGAGGAGCGGCTCACCGCCGTAAACAATCGCCTGCTCTTTCTTGACCTCTGGTGGCAGGGGGTAGATAAGGAGAATGCGGCAAGACTGATGGCCGACGTCGGCGACCTTCGATACTACCTGGAAACCATCAGGCGTTACACACCTCACACACTTTCTGAATCGGAGGAGAAAATCATCAACATCAAGAATGTGACCGGTCGGAGTGCCGTCAACACACTCTATGACGTCGTGACCAACGGACTGACATTCACGATGAAGATCGGCGGGAAGCCACGCACCATAAACCGCGAAGAACTCATGACCCACGTGCGAAGCCAAAAGGCATCCATCCGCCAGGCTGCATACAGAGAACTCTATCGCGTGTTCTCAACCCAACGTGACCTGCTCGGAGAGATATATCGGACACTCGTGAACGACTGGAAAGCTGAGAACGTCGAACTCCGTAGGTTTGCTTCCCCGATCGCAACCCGCAACCTCGGTAATGATGTGCCGGACCAAGCCGTCGACGTGCTGTTGTCCACCTGTGCCAAGAATGCGGAGATTTTCCAGACCTACTTCAAACTGAAGGCGAAGATCTGCAAAATCTCCCCCATGAATCGGTATCATATTTACGCTCCCCATCGGGCAGATACCAAGAAATATGCATATGCCGACGCCGTCAGCATGGTGCTAGGCGCCTATCGTGGTTTCTCTCCCCGGCTTGCGGAGTTGGCCGAGCAGGTCTTTCGTGATCGACACATCGACGGGCCCACATGTCCCGGCAAGCTGGGGGGCGCATATTGCCACAGCGTGGTGCCGGGCTTGACCCCTTATGTGATGTTGAACTACACCGGAGAAGCCCGAGACATCGCCACCATGGCCCATGAGCTCGGCCATGCCATCCATGGAATGATGGCGAAAGACCATTCGATCTTTACTTTCCATTCAACCCTTCCACTGGCGGAAACAGCGTCCGTCTTCGGCGAATGCATTCTCTCTGACACCCTCATGTCGAACGAGCACAGCAAAACCGTTCGACAAGGCTTGCTCCTGAGTCAACTGGATGACATCTATGCAACTGTGCTACGGCAGGCCTATTTCATTCGATTCGAGCAAGTAGCGCATCAAATGGTGGCGGAAGGGGCCACAGGAGACCAACTGGCACGAGCCTATCTCTCAGAGCTGAGACAGCAATTCGGCAAAGCCGTACGAGTACCGGACGAGTTTCAATGGGAGTGGCTCATGATTCCCCATCTCTTCGCCAGTCCATTCTATTGCTACGCCTACAGCTTTGGCAATCTGCTCGTATTGGCCTTATACAGAATGTACAAAGAGCAAGGGGCATCATTTGTCCCAAAGTATCTGGACCTGCTTGCCATCGGAGGATCTCAATCACCCCAGGCCATTCTCAACAAATTGGGCGTGGATATGACATCCGCCTCCTTTTGGCAGTCAGGGTTCGATACCATTAAGGACATGGTGCAGCAGCTGGAAGAAACCCTCTCGTAACCCTATCTCACTGATGAATAACGGTTAAACCGACACATGACAAGACTGCACGAGAAGACTTGACAGAATCGTTCTGCAATGGCACACTGATAATGCTTCTCATAATCGCTCAATGGTGACTGAATGTTTGTTTGCTTGTGTCGAGGAATCACAGAATCAGATGTTCGAGATGCGGGGCGAGCAGGGTGTGTGATGCCCTGTCAGCTCAAGTCCAAATTTGGCCTCAAGCAGAGCGGCAGCTGCGGTCGTTGCGCAAAAAACATCCATGAGTTTGTCGATCTCGCTGTCCAAGGAGCATCGCCCGGCATCGTGGAGCGGTAGGTCCAGCGCTTCCTTGACAGGTCAATTCGCAGCAGAGGTTTCGGCACTCATCCATTCGGAATAGTTCAACGGGAAGCCCCACCTTTGATGAGCTTCGCCACGTCGGCAACACGCCGGCCCAACGCTTCGGCCTCGGCGAGCTCTTTGTCATCGATTCCCGGACTCTCACCCTCGGTTGTGGCAGACGCTCCAAAGGCTCCACCACCGCTCACCACAATCATTTGATTTCCCAGCATCGCGGCAAGGATAGTCAACATCGTAATCTCTTTCCCGCTTGAAACTTGCCCTCCCGAGGTAAAGGCAGCTCCGACCTTATTTTTCATCTTGAATTCAGGAAAGACGCCGAACTTGAACTGCCAATTATCGAAGAAAGTCTTCACCTCTCCAGACATGTTGGACCAATAGACAGGAGAGCCGACCACGACCGCATCGACAGAAAACAAATCTTCCGCGGTTACTTGTCCTACACGCTTCAAAACAATTTGGGTACCGGAGACCGACTTTGCTCCCGCCACCACTGCTTCCGCCATGCGCTCCGTGTTTCCCGAGAGCGAATGATAAGCCACAAGGATTTTGATCGCGGGCGAGGATTCGTCCGCCCATGACCTGGACACGCAGCCGGTGCAAAGCGTGACCAACGTCAACGCGACGGCCAGGAGATGCCGTGATTCACTTGAAGCATGCGTCTTCGTGGGGTATGGCGACACAACGTTAGGTTCCGGATGAAAGCCTATGGAAGGGTCAGCGACGAAACGTCTCTTCCTCCATATGCTCCTCAACCGACACTTCTGTCAGAGTTCCACGGTAGGTACAGCGGTGGCACCGAATCCGCCATTCTTCGATCCATTTCTCTTGAACATAGGACTGGCGACATCCAGGGCAGACGAACACCCCCTTTTTGTATAACACGCGTCGTTTTTCCTGCATGATTCCCTCTTTCACCCGGCGGCTGAGAATGGCACATTGCCCGAAAGGATTGCAAGATTGAGGGAAGGGAAACGCCGTCTGCTCGCAACGGCTCCAATACGTTCCTTGACTGATCTGGGCCGGATGGCTACGATGCACCCCATGCCATTCGGGAATGTAATTCGCTTTTCTTGGTGTTCCATGCCGCTCATTGGATCACTCCTTCTCGGCATGCCGACATCCAACGCCTCTGACGGAGGGCTCATACATATCCAGACTCCCTCGGGCATCACGATCCATGCCGAGATCGCCGATACGCCATTGAAGCGTACCGTCGGCTTGATGTATCGGGATCACTTGAATAAAGATCATGGGATGTTATTTTTCTTCAGTCAGCCGCAAGCCTGGTCATTCTGGATGAAAAACACCAAGATCGCACTCGATCTGATTTGGCTCGACGCCAAAAAACGGGTCATCCATATCGAACGCAATGTTCCGATTTGCACGAAGACCGACGACTCCTGTCCTCAATACCGCCCCAACAGTGATGATGCGATGTATGTGCTCGAAATTGGGGGTGGTACAGTCGACGGGTACAAGATTGAGAAAGGGACAACACTGCTGTTCGGCCGGCCTTAGCGTCTTCTCTGGGCACACTGTCTTTAGGATCGTTCCTGCCAAGACCGAACGCGCCGTGCCGTAATGACGCCCTCTACCCGTTCGATGGTTTTCAGCACTCGATTCAGGTGAGCTGTATCAGCGATTTCGATGACAAAATCCAGCTGTGCCTTGCGGTCTTCCCGAGTGATGATTTCGGCTCGGCTGATATTCGCTCTGCATTCGGCGATCGCTGAGGAGACGTTCGCCAACACTCCCGTCTTATCCGCCGCAATGACGGCTATTTTTACCGCATGCTGACTCGGTGTGGCCGTATCCCACTCCACTTCCACCAAACGTTCTCGATCATAATCCAAGGCTTCCAGGTTGGGACAGTCGACCGAATGGATCGTGAGACCTCTTCCACGCGTGATGTATCCCAAGATCCTGTCTCCGGGAACTGGATTACAGCATCGCGACAATTGCATCAACAGATCGCGTCCCCCCTTCACTTGGACGCCCGGCTCCTCTCTTCTCGTACTGATGACTTTGCGAGCACTGGCCGGCTCGGATTGAATTGGAGCAGCAGCGGATAGCGGAGCCATCAATTTTCCGAAGATTTGAGCCGTTGCGACGTTTCCAAATCCCACAGCCGCCGCTAGGTCGTCGATCGTTTCATAACCCTCTTGTTTCGCAGCCTCGAGAAGGGAATCAGACTTCAACACCTGCGCCGGCGCTAGACCATGGCGACGTACCTCCGCCTCGAGCAAACGCCGACCGATTTCCAAGCTCCTTTTCTGTTCCTCCGCCTTGATCCAATGCTTGATCTTTGTCTTTGCCCGTGACGTGCGTACGAACTTAAGCCAATCTTTGTGTGGAGTCTGGTTTGGCGATGTCAGAATTGCGATGGTGTCGCCACTCGCCAGTTCATGTTTGAGCGGAACGATCTTCCCGTCGACTTTCGCCCCGACACAGTGGTCGCCGACTTCCGTGTGAATCGCGTAGGCGAAGTCTACCGGCGTGGCCCCTTTAGGCAGTTCTTTGACGGTTCCCTTGGGCGTAAAGACATAGACCACGTCGTGGAACAGCTCAAGTTTCACGGAATCCATGAATTGGCGATTGTCCGGCAGATCTTTTTGCCATTCGATGAACTGCCGCAACCATCCGAAGGCCTTACTATCTTTATCCTGCACCCTCCCCTGTTCTTTATATTTCCAATGCGCTGCGATCCCGTACTCAGCCACGCGATGCATTTCTTCCGTGCGGATCTGAAACTCTACGTGCTCCCCCTTCGGCCCTACCACGGTTGTATGGAGAGATTGGTAGAGGTTCGATTTGGGGATCGCGATGTAATCCTTGAAGCGACCCGGCAGCGGTCGCCACAACGAATGGATGACACCCAACAGCGCATAACAGTTCATCTTCGTATCCGTAATGATGCGCAAGGCGGTGAGATCGTACACCTCTTCGAAGGAGATCGATTGCTTCTTCATTTTTTGGTAGATACCGTAGAGATGTTTCGGTCTCCCATACACCCCTCCGACAAGCCCATTCTCTTTCAGCGCCCTCTCAACGAGTGCCTGCACCTCATGGATGTACTGCTGACGATCTTCGTCGCGCTTCGCCACGCACACTCGCAAGGTTTCATAGACATCCGGCTTGAGATGTTTCAGACACAAATCTTCCAGTTCATTCTTGACCCATCCGATCCCGATGCGATTCGCCAACGGTGCATAGATTTCTACCGTCTCTTGTGCGATTTCTTGCCTTCTTTTCTCGCTGAGATGTTCAAGGGTTCGCATGTTGTGGAGACGATCGGCCAGTTTGATGATCACGACGCGAATGTCGTCCGCCATCGAGAGCACCATCTTGCGGAAATTTTCGGCCTGTTTTTCTTCTGAACTCTTAAAGGTGATCTTCCCGATCTTGGTCACCCCATCGACGAGATGAACGACTTCATTCCCGAATTCACGCTGAAGCTCCGCGGCCGTCGCGACCGTATCTTCCAGTGTATCGTGTAAGAGTCCGGCCACAACCGCGGTGACGTCGGTTTTCAAGGACGTCAACACCCCAGCCACCGCCAGAGGATGCCTCACATAGGGCTCTCCGGATCGACGCACTTGTCCTTCATGCGCCCTCGCGGAAAACTCATACGCCTTCCGTACCACGCCAAGATCAGCGTCAGGCTGATAGTCTTGCAAACGATCCAACAATTGGTCGATACTCGTCACGGTTTCGTACATCTTCTATGACTCACAACCTGCCGCCCGTATATCTCGGAGGCGCAGTTGAATCCGATCATACCCGTTCCAGTGATTCAGTTCCGGCGTAAACGCGATGTCGATCGGTGTCTTGAGAGACAATCCATACTCCTCCAACGATTTCATCCCGAATCCAATACTATCAAACGGTACCGACCCTCCCTGGCGGACCGTCATCTTCAAATGCTTCTCTCCGACCATTCGAGCGCTGAGAACATCCAGACCCTTGACGGCGAACGTCGGCTCCGGATTTCCAGCCCCGAATGGATGCAACGTCCAGATCTCCCGAATCAGCTGCAACGTGACGTCGTTCAGCAGAACTTCTGAATCCACATGCAGCATGGGAACACTTTGAGTCTCTCGGAGCCATGTCTCGGCGATGGCGGAAAATCGTTCCAAAAATTCCGGCAGCCTTGCTTCCTGAATCGTAATTCCTGCCGCGCTGGGATGGCCACCGAATGCCATGAGCAAGTCTCGACAGGCTGTTAAACTCTGATACAAGTCGAACCCGGGCACGGTCCGGGCGGACCCTTTTCCAATACCCTGTTCATTCACAGCGATGACGACCGTCGGACGATGGAACCGCTCCATGATACGGGCGGCCACGATACCGACGACCCCTAGATGCCACCCTCGTGCATACAGCACGATGCCGCCCGGCCACTCCCGTGCTTCCACCTGAGCTAACGCTTCCTGTAGAATCTCGGCCTCGAGATCACGGCGGGCTCGATTCAACCGTTCCAAATCTTCAGCCAACTCTTTGGCTTCCCATTCAGATTCCGTCGTCAGAAGTTTGACCCCTTTGATAGCCTCATCTAATCGCCCTGCGGCATTAAGTCGAGGCCCGAGTTTAAACGCGACGGTTTCCGTCGTGCATTCACGACTGATACCGGCGACATACTTCAAGGCTCGTATGCCGCAGCGCGCCCCTCGTGAAATTTGAGCGAGACCTTCTCGAACGAATAGTCGATTTTCATCTTGCAGCGGAACCACGTCGGCGATCGTCGCAAGCGCGACCAGATCCAATAGTGACTCCAGTGGCACCGAACCGGAACCGTACTTTCTGTCATAGGCCTGAGCAACCTTGTATGCAAGCCCACCGGAACAAAGCCCGTGAAAGGGATACCACGCTTCGGACCGATGCGGATTCATCACCGCCAAAGCCGGCGGCATCTCCATGTCGCTTTGATGGTGGTCGGTCACGACGACATCGATTCCCAATTGATTGGCAAGGCTGATCTCACGATGCGACGTGGTCCCGCAATCGGACGTTACCAATAGAGAAACACCCTCCTTCGCCAAGATCCGAACGGCGTTCTCATTCAGACCATATCCCTCACGCAGGCGATGAGGGACATAGGCTCGGACTTCGGCGCCGAGCTCACGGAAAAATGAAAGATAAATACTCGTCGCGGACATGCCGTCCACATCATAATCGCCGTAAAAACAGACGACCTCGCGCCGTTGCATGGCCTGATACAGACGGTCAACTGCCCGTTCCATATCGGGAATCAAGAAAGGATCATGAGTTCGGAGAGGAGACATCCAGGCTGTCGCCTGGTCCACGTTCGTGACACCCCGATTGAGCAACAACGAGGCAGTCACCGATGAGATGGATAAGGCTTGTGATAAGAGACCCCGTTGAATTGGATCGACCTGGCGAACGACCCAAAGTCTAGACTTCATCCTCGTCTCCTTAAGAAGCTGCGCCGTGTCACAATTCAGACCACTCAGACTACGAATCACGGCGGAGCGGGGCAGACTGTAATAAGTCGCTCATTCTTTGTCAAACCGAGGACCTTGTGGGAGGGGTAGGACGAATCGAGTGGGAATGGGGTAGTTGGAGCCGGTGTTATTCTCCTCCTTTCTGTACGTAGTTCTTCACAAATTCTTCGGCGTTCTTTTCAAGGACATCGTCAATTTCATCGACCAGTTTATCGATGTCTTCCTTGATCTTCTTGCCGGCTTCGACAACCTTGGGATTCGCCTTGACTTCTTCCTTACCTTGACCTTGCGGCTCTCGTCTGGTTTCCTGTTTTCGCTCTTGTTTTTCCATCCGAGCACCTCCCGATAACCAAGGACAGGTTTAATTAACCTTACTCCAGCATTCGTAAAACCGTCAAGCTAACGTAAAAACCATGAGAAGACTCTCGCCGAGAAGAAAAGCCATCTCATGGCTTCAGGAACCGACAGGAGGAAGACTGCTCGATCATGAAGAAAGCGCGAGCAACCCACTTCATGGCTCGAACAACGATTCGCGAGATACAAGAGATGCTACCCTATACAATGAGCGAAATAATAAGCAACGCCACGATATTAATCACCTTGATCATCGGATTCACGGCAGGACCCGCTGTGTCCTTGTATGGATCACCGACCGTATCACCGGTGACCGCCGCCTTGTGTGTTTCGCTCCCCTTCTTGCCCTGCTCTTCGATAAACTTCTTGGCGTTGTCCCAGGCGCCACCACCGCTCGTCATGGAAATCGCAACAAACAAACCGGTCACGATGCTGCCCACGAGCACCCCACCCAGCGCCTGAGGGCCAAGAATCACGCCTATCAAGAGTGGCGACACCACCGGAATCAATCCTGGGATCATCATCTTCTGGATCGCCGCCTGCGTCACGATATCCACACAAGTTCCATATTCCGGCTTACCGGTTCCCTCCATGATGCCCTTGATCGTCCGAAATTGGCGCCGGACTTCTTCGACGATCAAACCACCGGCTTGACCGACGGCTTTCATGCACAATGCGCCGAAAATAAACGGCAACATGCCACCGAGGAACAGCCCCACTAAAACTTTCGGATTGGAAAGATCAAATGCGGCCAGTGAGGGATTGCGGGCTGCAACCTCGCGGGAATATTCCGCGAACAACACGACCGCCGCCAAACCAGCGGACCCGATCGCATAGCCCTTTGTGACCGCCTTGGTCGTATTGCCGACCGCATCCAATGGATCCGTGATGTCTCGAACGTCCTTGCCCAAATGCGACATTTCTGCAATGCCACCCGCATTGTCCGTAATAGGACCGAAGGCATCGATCGCAACGACAATCCCTGCCATCGAGAGCATGGACACCGCTGCGACGGCAACGCCATACAGGCCACTGGATTCCGCTCCCCCGCAAATCCAATAACTGCCGAGAATTGCCAGGGCAATCACCACTACAGGAGCTGCAGTCGCCTGCATACCCACCGCCAAGCCTGCGATAATATTCGTCGCATGGCCGGTTTCACTCGCCTTGGCGATGTACTGCACCGGTTCATAGCTCTTGGAGGTGTAATAATCCGTGATAAACACAAGCGCCAATGTCACGGCCAAGCCCATCAACGCTGCGATGTAGTAGCTGAATCCGCTGACACCGCCTACTCCACCCATGATCATGAAGGTGATCGGCAAAAATGCCGCAGCTGCGATCCCACCGGCTACAAACAACCCTTTATAGAGCGCCGGCATGATTTCCCCGCCCGGAGTGACCTTGACAAAGAAGATACCGATAATTGTGGCAAAGATCGTCACCCCACCTAACGCTAACGGATAAAGGATTGGAGCGGTCGCTCCCTTGAACATCGTAAAGGCCAACACCATGGCTGCCACGGTCGTCACGGCATAGGTTTCAAACAAGTCTGCCGCCATTCCGGCGCAGTCACCCACATTGTCACCCACGTTATCTGCAATCACGGCCGGATTTCTCGGATCATCTTCTGGAATCCCCGCTTCTACTTTGCCGACCAAGTCGGCACCGACGTCGGCTGCCTTCGTGTAGATGCCGCCACCGACGCGTGCGAAGACGGAGATCAGACTGCCACCGAAGCCAAGACTGAGCAACGCGTGAATGGCTTTCTCCTGTCCAGCCATTGATACTGCAATGGTATAGAACCCAGTAATAGCCAGAAGTCCGAGCCCGATCAGGAGCAGGCCCGTCACCGCTCCACCGCGAAAGGCAACGATCAAGGCCGCATTCATCCCATCATGGGCTGCTTGGGCAGTCCGAACATTGGCACGAACCGCGATGATCATGCCCACGTAGCCGGCGATGGCCGAGGCACTGGCGCCGACTAAGAATCCGACCGCAGTGATCAGACCAAATTTATCCGAGACGGCTCCAGCCGCCGCCAGAATGACGAACAGGCCCGCGGCGACATACCCGACGGTCTTGTACTGTCGATTCATGTAGGCGCTGGCACCCTCTTGAATGGCTTTTGAGATTTCCTGCATCTTGGCATTGCCGGCATCGAGCCTGAACACCCACATCGCGAGGTACAGCCCATAGGCGATACCAGCCACGGCCGCTATAAGAGCAAACGTTACAATCGATGAGTCACTCACGGGAAATCCTCCTGCTGGTTAAACGGACTCCTTATGTCACACGGCTCTCCGTGGCTTCAACCCATCCAAAGTACATGCGCGAGTGGGTAAATCCAAGGCGGGCGGAGTCGAACAAGAAGCTAACCACCCGAAAAGCTGAGCCATTCTATAGAGTCGCCCTGAGCGGATCAAGACAAAAGACTGCCCTTCTAGAAAACACCAGACTCAGCGAAGCCCAGGGACCAGGTTGTTCTGGTGTCATTCCTGAGATAAGTCTGCCCTCTTCAAATGGCGCTAAGGATTTGTTACCACAAGGAGTGATAAGATGCGGAATATCTCCCAAGCAAGACAAGGGCTTACCCAATGAGAACGCTTATCCTCTGGACCACCCTATGTATGTGTTGTACCGGCCTTGCTGCTTGTGGAGGAAAAGGTGACACCCAGGACAGCGCTCCGACATCAACCACTCTGAAGCTCCAAACCATCGCGAGCAACCTTAATTTTCCGGTATTCATGACGGCGCCCCCTGGTGATTCGAATCGTCTCTTCGTCCTGGAACTGGGAGGCGCCATTAAAGTACTTGATCGGGCAACTGGAAGCGTGCTCTCGACATTTCTGACCGTGACGGGCATCACAAGTGGAGGAGAACAAGGCTTGCTGGGAGCGGCCTTTGACCCAAACTACAATACCAACGGTCGGTTCTATATCTATTATACGGACGCCAACGGAGCAATCACGATCGCTCGGCTTCTAGTGTCACCAACAGACCCCAACGTCGCTGCTCCAGCTTCGCAGGTCATCTTGGTCTCCATTCCACATCCGGGTTTCGCCAACCATAATGGGGGCATGTTGGCATTCGGACCGGATGGCTGTTTGTACGCAGGAGTCGGAGATGGAGGAGGTTCCGGGGATCCGAACAATAACGCCCAAAACCTCGGAAGCCGACTGGGAAAACTGCTCCGGATCGATCCAACCACCGGAGCAGCCTGCACCAGCGGAACAGTCAACCCTTTTCTCCTCAGCGGAGGCAATCAGTTGATCTGGAGCTATGGACTCCGGAATCCCTGGCGCTTTTCGTTCGATGGGAACGATCTCTATATCGGCGATGTCGGCCAGGATGCTCGAGAAGAAATCAATGTGTCGGCGGGTCCCAATGCAGGAAGAGGACTCAATTACGGTTGGCGACTCATGGAGGGATCAGTTTGTTTTAACCCAGCCACCAACTGCAATAACGGGAATCTTACATTGCCGATTGTTGAGTATACCCATGACAATGGAGCCTGCTCTGTTACCGGAGGGTATGTCTATCGAGGCCAAGCAGCACCGGCAATCCAAGGCACCTATTTCTATGCTGATTTTTGCGCCGGGTTTGTCCGCAGCTTCCGCTTCAATAATGGCTCAGCTCTTGAACAAACAGAGTGGCCCCTGCTGGCTGCTTCTTCCATCACCAGTTTTGGCCAGGATGGCTCGGGAGAGCTCTATATTCTGACCAAGGGTGGCAACATATCCCGAATCGTCCCGAACTAGAGTTCTTTCCATTTGTTATGTGCCTCAGCAGCTCCTCTTGGTGAGAGCACGCCACTTATGTAAATTGGAGAAGGGTGCACAGCTCACTCCGGTTCCTGCCTCCGAATACATGCGCCTCCCCTCGTCAGCCGGAACAGACGGTCGAAGCCGTCTTCTGCTCCGATGAAGCGTTGTCTCGAAACGGGGCCAGCGCCAGGGCTCGGCTATTTCTCACTGCGTTATATTACAGTCTCCGGTCAGCTGCGGAACGGAGGGGAGAGCAACGATGGGAGACAAAGGTCATGCCGAGGACGGGACGAAGTTCTCGGTGTGATCCGACCCCCTTGCCTCGCCACAGCCGGCTGGTTATTTCTGAGCCTTCTTTTGTGGAGCCTGACCGGATGCGCACGCTCTACGTCATCAGGACCGGCGCACGCCGGTGAACCGGCCGCGCCTCCTCCCACGACGGCCGGCAGTGCAGCCGTCCACTATTGACAATCGAGGTCAACCCATCTCTATTTCGACGAGCTACCCGATCGGCAGTGGTTTCGCCTCATACGGTCTCGTTCGGCACCAGGTCAGCCCATCGACCCGATCGTGACACGTCGGCCCTATGACGACCCTGGAGTGACCCGCGTCTACTATCGTCTCGAGCCGGTGCGTGGCAGCTTCCTGACCAAGCTACACACCCCCTACGTGCTCAATACCTCACGGAAACAGCATTATACCGAACTGTTCCTTGACCAGCCGTACAACGTCCAAGCGCTGCCCACCTATGAGGCCGCCGTAGTCTCGAACCCTTTTGTCGCGTTCCGCGACCTGCCGGTCCGCTCACGTTACCGGTTTCTGCTCGACGATGCCCTTGCCTTTGTCATGTTGTTCATCAAGGGGCCGGTCTGCCGCGGAACCATCGCGCTCACCGCCATCGATGATCGGTTCTGGATTTTCTTCGTGGACCCGGACAGCGCTGTGCTCGACAAGAACGAGGAATTCCTGGCGAGGACGAGCAAACATCTCTACCTGCCGACCACCGAAGGAACAAGCCGACTCGGCCTGGCCTCCTGGCTGAAATACTCCCGTACGCAAAACGAATTCCTCAAAGCCAAGCAAGCCTATCTTGAAGACCTCAGAGTCGAACACGAGGCGCACGACCTGTCCTTTGTCTGGAACGGGCGGGGACGGAACCGTAACACAGCCCTCACCGTGTTCCGCCACGCCGACAGCGCCTCTGTGGTACAAGGCCTGGTCGGCGACGATCCAAAAACCGCCTGGCTCCTGTCCTACGATCTGCTCGAGCGAATTTACTATCTACTCGTGGCCGGCTTCGACGTCTATGCTTCGCCGGACACCGGCTCGACACGCGCCTCTACATGGATTTCTTGCGGATGGAGGGGGAATTCAACTTCCTGATGCTGCTCCCCGGCAAGGAACGGGAGCGGGAACGGGACTTCTGGTACCGAGATGCCCACCAGTCGGTCAAGGACTATGTCTATGGGATCCACGAGATCTACAGGCGGATCGACCCGCTCGGAGCGGGGCTGCTCGACTTCAACCGGTTGGAGAATCGATAACGAGGCGTGAGTCCCGCGAAGTCATGACCGAACGTTGGTTTGCTGTTCAAGGAGAGACTTGCTATAGTGCGCCGCGGAGACAGGCGGAATGGGGTTGGAACCGAATTACATCATTATTGACGGGCAAACCTTTTCCAAGGCGCAACTGGCATTGGACAATCACGTCTACAAGAACTGTCAGATCGACGACTGCGACCTCTATTACAGTGGTGGACAATACGAGCTCCTCGATACTCATATCACCAATTCTCGCCTGATCCTGAACCACCCAGCCAAGGGTATCTACAATGCCTTGCAGATCTTCAAAATGAAATCACCCGGATCTCGCATCATCTTCGAGTAATCTCTCGAAGCAGGACGTTCTTGTCCTATACCTACGATTACACAAGAGCCTCAGCCGGTGAAAGCGCATTCAGGCGATACTGGCGTCTCATGAAGATGACGCTGACCCGCTTCATGCGGACCAAGACTTTCCATTTCGACGACAAGACGTACGAGTACCTGTACCACATGTACAACAAAACCTGGAAGAACGAGCGCGGCGTCGAGATCCCCATCTTCCGTGAACTCCTTTTGAAACATGAAGGTAAGCGGGTGCTCGAAGTGGGCAACGTCTTATCTCACTATTTCCCCATTCATCATGACGTCGTCGACAAATATGAAGTCAGCTCCGGCATCATCAATCGGGATATCGTCGAGTTTGCCCCTCAGGATAAATATGATCTGATTATCAGCATCTCAACCTTGGAGCATGTCGGCTGGGACGAACAGCCCCAGAAGCCAATCAAACTGCTGCAGGCAATTGATCATCTGCGATCCACCTGCCTGGCCCCGTCCGGCCAACTCGTGGCCAGCCTGCCCATCGGCTACAACCGCTACTTCGATTATTTGCAGAACAGCGGCAAGAGCCCATTCACGACCCAGCATTTTCTCAAGCGGATTTCAAAGCAGAATTATTGGATCGAGTCGGATTGGGAGCAATGCCGCGACGTGCCCTACGGCCGATTCGTCGCCAATGCCATCGTGATTGGGACCATCCAGGGATGAGCCAATCAATTCTGGGCCTCTATTTCATTGTGCCCCCGCTATGTTCTGATCTGAACAAGCGATCTCGGCCGCAACGTCGCAAGTGCCTCCTCAAGACGTGGTACAAGGGGGAGCAGGGCCTGCAGCTCATTAGACGGGGCTACGAGCACAACGACCGCGATGGGAAGAGTCGAAATATTCTGTTGGTAAGGAAGGTTTTGATCAACCGTAATGAATGCCTCGAACTCGGTAGCTGCGAGTGCTAACAGCTCACCGTTCTTTCTCCCGCCCCACCCCATCTCCACAGCAGTCTTGACAGTGTGTGCGCGTAGTGCCTGGAGAAAACGGCGCGGGACGGACTCGTCAAGCAGCAGGCGCATGAGCGAAAAGACGCTCCTTCGCCACCTCGAGCACGGCTACGGCTGCTTCACGAGAGACTGAGGGGAAGTCCTTCAGAAATTCCTCCAACGATGAGCTCCCCTCCAGGTAATCAAACAGGGATTGAACCAGCACACGGGTTCCCATGAAACAGAGGGCGCCGCTCATGATTTCCGGGTCACGACTCAGATACTGGACTTCCATAAAAACCCCCGGATGGAGACCGGTCGATAGATGGGGTGTCAGCTCACGATACCGTCAGGTAAGTCTACTGGCAAGTCCGAGCTGGATTCAAGACGAACCACAGCGGCGTCCCTGTTATTTCAGCCGCTGAATTTGTGCGTTTACTCACACACCAATAAACCCATCAAACTCCTGTTCCTGGACTGCTGGAACACTGAAGGAGACTCATAATTTGGTGATGCACGGAACAAGATCCGATCCCCATTATCCTCAGCTTTGTTTCTGCACACCGCAGACAGGTTTTAGAGTCGGTTGTGTGGCCTCTCACAACAGCAATGCGCCATCCGAACATGCAAGTTTGAAGTTCTGTGCGACCTCCGTGTCTTTTGTTGCAAGCGCACCACAAAGGGTCCCGAATAAGGCGTACTGAAGATCGTGGACATCATGCTCTAGTCGCTTTGGTACTGCGGCAAGATCGGCAAAACCATAGCGTCGGATGTAGTCCAAGCCGAACAGGAGATGCATTTGTACCCAGCGAAACAAGGCCCAGGATGAATCAAGTAGCGTCGCACGAGGGAAGCCTTCAAGATCGAGGCTTCGGTAGATCTTGCGAACGACATCGACGTCAGTACATGCCTGTCGTTTTAGGTCGTTACATGCCTCGCTGAGCACCTGGCCTGGCGCATTCAGTAAAGCCGGACACCATTCTGCTATCCCTGTCGCCACCTGATGAAACGTATCGATCTCCCGCTGCACCTCAAGTCTCCACTTAGCTAACGCTGGGTGATCGTTCAGGGGACGAGAGAATACTCCGTCAACGAGACTCTGAAATGTAATCTGCACCCGGTGGTCGATCAACGGCGAGGCTGGCCGCTGGCACTCCATCTCATGCCGAAACAACGGGCCGGTGCATGGGACAACTATGACGTTATCATTTTCCTCAGAAAGCTTGTCAAAACACGTCCTCTGTATTGCCGCCTCGGTAGTCAGAAGCTCGTACAGCAGTGTCTCGATAAACAGAACCGTATGCTCAGCACATAGGTCGCGAATTTTGTCCGGGGAAGCACCTTGTAAATAGCTCTTGTCTATTACAATTTCCATGACAGCCTTGGGGTGTGCCACATCACTCAACACAGAAAGACAAAAGCCCACGTGGCAGAAATCTCACAATTGATCCTGAAAAACATAATTATGAGAATGGAAATTTTCCAGCACCTAACCGTGGCAAGAGTCTCGCTGCTGGCAGACCTGCCACCATGATCATCATCTCGTTGCTGGCACTTCTGGCCAGAGCACAAACCCTGCTGCCATGAGTTTGAAAAGTGTGAATTTTCCCGGGAACTGCTCGGGATCGGTCCGGAAGGTGATTGTGTACACGTTGCCCTTGCGCACAGTTTGAAACTGGAGCTGACGCATCGGCACTTCTATTCCCATAACACGATGAGTCAGATCCGTTATGAAGTAGTACGCGGCCTGATTGCTAAGGCTGGTGGGCCCATGCTCCATCAGCTTTGCGCCCGGCACATTTTCGCGCAAATAGTTCAAGTATGCTTTCGCATCTATCGACTTAAGAAACTCTTCGGGTGTTTCGTTTTCTGACCCAGGCACCGTGGTGACAACTACGCTCAAGTCATCGCCACCCGAACCGCCATCACTCACAGCTTTGAGTCGAGTCTGCGCATGAGTAGCCTCTACCTTGGACCATGAACGGGGATAATGGATACTGAATCTGTATCTTTCATCTCGGTACTGAACGAAGTCAGCCTGGGAGATCTGTTCCGCTCGAATTTCGTGTTCGAACATGCAGCTCAGCGCTATGAGTGCACATATCACCAAAATGGAACGCATGAGTTCTATCCTCACTATCCTGGAAACCCCTACTGCAACGGCCCTACAAGACGTAAAATAAACCTCCGCTATCTACCGCGGGCAGGAGCAATCAATGGTTCCTGGGTTTTTTCAGTCTCCGCACGATTTCTGTTCTTGGCTGGAGAGCCTGATTAGCCCTCTCTATTCAATCGTTTCCTGATCCATAAGGGATTTCTGCGACAATCCAATACAGCATGCACATAAACGATGTCTTCCTCCACGCTGGAGTAAATGGCGAACGGGAAGCGCTTGGAGAGGCAACGGTGATGACCATATACGACTTGATGGATTCCGCCGCACAAGAGAAGAGAATCAATATCTGAGAACAAGCAGTCTAGAAAGTAGGCCCCAAGACCGGATTCCCGGGCCTCATAGAAACGAGAGCCCCGGATTAAATCATCCTGGGCCTCGTCCAGGATCTTGATCCTCACAAACCCTTGTTTCGGATATCCGCTTTGGCGGCCTCCCAATCGATGAAGTGAGCTTGTCCTTCATCGAGTCGTTGGCGACGCTCATTAAGGATGTCTTTGTGCCAGGCAGGGGACTCGATGGCTTCCGGGGTACGGGCAATGTCTTCCCACAAAGACTCCATCGCGGCAAGCTTCTCGTGGAGGCTCATATCTTTGAGAGGGAGGTTGAAGGGCATGGGCTCAGTACACCTCAGCATCAAACAGATTCAAATCCGTCAGATTTCGCGTCTTACCTTTGACGTTTCACGCCTGCTCAACTACTTACCAACCGGTACGTTCTCCGTCCGCTTGACGATTTCGATTGGCTGGAACACCGGATCCTGCGATCCCTTTGAGGATTCGGCTTCGACCCGTTCGAGGAATGAGGCAGGGCCAGTCAATGGAGCGTAATTCAATCCGACTTCGACGTCGAACGTCTTAGTATCTTTCGGTGTCGGGAACGTGAATGTTTCTTCTCTGGGCTCTTCGGGCTTCAGGACCGTGTCTTCGGCCACCTTCACTGCTTCGAAGTCGAACACGGTCTTCTGTCCTTGGGCATCCAGATACGTTCGACCGTAGACACGCTTATCGGAAAATACCGTTTTGAGGTTCTTACCCTTGACCTCAAGGCCTAATACCACCGTAGCCCAAGCCGGATGAGTGGTCGGCAGGTTGTGCGGCACCAGGCTTTGGACTTTTACCATGACCGTCGTCTTGTCCCCGTCGACCTTTGTCTGCACGTCCAGTTTCGCCGCTTCTTGTCGAAGCTTACCGACGCGCCCGGGAAACGTATGGTTTGCAATCTTACGTTTCTTTTCTCCATTGGCTGACTCACCGACCTGCTGCGGCATGTGGCACGTCTGACATTCTTTGCCGGACTTGACGGCTCGGCTCTGGTCCCAATTCCCGAGCAAGTCGTTGGCCTTACCCAAGTTCGTCGCTGAAGGCACTGACTGATGACAATTCAAACAAAGGTCCGACTTTTGAAACAGGTTCAGTTCCATGGACTGATGGGCCAGGTTCTGAACGAAGTCACCGTAGGGCCCATAGAGAGTTTTGCTCCCAATCTCATACTTCGGTTCCGGGGGATGTCTACCCAGATCCAGAGACTTGATCAGGTGACACTGGCTGCAGGCTACGCCATCCAAGGAGGGGTCGCCCGCTTTCGCTTGATCCACAAAGAGCTGCGCATGATCCGAAAACTCTCGCACATGCGGGGCATGGCAACGAAAACACAGCGTCTTGTCTTTTCCCATCGTTGAATTCAAGTAAATATCAAGCGAGGCGCGGAACGCCGGGGAATGGATGGACTTGGCCATAGGAGAGGTTTCCCACTCCTCGTACACGCGTTCGTGACACCGTTTGCATTTGGTGGAATGAGGGAAGGTTTTTTCAATCAATGACTGACCGGTGACGTTCTGAGCGGACACGGATGTGAACGCACCGTCAGATAACACAGCCGCCCCAATTATTACGATAAAACTGAGCCGGACCGCAGAATGTTCAAAAAGGCCTTCATTCTCACCCGCCCATCCCAGCGCGGCCAGACCGCGCATTCCACCGGCCAAGGCCGCAGCGAGCGAAGAGGCGAGGCGTACGCTTCGGTACGTTGAGCCTCTGAGCGATGCGAGAACGATGCTGGAGGACTTTTTCAACATTCTGCTAGAAGAGTGATTTGACACGATACGTCAGAAAGCGCCGCTGCGTATATTCCTGAATGATTTTTCTCGCCTCCTCCCGCTCTGTGTCGGTCTGCAGAGTCGCAAGATATCGTTCCAGCAGGAGAGGATCGGGCGTAGGAAGAAGCGAATAGGTCAGTACGGCTTCTATCGACGCGGCGGCGGGGCCGGCCGGGAGCGTCAGCGAAAATGGGACCTTCCTCGTGTTCCCGCCCTTAATGAAGGGATCAGGAATCGGACCGCGAAGGATTTTGTCGTACGACAACCCAAACTGTTTCGTCTCTTCCGCTAATACTTTGCCCGTTTCATCCTTCGCCGTGACAGTCAGAAAGAACTGTTTCAATACCGGATCCCCATCGGGGAAACTGTGCGGGAGACTGCCGACCTTCACGATTCCGGTTCCCTCCACCGGCGTATCGATCTTCGTCACTTCAATATCAATCCGAGGCATCCACTCGGCCTGTAGGTTCCGATTCTTGAGCATGGTACCGGAAGCGACGACCCCACGAAACCAATGGCGCCCGATGGGTCTAGTCAGCGCACCACGTTTAGAGGTGGAGCTCCCGGTCGATGGCTCCATGTGGCAATCCTGACAAACCGTGCCCTGAAGAATTTCTCCAGACAGATTCTTCTGCGTCACATCTTTCACCTTATCGAAATGACAGGAGGCACAAAAGCTGACCTCACGGAACCGGTCGGACTGTGCAGCGGGGTGGACAAGGTTCTCCTCGGGATGGGCATATGGACCGTAGAATGTGTTCCCCAACTGCAATGTGAATGTCGGCGGTGAGTTCAAACCCTTTTCGATCCCGTTCATCAGATGGCAGGCCGCACAGCCGATTCCTTCAATTTTTGGCGTGCCGGCAATCACTTGCATCGCAATCTTCTCGGCATGCTGGGGAAATGCGTTGATGGAAGGCACATGGCACGACAGGCAGCGGCGTTGTTCATCAGGCGTGGGATTCGTCTGCCTCCAAAGACCCAGCACGGTTCGAAATACAGGTGACGCCAACGACGTGCCGTGAAGAAGAGCGGCATCCACACGGCCAAAGGTCTTCAGGTCCGGCGTCTGCTCTCTGGCACCCTTCCACTCTTCGTAATGACGCTCATGACATTGCTTGCATTCTTCAGAACGGATGAAGACCTTCTCGATTTCTGCCACCCAGTCGGCCGGAGACTGACCATCCGCTCCTTGAGCGATTGCTCGTTCATGATTGGTGCTCGGCACGCCGATGAGGCTCAGAAGACAGACGGCCATTGCCGCGCCTCGTCGTCGCCACAACCGGCCATGTCCCATCACACCACTCATCACGACCGTCACTAATCTCGCTTACAGCCGACAAAATGAAAATTAACCCCCCAGCCGACCGGATCGCCTGGATCTGCAGGCTCATAGGTTCCGACGGTAAAGTTGCACTCTTTCATCGCTTTCTTAATGGCCAGACCGAAATCCGTCATGTTTCGAATTTCCTGCTTATCGATCTCCTTAATGACGGACCGAACCTTGATGCCTGCATAGTCCGCGCGTGAATTCCCGATGACCTCGAACACAGCAACGCCCTGCGGTTTCTGCAGTTTAAGCTCTTTTTGAATCTCTTCATCGACGGCGCCGACAACAATCCCAAACTCTTCTCCCAGCTTGGACGCCTCATCCTCGGTCATCGCACCATTCTGCATCGCAGCCTGGACGCTCTCCATCCCACAACAGACAAGCCCACAGAACAGGACCATTCCCCAGACAATACGAGAACTCACGATCTCGCCTCTCCACGGGCGGCCACCGCTCAGTCCCGAGAACAACGCTTCCATACAAGACACATCGTCATAAATGGGATTTTTCATTGCCCTGCTACAATCTGGCGACAGGATCGATGCTGAGTTGAAACCATGGCGCCACAGCCTTCTGGCCGTTTCGCTCCTTGTTTTCTCCATTCCACACGGCGAATGAAACGGTCTGCACTCGACCAGGAACGAGGGTGGCTTCATTCTCTTGTTCTTCGCTCACCAGGGGGCGGTGCATCATGACATGCCAAACACCGTCCCTCCATACCGCCTGTCCCTGCACTCTTCCCTGCCTCTCCTTTGTGGTCAACGTGCTGAATCCCCCGCCGATTAAATCTTCAACCGAAGAGACTCGTCGGGGGATGACTTCGAAGGTCCGAACCCCTCCCTCTTTTTTCTCCGATGCCCGAGCCGCCCGTCGATCGATATCGCTTTGCCAATCCGCCTTCCAATGCCAGATGTTGATATAGTGGTCGAGCTGCCCCATGCAGAAAAATGCCGGCGCATCGCCGAGCGGAAGGCCGATCGCAACCCCATCCCGAAAGGTGCCGGGAGTCAGCCGATCATTCTTCGTATTGTCCTGCCATTCCAGCAGGAAGGCGATCTCGGTCCCGTTGTGTACGGACCGCACCGTCAACGCACGCACGGTGGGTTCCGGCCACACAGGCCTCGTGATCACTTGCCCGCTCAGGGGGATCGTGATCGGTGAAACCTTCTTCCATGCGACATCATCGGCGGCGTTCGGCAAATCACCTTGGACCAAATAAGATCTAATGGTCATGCCCTCCGAACTGACCAGCGGAATTCCAAACGCTCCGAGCACGCCGGCAACGACAGAAAGACTGAAAAACAACCCAAGCAGATGAAAGCGGGAACTGTCGATGTCCGTCATTCGCACCGCACGGTACTCCGAGAAAAAGCCGAATTCAGAATATCACAAAACGCGTGCGAGACAAATGTGGAGGCAGGTGGGTATTGACTACGAGAGCTTCAGACGGCGGATCTTATTTTCT
Source organism: Nitrospira sp. (assembly GCA_029194675.1). NCBI lineage: Bacteria > Pseudomonadati > Nitrospirota > Nitrospiria > Nitrospirales > Nitrospiraceae > Nitrospira > Nitrospira sp. Next base: position 89,913 of record JARFXP010000002.1, on the reverse strand, counting down.
CCTCGTTCGCAGATATAGAGGTGGCCTTGCGAATCCACGGCCAAACCGACGGGCGAATTCACCACAGCCTCGGTCCCGAGCAGACCGTCTCCATGTCTCAACATCCCCGCCGATTCCTTGGCGACAAACCGTGCAGCCCCGCAGCCGCCGATGTTCTTGTCTTCATATCCGCTGTCCCCGTTTCCCGCAACCGTGGCAATGAGGCCGCTCTTCACATCCACCTTGCGAACACGATGATTCATCGTATCGGAAATGAGGAGATTTTCATCTTGATCAAAGATCACGGCTTCCGGGGCGTGCAACATGGCTCTGACGGCCGGCTTATCGTCGCCGTCGTATCCGTACCGACAGACTCCTGCGACAGTCGAAATAATTCCCGTCCGGGAATCGATCTTTCTGACACGATTGCTGCCCTTGTCGACGACATACACATCGCCCCCGGCATCAACCGCTAGGCCGACGACGTCGTAAAGACGGGCATCCACCGCAGGCCGTCCATCGTCCAGATACATCGACATATCCAATCCATCCGAGCAGACCGGTATGAGCCACCCCTGATCATCGCTGAAATCGATTCCAATCGCGTCGCCTGACAAAACAACTAAATTCCTCGCCACCAACGGCTGTTCTCGTGCTTCATCTTCGGCCGACCAGGTCCCTGCAATCGTCGTGATCATTCCCGTCTTGGGATCAAACCGCCTGACTTTATGCGCTTGGGTATCGGCGATAAAGAGAACGTCGTCGTGATCAAAGGCGATCGCTGCAGGCCAGGTCAGATTGACGTCCAGCGCGGGACCGTCCCCATTGAATCCATGCTGACCGGTACCGACCACCGTCGTAATAATCCCCGTCACATGATCGACCTTTCGAATCCTGTTGCTCCCGGAATCACAGATGTACAAATTGTTCTGGGAATCAAACGCGACGTCCAAGGGTAGATAGAGTCCTGCTTCGCCACAGAGACCTTCATCGCCGCTGTAGCACGTCTCCCCGATTCCGGCAAAATTGTGGACAGTGCCTTCCTGAAGATTGACGCGCCGGACTCGATCGGACCCTGACTCGGCAAAATAGACCCACTGCTCCGTCTTGTCGAGCGCGATGTGATGGGGGAGCGGGATTCCGGCTTTCACCGCACGCTTGCCGTCACCCGTGCTTCGGGCCTTACCGTTCCCGGCAAAGGTTTCAATGTAACCGGCAGCTAATCCGAGTTCGGTTTCCATAAACGGCTGTGCTAGGCTCGTGGAGCGGGCTGCGCGGTAGCTCCCGCTGGTTGTTGATTCAATGCAGCGTTCTGAGTCGAAGCCGCGGTCACCGCTTGAGGTACAGCGGCCTGTTGCGCCGCCGCCTCAGCCTCGGCCTCGATCGCCTCCGCCTCATGGACGGACTTCTTGAATCCCTTGATCGCCTTGCCGAGTCCTTCACCCAATTGCGGTAACTTCCCAGCGCCGAAGATAATCAGCACAATCATGAGTATGAGAACCAGCTCGGTGAACCCTAGACTGCCGAACATAGTGCACCTCTTCCTAAAAGTGAATTAGGGCCTCGGACCATCCTTCGACTTCTTGGCAAACCGCTCCTTCAACCGTTTCCGGGCCTCTTCGGCCTGGTCAAACATCTTGCACTTGTCATACACGCTGATGAGGTTGTAATACGCGAGCGGTTCGTCCGGATTGTGCTCCACCGCACTCTCCATGACCCGAACCGCCAAGTCGGTCTTCTTATGATTGAGCGCGATTTCCATCAGCTTGAAGCTCGATTCCAAGTGCTTGGGATCCAGCTCCAAGGTGCGAAGATAGCACTGAATTCCCATGTCGATCGTGTTGTAGTCGGAGACTTGAGGGTTATCCAGCTCAATATAGACCCCCCCCAGGTTATACCAAGCGATCGGATCGTCCGGAGTGATTTCGACGAGGCGCTCATAGTAGTTCTTCGCCTCCATGTATTGCTTCTTATCCGCGTGGAGCCTCCCAAGGTTGAACAGCGCCAGGACATCATGGGGGAAGATATCCAATGCATGTCGAAACTCAGCCTCGGCTTCATCGGTCATGTTCTTGGTGGCATAGATCGTTCCCAGATTTGCGTAATACATGGCCAGCGAGCGATTCATTTCCGCACGAAGGAACTCCGCCATCTCGATCGCTTTCTTGACTTCTGCCAAGGCATCGTCGAGGCGCCCTTTGCTGAAGTACAGTTCACCGAGTCGACAACGAGCCTGAAAGTCATCAGGTTCGTCTGCCAATAATTTTTCGATCCCGGAGATCTCTTCGTCGGGAGTAAGCGGCTGATCGCCGGGGTCAAGAACGGTCTCTGATTGCGATGGCGTCGGTTCTGAATTTTCCATAAGCATCTCGCTCTGAAACTAGATCTGTCCTGGAAGTAGGCCGTCCGATGCCGACATTACAGGACCAGCGGCGGTCGGCACCGATTCGGCAGCGGTTGCTTTCACTCGATCAAGGGCAAGCAACATAACCCCAAGCACAACCATCAACGTAAGGTTCGAGAACAGTAAGGCATAGCCGGCCATGAACATCAAACCGATCCCATAGCCCGCCAGTCGCCCGATCATCAGCAACTTGACCACGGTGTAGGACCAACAGAGCAATCCCCCGACATACAGGGCAAAAGGGAGGTAGAAGGTGTAGCCCATTCCGAATTGAAAGATCCAGCCGATGCCTTGCGAGGCCTGCCGGAAGGCCGAAGCGAATGCCGGATTAAAGATGTCCAGCAGATAGTCAGCCACGATGAGTGCGGTAAAAATGACACCCGTCGTCGACCAAAACCAAACGGCCCGGTTCCGTTGCCGCCGATTCGTCGTTCGCAGCGATAGACTCTTACTCTTACCATAGGCCACAAAAACGAAGAAACTGGCCAGAATCATCAACGCCTCACCCACACGATGAGATTCGTAGACCAAGGGAGGCGCCGCGATTGTTCCAATCAAACCGTAGGTCGTCGAAACGATCTGATAGTAGAGCCATCCGGAAACGCCCAAGTAATACGTGGCTGCCAGTACCCGTTGTGCCGGCTCGCGATGGGTCATCACATATTCCGACACAAAGACCGTAAGAACCAGTAGCGTCAACCCGTTGTAGACGATTGCGCCCACCATGCCGGGCTGCACAACAAGAAACACCACGGTCAACAGCAACAGGAGTGCCGCCCCCACCGTGCCAAGTTTGCCGAACCGACCTACTTCAGGCCCTCCCCATCGGTTGATGAGGGTCAACGTGAGTGCCAAGAACAACAACACCGCGACGATGTTGAGGAGCCACATGCCGACCTCGGTCAGAGCGGTGAATGTGGGTGTGATCCACGGATGATCTGCCGCCATCTTGCTGAGATGCATCCCAAGACGGGAGATCAGACGATAGAGAACCAGCTCAAGAAAGGAGGTCAGGAGAACCAGCTTAACGGTATACTCAAACAGTGGACCGAAGTCCGAAACTTTCCCCGTCATTCGCTCGCCGAGGGCTGCTGCCTTCATGACCACACCATAGATTCTGGCATTATAGCTGTCGTAAAAAAATGAGGTCAATGTGCGGCCATCGGCGCCTGTCCGGCTCCTTCTTTCGCCCTCGAGATGTACAGTAACCCATCTGCCATCGCATAGTTGAAGGGAAGCTCGCACACGACTTCACTGATCCGCTCGTAAACATACTGATACAGTCGCTCCGCCTCTTCGGGAGTCATACCCTCCTGCACTTCATAGAAAAACCCGAGGCTCAAGTCTTCCGCCGACGGTCGCATGATTCGTCGAATCCCGTATCCGCCGGGATCGCTCATGATGGGAGCTTCCTTTTCCAAGTCGAACAGGCAGGGTTGACAAGAGAACCCATACGATTCGTGGAGTTTCTTGTTTTCGACGATAAAGTTCATGGTTTCAAGCGCTTCTTCTTCTTTTTCCGTGGGGAACCCGACGATGATGTAACAATGCACGGCGATGCCGAGATCCACGCAGTCAGCCGCGATCCTCTTGACCCATTCTTGCTTGATCCCCTTCTTCATGAAATCCATGATACGTTGATTGAACGACTCCAACCCAAAGACGATTTTCAGACATCCGGCCTCCCGCATCGATGCCAACAGCTCGCGTGAGAGGTTTTTCTCGAACCGCATCTCGCACGTCCATTTGACATCGAGCTGTTGCGCGATCATCTGCTGACACAGCCGTTTTGTCGGTGCCAGCGCGAAGCATTCGTCGGTGAAAAAGAAATGTCGCGCGCCATAGCGTTGCTTCAGCCATTGCAAGTCCTCGATCGTCCGTCCCGGATCCTTCTGTCTGAAATTCTGGTGGTCGAGAGTCAGCGCGCAAAAGGCACAATCTTTATAGTAACAGCCCCGTGAAAACTGAACCGGCAACACCGGCTCCGGCGATAAGTAGCGATCCAGCGGAAACCCGTCATAGTTCGGCGCGGGGAGCTGATTGACATTCTCAGAATAGAACGGCTGGTTGACCGTGATTTTTCCATTGTGTCGATAGATCAGGTTGGGCACCTTGCTGTAGTCCTTCTTGCCTGCCAGCTGATTGACCAACTCCAACAGGGCCGTTTCGCCCTCAAACACGACGATATCGTCGGTCAATTCAAAGAGGCTCGGGCAGCGACGGATGTTATCCACGAGCCGCGTAAAGATGCTGCCGCCGATGGTCACGTGCAGGTCTGGGGCAGCCTCCTTGATCAGTCGACAGAGTGTGAGGCCTGGGATGATTTGGGACGTGGCCGTAATCGAGACACCGATGAGATCGGGGCGGCTGTTGATGATCGAGGGAATGAATCGGTCGCGAAAAAGACTGAGGAAGGGATTCTGGGTTTCGTCACGAACGACCCGCATCAGATCCTTCGAGGAATAGATGGAATAGGTCCCAAACTGATTATCCACAACTGTGAGCCTGGTCGGGAAATAGACGGAGGAAACGACCTCCAACCACTTGTCGATCATGAACAAGCTCGCTCGATAGGCGTCCGGATCGTAAAATCCTTCGCTGCGTAACGTTTCCTTGGCAAGCTCAATACGATCAACGAGATAGGAGAACCGATCGAGCGCGTCGGTCACTTTCACGTAATGCTCGCGACTTCCTGGACCTGTCTCTCCCGTCTGAGTCCGCTCAAGCTCGCGCTGCCTGACAATCAAACACTGATGCACCTCGGCTGCATAATCTCGGGTCAGCACGGTGTCCAACAATTCGATACCAAGGTCGCGCTGCGAGACATCGGAAATCCCTCCCTGGCGCAAGAAGCCGGTCAGGGACGGCAAACTGAGATAGGGTTGAGAAGGATGCCAGGTTGGGGGAAAAAGTAGCGAGACTTTCATGCGATGTATGTCCTTTTATGCTTGAAAATCAGCAGTTTCGAACATATTTTCTCTTATACCCTCCGCACTTTGAGAAATGCAATCCTGCAAGCGTCGAGACTTAATCGAGTGCCGAATCATTCAGAAAAAAGGCCTCGAACCGTTCCCTCCTTTACCGGGATCCCGATCCGAGGCCTCTTTAGAATGACGCAACGTAGCGGTGGTTGCGATCAGCTCGAATGCCGCCCACTACAGTTTCAGCGTGAACCAGGTCGAAAGCGACTTCATACCGTTCCGCTCGACGTTGGCACCATCCCACACCGCAAAAGCGATGGGCACCGACATTCCTGCCTTGAACTGCACATCGTTCGCATCGCCGCTCTCCAACGTCCGTTTCACGACAACCCGCCATGTCGGACCGGTATAGCCTCCACCTTTGACGGACCCCGCCGGCTCCCAGACCCCATTTCCGATGACATTCTGGTGCGATTGTGTCGTGAGAGTACTGAACCCGTTCGCATTCAGATCCTCCACTGAACTCACACGAAGTGTCGGATCAGACATGATGTTCCCGGACCAGATGCCGGGATTGAATGGCCCTAGGCTTCGACCGATGCGATCCGGATAGGTGACACCGCCTGCCGGCTCTTCAAAATAATAATCCCAGAAGATACCTGGATACTGATCGTCCACATCCCAGATTCCCGCGCTGTCCTTGCCGAGATCCTTCTGCCATTCGGCATTCCACCGCCAGATATTGGTCGTCCCCCCGGACTGTCCCATGCACTGGAACGGCGGAGCGCCGGCGGTGTTCACCGGAAACATCACGGCAGCCTGGTCTCGAAAGTCTTGCGGCCCGATCGCCGTGTCATTCTTCGTTTGATCACTCCACTCCATCCGCAACCCAATGTCCTTGCCGTTGGTCATGGCCTTGACGAACACCGACTTCACCGAGATATTCGGATGCATCGGTGTCGTGATGAGCTGACCACTCAACGGAATGACGACGCCCGGGACACTTTCCCAAATGGGATTGGCGCCGTCCATGGGGATCGGGCCCTTGATCGTCTTGGCCGGTATCGTGACCGGTTGACTGACGGCCAGCGGTACCCGCCCCAACGTCAGCATCAGGCCGACGGTGACAGCGGAGAGAAGAATGGCAAACACCAATTTCTTGTTGGTCGTCTGCGCTATCCTCATAGTGCTACTCCCTTCTCTGAATTATTATAAGGACTCTGTTTGTGCTAAAACCGTTATCAAGTCGATTCATGCCGTTCCGGATGGATGCCCTTCTTCATTCTCCTTGTCTTTCTCTTTCACATCCATAAACGACTGGGCACCGACTTCGTTCAACAACATGGTCAATTCGTTCCCCTGATCTTGCGCGCCGCATTCGTAAGTCTGGCCTTCGGGAGAGCTGAACGTCGCCGGACGATAGTCGGTTTCCGTATAGGGCTGAGGGGTCACGCCCAAGAAGGCCGTCTCAAACTCCATCCAATCAGCGGTCAGATCGGCGACTAATTTGAAGAGACCGGAGTCCGCTTTCTTGGTCAGCATACGACAGAACAGCGGCACCCATCGGCCGACATGATTCTTCACGAACTTCTTCTGCGCATCGACAACGATTTGCGTCTTCTCCGGCCCATCGTGGCAGAGCGAGTAGGATTCCTTGTAGGCGAGGAAGTGCATGAATTCGAATTCCACGCTGAGGTGGTCGAGGCGCTCATGAATGTCTTTCGACAATTCGACTCCGAAGGCTTTGTAGAAGCCGGAGATGTCGCCCATCACGTGGGATTGCGCAAACACATGGTCGTTCCCGAACAGAGTTTCATAGGGAGGGCAATCGAGCGTAATCACGTTACTGAAGACGCGACGATGTTCCGACTGTAGATCGCTCAAGTGCCAGTTCACACATTCGGACGCGATCAGGCTCTCCACCCGGACAAACTGTTGCTTGAGCGGACTCAACTTTTCCTTCGCCAGCCCGCTGCCGTCAGGTCCGAGGGCGACCTCCAATGCATCGAGAGCCGCCCGACCATCCTCCACGAACTCGCCGCACCGGAGATAATCGAGAAATTCCTCATCCTCGGGGTACAGCAGGCTCCAGGAGATCAGCAAGTAGATTTTACTGCGACTAAGCGCGCGTTCGACGGCAGGAGAGTCCTTGATGGTGGAAGAGGTCGGTAGTATGCCGGTTGCTGATGCAGATACGCTTTGCATCGGCTGTTGACTCGTCATAGCAATTATCTCCTCGCCGCCTCGTTCACCTTACCCCCTAAGGTTAGGCAACAGAGCCATGTATGTATATGAATAAGGGCGGTATGAAGTCAAGAGCGAATTGGTTCGATGTTGTGAATTGAGATCTTCTGCTGAGCGATCTCTCCGGAGTGACGTCATCACGCATCGATCCTTGCCAAATGCCTTGACGGTATCACACGGATCGCAACATGGTCATTGACGGTCTTGCAGATCATCTCACACATTCCACACCCGACACAGGATTCCGTCACCACGGAAAGATGCAACGACGCAACATCCATCACAAGGGCGTCTGTTGGACACTTCGACACGCACGCATGACATCCCTGACCAGCCGTACAGAATCGGTGTGAAATCGCGGCGATGCCCATGTGGACTTGAGTGATCCCCATGACGGGCACGAGCGCGTCCGTCCCACATGCTGCGATGCAGGGGAGGTCTTCGCAGAGGAGACAGGGGGATTGATCGGCAAAAAGAACGGGAGTGCCGTCCTGCGGATGTGCGACGATCGCGCCGGGTGAACAGGCCGTGACGCAATCCTTGCACTTTGTACAACGTTCAAGGAACAGTTGTTCTCCCACCGCACCAGGGGGACGCAGCCAGTCAATACGCGTCGGCGCGGAAGGCGGCTCCGCTTGAAGACCATCTGCCTCTTTGACGAGTTCGCGCGCGGCTCTGACGGTCGAGAAGACGGAATCCTTCAAGAAATCTCGCCGGCCATATGAAGGGTTGGTTGCCACTGATGTGGATTCCTTGGAGGAGGGTCAAAAAGGTCGTTCGGCAAGGCTACGGGCGCTGCAAGGACCGCAGGCGCACTTTTCTCACCCGCCCGCCCCGAGCTGCCGGAGCAGCTCATTTCCCGATCTCACTCGCCCGTCCCGAGCGGCCGAAGCGGCATCTTTCCCGAGTTCGGTACGTTGAAGATTCTTGGGAGCCGAGAACACAGCCGGCGGTCTTTTTCACCCTCCTCATCTACATGACGCCATCGGCACGCAACTGATACACCTCAACACAGCGATCACAGGCTCCGAACTCCACGTCCCATCCTGGATGATTCTCACGGATGAAGTCGAGCACATACGGCTCCAGTTTCGTTCCCATATCTTCGACCCACGAATAGGTGGGAAACCGACAGAGCGGGCAAGGGAAGCCCGGCATGAGCATGATCTTATTTTCAGTCTCCGGGACCTCGCCGCCTTCCACATCCACAGCCCGATCCATCACACGGAGCGTGTCACCGGCCATCTCAATCAGCTCGGCGTGAGTGAAATACGAAGCCTGCCAGAGTCCCTCAAACACCGACTTCAGCTGAGGCGGTGGAATCTTTCGGTACCACGATCGGAATTCCTTGAATCGATCCTCCTTGCTCAGCATGGGTTCCTTGCCGGCCGTGACCAGCCGGCTATCCACGCTCAAACTCCAGAGCACACGATAGCGCTGTAAGATCAACGTCTCTTCGCCGGGATTCAGCCCCACCTTGGTATCAGGATCGTAACCGAACTGTGGATCGATCATATCGGAGATGTGCATGAGCTCATGGCGACAATAGCGCGTCAGCGCCGGGTCGTAAAATCGACGGGGAATCAGCTTGATCCCCACGCCCTTCATCCCCTTCGCCTCAAACTCCTGGGCCAAACCTTTCTCAACAGCCCCCCATTTCCTGAGGATATCGACGCCTTCCTGATCCTCCTTCAGCACACCCTTGACCAGGACGATTCCGACCTTCTCCCGTAACAGCGGATACTCGTGAAACGAGTCTCGCACAATATCTGAAAACCCCCAGATACCGAAGAGATATTGATAGAGCTTCTTGAACTCCCCCTCTCGGTCTTCGAGAATGAACTTCTCATAAATCGGGTCGGCATGCTCATGGAATTCCTTGTAGTACGTAGGATCGCCTTCCCGTTCCGTCTTCTCAACGAACGAGTCGATCACTTCCTGGAGCAAAGCCGGTTGGAATCTGATTTCCATGGACGAACCCTTAGCGGCTTGAGAATACCACTGTGAGACAACCTGTATGATGACCGATCGACGACATCGTTTATCAGAGCCTGGCTTGGCGCTTCGATGATGCCGTGAGCACACCCTCACCGTCAACCCTGCGCATCTTCCCTCCCACAGATGGGGCGGTCGAAGGGTTGACTTGGCTGTGAGGCATCTCTTACGATCCGAACGACCAGCGGAATTATACTGGCCCGGCTGTTGCCCAATCAAGGACCGGGCGACCAAGGAAAGTACCTTACCAATGATGGAACGCACAATGACCACTTCGCTCGTGAACAACTCCTCTGAGACGGCGGCTGCGCCTGTACCTTCCGTCGATTTCTTAGGGTACTGGACGACCGACTGCCGAGAAGTGAAAACGTTCCGTGGTCATTCGCACGGAGTCTGGGCGGTCGCCTTTTCTCCCGATGGGACAACACTCGCCAGCGGCGGCGCCGAACGCCTCGTGCGCATGTGGGACATCGAAACCGGTCGGCTACTGCGCTCGCTTCGCGGTCATACCCAAGATATTCGCGCCATCGTCTTCACTCCGGACGGACAGGTCCTCGCCACCGGTAGCGAAGACCGCACGATCCGGTTATGGAACGGCAAGACCGGCGAGCCGATGAAGCTCCTGTTCACACGCTACGATCATAATGTCTGCTGCCTATCGCTTTCGCCGGACGGCCTCATGCTCGCGCGCGGCAGCCACAACAAAGACATCAAGATCTGGGAGATTACCACCGGGACCGAGTTGATGACCCTGCTCGGGAAAGACGAGTACGACCATCACTGGTCGGTTTGCGTGGCGTTTTCACCGGACGGTATCCATCTCGCCAGCGGGACCGATATCGGGAAGATCAAGATTTGGGAGGTGCTCCCGAGCGGCGAGGAGAAGGTGCTGCACAATGGTCATTGGCGGCAGGACGAGGAGGATACCACTGAAACCCGCGGCTACTTCGTCGCGACGGATGACAGCATATTCCAAAAGCCGATGGACTACTGGATCGGCGCCATGACCTTCACCCCGGATGCCAAGCTTTTGATTACCGGCAGCCGAGACACCACCATCAAGCTCTTCGAGATGCCGACCGTTGTCGAGAAGAAAATCCTCACCGGCCACAAGGACTGGGTCCGCTGTCTCGCTGTGTCCCCGGACGGGAAAGTGTTGGTCAGCGGGAGCGACGATCAGACCATCAAGTTTTGGGACTTGGCCACCGGACGAAACTTCCGGACCGTGAAAGGCCATAGCGGAGGAGTACGCTGCATCACCTTCTCCTCCGACGGCAAGCGCCTCGCCAGCGCCTCCTGGGACCGGACCGTGAAGCTGTGGGAAGGCGGAGCGAAAGCGGAAGAGTAACCTCGCACGGCTCTGCCGCAGAGCGGCAGAACAACTCGCCAAACACATTTCTTCCAATATCCGTATAGTTCAGACGAGACAGGTGCCCGGTAGTATCCGGCGAATTGCCTGACGGATCGTTCTCGCAGCCTCAACAGCACGTATTGCCTCTGCCTGTTCAACCGGCTCCCAAACTCCAGGGTATCGCCCTTCAATCGAGTAGGGATTCAATTCACCGAGCAAGCGTACGTCGAAATCTCCCAGCAGGCCCTCCGGCAATAGCGCATAGAGTTCGGTCAGATCATGAATCTTCGGAGGATCGATTTGTCGAAAAACGAGGAGAGCCTTGAGGTATTTCTCTGCGCACTGCTGCGCATGGAAGCTTACCGTATCCCACGGGATATCCCGCGCAGCGAGATTATTCTCGATGTTGAGCAAGTCATGTTCGGCCTTTAGAATCCAAGCCCGGACAAGATCTTCGTCCTTAGGCCGCACGGTCATGCAAGATCTTCCCCTCTTGCCACGCTGTTCTTATCACAGTGCCTGGCGCGTCTCGGTAGGCTTCAAATTCTTCAGGAGTCACGACAATGACATCCTTGGGAATCCCTATGCCGGCCAGCAATCCATGGATCTCGACCGCTCGCCTTCGTTTGGAACCCTGCGGCTGCATCACGACGAGCAAATCGACATCGCTATGTGGACCGGCTGTCCCACGGGCATGTGATCCAAAGAGAACGATGCGCTCCGGATGGAACCGCTCGACAATGCGCCGTACCATTTCGGCAATGGCAACTTGAACTGCCCTTATGTTCCCCGCTGGTTGCATCATCCTTTTTGGGACTCCTGAAGTCGAAGGATACTCTTTTAGGCCTCAGAAATCATCTGCGAGGAGGCTTTTCGCCTCCGGTGGAGCGAAACTTCCAGGCTCTGAAGGGCCACAGCGGAGTCGTGTACTCCATCACCTTTTCATCGGATGGCCAGCGCCTCCTGGGACCGACTCCCTCGAATTTTGAATTAATCAGACCTTCCCTAGCTCTGGAACCGAGTGTTCTCTTTAACTATTGCTACGCGTTTTCGATATTCTTGGATAGAAGGTGTTGGCCTATCTTCATAAACCAGGGAATCGAAGTTCACGTCAAACAACCCAACCCAACGCCTCACGAACTCAAACGGCTCCCATGCATCAGGCAAAATTCCAATTTTGTAATTTTTAGCCTTCCCTTCATGAGCGATATCATGCCTGGCTTTTTCTATAGCCGTAATACCATCCCACGTCCTTTGGGGATTAAAGGAGGAACTCGCACCGATGAAATACATGTCAATTTCAAAACATGGCAGATGTATATCTAAAACGTCCTTGTACAGTTTTGCTATGTCCTTTAAGCTCCGAAACGAAAACTTTCCCAAGACCTTCGCAACCATCTCATCATCCGCACCTCTAAAACGGAACCGAAAATATTCCCTGAACTTATTTATCAGATAAGACTCGAGCGCGGTATATGTAGCCAGCACGATTTGGCTTCCAATACCTCGAAAGATTCTTCTCTCCTCTAACTCTTTTCTCTCTGTTTCAGTATATGGCATTCCAAGAACTGTGACGGTACTGATGTGCTTACCCGCGAGAATGCTTTGAACGAGTTCCGTGTCGGGCTCCTCTTTCCGTGAACTTGCAAGGAGATGGATTGCGTATAAATCCGCAGCACCGATGATGTGCAAAATGCTTTTTTCGAGATCTCCAAACAGGTCAATCGCTTTCATTGGTTTACCCCTGCAGCACCAAAACCCATCCTCGACTCATACACCGCCAGCCAAGTCTTATGACAGGTCACGTCAACGAAATGCAGCTATGTTGATTCGATGATTCGACGAATCCACAGATCTATGAGCGGGCCATGGCTCCCCTCGTCTGCAGCTTGCAGGGCTTCGAGATATTCACGGCGCACAGTTGGGTCAGCAGATGCCGTTTCGACGTGGGGCAATCCAAGTTTATAGAGCAACGCGGCCAAAAGTACTCGCCCGATCCGTCCGTTGAAATCCCTGAACGGGTGAATCCACTGGAAGCGCCAATCAACCCAGGAGAAAAACTCCGCTGCGCTTCCGATCGCCGCGCCAGGATCGTGCCGCAAACGCTCGGCCAGATCGTCGCAGAACTGCCGCATATGGATCGGCACTTCATAGAACGGCGGCGGGACATGGACGCCGACTTGTACGTTCACGTCACGGAAGCGACCGGCCCAATCGGGATAGAGATGCCCGGCGAGACGTTTGTGCCGGAGGCAAAGCCATTCGGAGGTAATGACAATCTGATCGGGACGCGCTTGCAGAATCTCGTCGCAGATCGCGACCAGTGGGACCGCGAGACGTTCGGAGAGTTCAGAATAGGAGAGGCGGCCTTCGGCCGTATCGAATTCGCGCGTGGAGCTTAACTCGCCTTGGCCTTCGGCTTCGCCATCAGGGTCTTGAGGCGATCCGTACTGACCGGCTGGTTCTCGAACGCCATGGACTGGCTCACCCGCTCCAGCAAGACCTTCCTGTGAGCCGCCGCCACCTTCGCTGGAGTATTGTGCTGGCTGCGCCACTGTTGTAGCCGCGCCTCGGCCTGAGCCAGGTTGATCGGCTGGTTGGGTGTCTGATTCATGGCTGTCATTCTCCTTCACTTTGGCTGAAGATGCAACCGAGGCGGCTTCAACAATCTTGGTCTCATCCTCCGTTAAGCCGTAGAGATCATAGACCAACCGGTCGATCTCCTCATCGGTTGCGTCGATCTGACGTTGTAAACGGTCTTTGTCGGCAGGTGTCTTGGCATCAGTGAGCCGCTGGTGCAACTTCAGCATGCCTTCGACAAGCGAGACTATCCGGCAATGCCTTTCCTTATCGGCCTTCGAGTTGAAGTCAATAATTCGAATCGGCACCTTCTCCATATATTGGTAGATGAGCCGATAGCGATACTGCCCGGCACGAACGCCGAATGGGATGCTTAGGTTGCTAATCGCAAACCAGAACAAGCGGCTATTGAGAATACCAAGAAGGTAGGGATCGTCTACGCCCAGACAATAGGCCGTATTGGCGAGATACATGCCGCTGCGATCGAGGAAAAATCGTGGCGCCTTGCAGATGTCGGGAAAGATGATCTTGGGGCCGTCAAAGATTGGGAAGTACGCTACATCATCTTGAATCTCATACCACGCATATCGCCCTGGCTTCCGTCCTACCTTATCGCTTGAAGATTTCTTGGGGGTTAGCTCAGCCTTCCATTTGGCCAAATGTTCACGAATAGCCGGATAGCGATCGGCATCAACACCTCGCCGGGCAAAAATGAGCCACGTACCAGGATCTTCAATGAAGTAGCGTCGAACATCCTCACCACCCAGTAGCGGTTTTATTAACTCCTCGTTCGCCTTGTTCTTTCGAATGAGGGCTTTCCTGGTTTCAGAGTCGATAATGAACGCGTCATTAAGCCCAGATGTTACACCGCGAAAGAACTGGCCCTGCACATATTCCCCTAGCGGTTTTCCGGCATTCAAAACTTTTTCAAAAACTGCCGCCTCTTCGTCTGACTTCAACGACCAGACGCTTTCCGTGAGACGCTCTTGCGGGATCGTGAAGCGGTGCTCGATCGCGCTATCGTCAAGACTCGTAAAGTCCAGCAAAGGTATCCGCGAGACTTCGATACGGGGAGGCGGCTTCGTTTTCGCCAGGAGCGGAATGCAGACATAGGTGTCCTTGGCGTTCTCGAACACGGCGAGTCCGCCAAAGTCCAGGATGCCCAGCACGGCGGCGTGTTTCTTGAGCGTACGGCGCAAGGCCTCCCCGTAGGTGGTGCGGAGAAAGCTGCTGGAGACAATAAAGCTGAAGCGTCCTCCTTCACGAAGCAATCTGACACTCTTTTCCATGAAGTATGTGAAGAGATCCGCCACTCCGTCAAAGGCTTCGTAGCGTTGCGCGAGATAATCTTTTAATGCCGACAGAGACTCCTGCCGCACATACGGTGGATTACCGATCACGGCATCGAAGCCTTGTCCTGAGCCTGTCGAAGGACCGTCCCCCTTGAATATCTCCGGAAACTCGGCCTTCCAGTCGAAGGGATTCACCCGGCGCATCTCGTCGTCGTCCGGCATGAGTTGGCCAGCGAAATAGTCCGGTCCGATGAGGCTGTTGCCGCACTTGATGTTCTGTCCCAAGTCCGGCAAGGCCCGCTCGTGAACGAAGGAGAGCTGCCGTTTCAGCGTTTCGTCGCTCTCGCCTTCCAAGACTTTCAACAGCAAGCTGAGCTTCGTGACTTCGACGGCCTGGCTGTCGATGTCCACGCCGTAGATATTGTTCAGAAGAATCCGCTTCTTCTCCTGCGTCGTCAGCCGCCATTCCCCGCTGCCGGCCTGAAAGAGTGCCTTGCGGTGGTTCTCCGGGCCATCTTTCGCGTACCAGTCGCGGTGATAGTTGAGCAGATAGCGATAGGCGCCGATCAGGAACGATCCCGATCCGCAGGCGGGATCGAGAATCGTGAGTTTGGCGATCTGCCTGGGTGTCTTGCCCTCACACAGAGTCCCTACGGTGTGCTTCACGATGTATTCAACGATGTAGGCGGGCGTGTAGTAGACGCCACCGGCCTTTTTGACCTCCGGCTTCTCTTCGATTTTGGCCTGATGCCCGGAGGTGAGCCGGATGACCTTCCCAAGAAACTGCTCATAGACCTGGCCGAGAATTTCCGTGGGGAAGACGGAGAATTCGTAGGGGCTGCTGGGGTAGTACAGCCGCCCGATGATGTCTCTCAGTACTTTGTCGTCGATCTTGAGGCTGGGCGTCAGATCGTCCGGCGCTTCGGCGCGTTCTTTCTCAGCCTGGAAGTGAAACAGGCCGGAGTTGTAGCGGTCGTCGGCCTGGTTGTAGAGATAGCGCAGGCGGCTATAGATATTCTGGCCGCTGAGCAGCGATTGCAGTTGGGCATAGGGTTCGATGCCCCGGTCTTCCGCGATGCGGAGGAAAATCAGCCGGTCGATGGTGCGCTGGACGGAAAAATTCAGCTCGTGGACGGTGAGCCTGGGATTGCGGAGCGCGAGATTCTTGGCCAGCGCGTCTCGCCAGGTTTCGATTTCCCTCAGAAATTCCGCATCGACGGTGGCCGTCCCGCGTTTCCGGTCCGTGACGGCGTATTTGTCGAAGGAACCCTTGAGCACCGCCTCCTTGGCAAAGATGGAGGCAAGCTGATCCCATTGGGCGAGATAGTCCTGATAGGTGAGATAGAGAATGCGTCCGGCGCTGGGTTTGTCGGACGGATTGGGGCGAGTCCTGCAGTCGTAGACGGCAAATTCTTCAAAGTCCGTCAGAATCGACAGCGGCAGCTTGGCCGACCAGGCATAGCGGCGCAGCTGATAGGCGGGGCTGGGTTCATCCTTGATATTGATGGAGGGTTTTTTCGCTTCAAGGAAGAATTTTCGTGCGCCGCCGATGCGAAAACAGTAGTCGGGCGCTTTGGTGTTGCCGCCGATCTTGATCGCATCTTCATGGATGACATCCTTGTAGGCTTCAGCATGACTCTGCTTGTTGGCTACGTCCCAACCGAGAGCCTCGAAGAAGGGATCGAGAAACTCACGGCGCAGTTGTGTCTCGTTATAGCCCTGACTTTTGTAGGCCTCCCGCTGGCCCTCAAACCGTTCGATGAGTGAGGAAACAATGGAAGGTGCTTGCTCCATAGAGAACTTCTCGTCCAGATACCGTTCCGAATGGGGCCGAAGAATACCGTTTTCATCGAAAGAAGTCATTGGCCTTCAGTTACTGATTCTCAGAAACAAGAGAATGTCTCTATGACAACGGTGCAGGAGGATGGAGCAGAGTAGATGAGTCAAGTATTAGTCAAGTTATCAGTCAACCGGCTGGCGAAGAGCCGGAAGAGGCATCGCCACCAGAGCTGAAGGCTGGAGCGGACTCCAATCCTGCTGCTTGGCCATGAGACCCTAGAAGATCTGAATAGGGAAAGACGGCCTAGACGGTGTCGAATTCAGGAGTAGACGCCACCTTGGTGGGAGTGTCGTGTCGCTCTCGCCAAGCACACAGCTCGGGATCCAACTCTTCAACGTTCATGGAAACGATCATGAGCCGGTCTGATAAATCACAGGCCGGTACCGTGGACGAGGAATCGGTTTGCCTTCGGCACGGGCTGCTTCCACCCAAGCCTTCTTGGCCAGCTGCGCATGCCTGAGCGCCTCTGCCGGAGTTTTGCCGAAAGCGGAGCAGGCTTCGAGATCAGGAATGTCGGCGATGTAGCCCTTGTCGGCGTCGCTGTAGAAGATGTTGATGTGATAATCCTTCATGGCTCATCTCCCAATTCCAGCAGTAGATTATACCGTTCCACGATATCCAGCAACTGACGTACTTGATACGGCTTTGCCTTGCCTCCGACTTCTTGAAGGTTGATCAGTTCCTTGATTTTAGGATGAACGAAAATGTGATGGCTTCCTTTGGTCCTCGCCAAACGATAACCGAACGCTTTCGCGAGCGCGACGGCTTCGGTGAACCGCAGATTTTTTGAGCCGGCCAATGCCTTGGCGAGCAGTTTCTGCTTATTCACGAGAATACACCTCAGTTCGGAGCGATTTCGTAGACGAGCGTCACTGTTGCCTCAACCTTCAGCTCCCCCGGCGAGATCGGCACCTCGCCTGCGCCCGCATCCATCGCCATGCGTGCCACGGGAGAGACAGGCCTGATCATATGGCCACCCTCATTGACCGATACAATCCGCACGAGTTTCACGTGCAGCGCCTCGCTCAGGGCTGCCGCTCTCTCACGCGCCTTAGCCGCGGCCTGTTTCAATGCGCTCAGCCGTGCCGGTTGTTCGTCGCGCAACCCCCAATGCAACCCCTGAAAGCTGTTCGCACCGGCCTTCAAGACCTCCTCAATTACCGTGCCGACTCCGTCGAGGGCGCGGATTTCCACCGTCACCATGTTGTTGACGACATACCCGATGATTTCCGGCGGAGCAGACGGCGCATCAGCCGAACGTTTAGCCGGCGGCCGATACTGGGGGGTGACCGTAAAGGACGAGGTTTGTATCCGCTCCTTGCCGATCTGTAACTCCCGCAGCCGATCCATGACGTTGCTCATGGCGGCGCTGTTCCGCCTCTGCGCCTCGGCGAGTACTTTACCGGGACTGTCCAAACCGAATGTCACGTAAGCCGTATCCGGCGCGTGCGTCATCGTTCCGGTTTCGCTGACCGTAAGGGTCGGCGTGTCGGGCTTCGTCTCATCATGCGCCTGCGTCACAGCCGGAAACGCCAGCATCAGCAGCACCAACAGCTGGACAATCCGCATGTTCGTCCTCCTTTCGTCAACGGGACAACTCATCTCTGTCATGGCTTGCCCACACCACCAAGAGATGTGCGGCAGCATATCCTCTCACTCAGTTATGGAGAAAAAAACAGCCCCCCTCGCAGCCACTTGACGCAACTACGAAGATGCGCCATCTTCTAGCATCACAAAGGAGGTGTCCCTGTGGCAACATCATCCGCCATGCTCCCAGTGGGAACAGCCGCACCGCGCTTCTCACTGCGTGACGTGGTGAGCGGGCAGACCTATTCACTCGAATCATTTGCCGATAAGACCGCGCTCTTGGTGATGTTCATCTGCCGGCACTGTCCCTACGTGGTCCATGTCGAGCAGGAGCTCGCCAAGATCGGGCTCGACTATAGAGACACGGGTTTGGGGATCATCGCCATCAGCAGCAATGACCCTATCGGGTATCCCGACGACGCCCCGCCCAAGCTCAAAGAAATGGCCTTACGTTTGAACTTTACCTTTCCCTTCTGTCACGACGAAACGCAGGAGGTTGCGAAAGCCTATCGCGCCGCCTGCACTCCGGACTTCTACCTCTTCGATCGTGACAGGCGGCTGGTGTATCGTGGACAATTGGATGAGAGTCGTCCCGGTAATAATAAGCCTGTGACCGGCCGTGATCTCCGCACTGCCATCCAAGCCGTGCTCGTCGGCAAGCCTATCGGCGGTACCCAGCGACCAAGCATCGGCTGCAGCATCAAGTGGAAGCCGGGGCATACTCCGCCTTACGCATGACAACTGTTTTGTCCCCCCTCTCCGTATTTTCCTTCTCGTCGTCCCGACTTTAGTAGCTTTTGACCTCAGAACCGAATGAGAGCTTCCAGAGATCCGATAAAACTTTTCCCATGGAATACGAATTATCTGCGAACCTGGCATGAAAATTCCCACTCCCCATCTTCTGTGGATAACCATGTGGGCAAGTCGCTTTGTGCTGGAAAGATGGTGCGAATGGCGTACTTATTCATCGGATCGCCTATTTTTTAGGCATCCGCTCCATATCGGCAGGACCACCAGTAATAGTGGTCTACGTGATACTTCTGTATATTTTCACGTATACCTAGAAAAATCTGCTTGACATCATATGATCACTGCCCGCCATCCACTGACTATTGCCACCGTTCGGGTCACTATCCACAGGTTCAAGACTTTTCTGTGGATGGTTGCTCTCAGCGTCAGGAGCGAGGTTTCGTATCTGTCAAGAGCTTAGATGAAGAAAGACGGCTCCATCAAATAGGACAAAGATCTAGGGACCAATTTCTCAAATCCAGAGCCGAATGGTCGGCCACAGGCACAACCGTATCCTTTATGCGAGGTCGCCGAAGAGGACGCTGTGAAGGTAGGATGAAATCGGATACTCATCATGTTGGAAGAAGAAGCTGAAACAAAAGATGAGTGACCTACCAGGCATAGGACTCCGGCGCAGTTCCACCGGGCCCAGGAAAGAGTTCGTCCAGTTGCTTCAAGATGTCGCTACTGAGAGAAAGACTGAGTGCCTTCATAGCCCCCTCCAGCTGTTCCATGGTGCGAGGTCCGATAATAGGTGAAGTAACTGCCCGTTGATGCAATAGCCAGGCAAGTGCGACATTCGCCGGTCTTTCACCAATCCGTGCGCACAGCCCCTCGTAAGCTTCCAATTTGGGACGGGACTTGATCACCGCTTGTTTCAGATCCGCGTCCGCGCGCCGACCAATGTTGTCTGACTGAAGGACACCGGCCAAGAGGCCCCTTCCCAGGGGACTCCATGGGATGAGACCGATGCCGTAGGCCTCACAGGCAGGGATGACTTCCAGTTCAATGGTACGCTCATTGAGGTTATAAAGGCTTTGTTCCGACACCAGCCCCAAAAAGTTACGGCTCCGTGCGGCTTCCTGAGCTTGGGCCAAGTGCCAACCGGCGAAATTGCTGCTGCCCACATACACCACCTTGCCTTCCCTGACTAACTGTTCCATCGCTTGCCAGATTTCTTCCCACGGTGTTTCCCGATCGACATGATGCATTTGATACACATCTATCCAGTCGGTCTTCAACCGTCGGAGACTGTCCTCGCAAGCTCGTTTGATGTGTACGGCCGAGAGGCGTGACTGATTCGGCCATTCGCCCATGCGACCGTACACTTTCGTAGCCAGCACCACCTTATCCCGACGGCCTCCCTCTTGTGCGAACCAACGTCCGATGATCTGCTCTGTCCAGCCTTCACCGAGTTTCCAGCCGTACACATTCGCCGTATCAAAAAAATTGATGCCGAGATCCAATGCCCGATCCATCAGTGCGAAGCTGTCCGGCTCGTTCGTCTGCGGACCGAAATTCATCGTGCCTAGACAGAGTCGGCTGACTTTCACTCCGGACCGGCCAAGGTGTGTGTATTCCATGGGTATGCAGCCTTCTCTCTGGGAGTTCCTCAGAAGGGATCACCACCGGAAAATTGAGCGGTTTCGGCCTGAGAAGACGATGCCATCGGACCTAATACCCCCGCCCGGTACTGCCGCCCCGCCCCATTCGGTCGAGTGGAAGCGCCTCGTAGCGTTGTTTGAGGTCCGGATGCTCGTTGAGATAGCGCTTGACCGCCGCATCATCCGCAAACACCTCCGGGCTGCGCTTGCGATATTCATCGAGCGTCAGATCGTACTTGGCGAGAAGCGCGGTGAGCTTGGCGGTGATGTCTGCTCCCATTTGTCGCATTTGCTCCTGGGACGGGCGCTGCCCCTCCCCATAGCTCTGGCCATCTTTGAAATAGTTCGTCATCATCTCACCGATCTCGATTCGGGCGTTGACGAACTTCTCCACTTCTGCCGGTTCAGCTGCAGACACGGCTCCCGCTAGGAGAACGACACCCCACGAGATAAGAATGACTTGGCGCCAAACATTCATGATTCCTCCTACATCAAGTACGTGACATCCTTTAACACGACGGCCCTCCCCCACGACCAGGCGACAACTTGGAATCTCGTCGGTATGGGGATGAGCGGCCTTCAGCTTTCATCCTCAGCGTCGCCGTGTGCCGACGGAATACCATAGCGTTTGCATTTTTCCCAAAGAGCTTTTCTGGACAGTCCCAAGATTCTGGAGGCTGTCGTGCGGCTTCCATCGACACGTTCCAATACGGAGACAATGTAGTCCTTCTCAAATCGTTCTCGCGCGGCAGCAAGCGATGTCAGGGTCGCATCTTTCTTCTTTTTCCCTCCGGTCAAACCTTCGCTACAGAAGCCGCAGGATTCCTGTGGGACGCCCCCCAAGAATGGGCAAGCTTGAAATCCACAGAGGTCGGCCGGTTGAACCGCGGCACGATCTCGACCGAGAGCCACAGCCCGCTCGACCATATTTTCTAACTCCCGCACATTCCCTGGATACGAATAACGAAGCAACAATTCACGCGCCTGCTGGGAAAACCCGCGCAGCTGTTTGTTCAGCTTCAGCGAGCATGTTTCGAGGACATGATCGGCAATCACCATAATGTCCTCTTGCCGTTGCCTGAGCGGTGGAACGACGACCGGCACGACGTTGAGGCGGTAAAAGAGGTCTTCACGGAACCGGCCCTGAGCCACCTCTTTGCGCAAGTCTTTCTGCGTGGCGCACACGAGCCGCACATCCGTTTCCATAGGCTCATTGCTCCCCACCCGTTCGAAAGTACGCTCCTGCAGGACACGTAAGAGCTTCACCTGCACCACAGGCGAGATTTCGCCGATTTCATCCAGGAACAAGGTCCCTCGATTCGCCATTTCGAATCGCCCCCGACGCTGACGCAGGGCACCAGTAAAGGCGCCTTTCTCGTGACCGAAGAGTTCCGCTTCCAGCAACGTCTCCGGCAACGCGGCGCAGCTGACTTTGATCAGCGGATACCCTTTTCGCGAACTGTTCTGATGCAGCGCATTGGCGACAAGTTCCTTGCCCGTCCCGCTCTCCCCGACGATCAGGACGGTGGAATCGGTCTCAGCCACGAGCTTGATCTTGTCCAGCACGGCGCGCATCTGACTGTTCGCCCCTAAAATGCCGTTGAAACAGAACTTGTCTTCGAGCTGGTGTTTGAGATCCTGATTTTCGCGACGGAGTGTGATCATGCCGCTGACCCGCTCGACGATCAGGAGCAATTCCTCCATCTGGAAGGGCTTCGTGATGTAGTCAAATGCTCCCAGTTTCATGGCTTCAACAGCTGTTTCGACCGATCCATGTGCGGTAATCACGAGCACCTCGGTCTGGGACTCATTGTCTTTGGCCGTCTGGAGCACGGTCAGCCCATCCACACCCGGTAACCGGAGGTCGGTGATCACCACATCAAATGTCTTCTCTCGGATCGCGTCGACCCCTTCCGTACCGGTCGGTACCGCCCGGACATCGCAACCGACAGCCTCCAATGCATCCATCATGGAAAGCCGCATCAAAGGCTCATCGTCGACCACCAGAATAGTCAACCCTTTCATGCCTCCTTCTCCGCAAAGGTACGTTCTCGTGACACGGGCAGGCACAATGTGAAGGTCGTTCCCTTTCCGACCTCGCTCTCGACCAAAATTTTCCCGCCATGACGTTCCACGATGCCGAGATTGACCGAAAGACCCAGTCCTGTCCCCTCCCCTTCCCCTTTGGTCGTGAAGAAGGGATCAAAGACCCGTGGGAGGACGGATGCAGGAATGCCCGAACCCGTATCGTTCACCTCAACCCGGCAGACGCCCTCGGCCACGGATGTTCTGATCGTCAGCACTCCGCCGTTTTTCATGGCTTGCACGGCGTTCAAGATCAAGTTCATCAAGACCTGTTCGATCATATGCCGATCAACCATCACGTTGGGCAAGCCATCCCCAGGAACGGTTTCCAAGCGAATCCGATTGGGAACAAAGAGATGGGTGGTCAGTCCCAGGACCTGATCGACGATTCGATTGATATCGGCCGGGCTGAATGCCGGTTCGTGCTGCTGTGAAAAATCAAGCAACTGCCGAACGATTTTTTGAACACGTCGAACGCCATGTTCCATGGAAACCCAGTATTCCTCTTGACGTGCCGGGGAGAGGGGACCTTTTCGAAGGTTGTAGAGACAATTGAGGATTCCCCCCAATGGATTGTTGATTTCATGGGCCACCCCAGCCGCCAATTGGCCGATTGAGGCCAGTTTTTCCGCATGACGAATCTGTCGCTCCAGCTTCTTGGTCTCCGTCATGTCACGCGCGATGCCGAGCACTCCAAGGATTTCCCCGTCAACCCCTTGAAGAGGAGAGACACTGACCATGACGGCACGCACTTCACCCAGCCGAGTCACGACTTCGACCTCGTACACCTGCTTGGCTCCGATATCTAATGTGCTCTTGAGACGCCGTCCCCGATGACGCCGTGAAAGGAGCGAGAGATATGGCCGACCGATCAAATCATCTTTGCGATACCCCCAGGCATTGACCTTGCCGTTGACATAGGTGAACTGTTGATCCAGATCGAGTGTATAGATGACGTCGTTGGCATTCTCGAGCAAATTTTCCAAGTACTGCTTGGTCTCTTCGATTTCTCTGGTGCGCTCCCGAACTTTCAGCTCGAGATCTTCTCGGTATGATTGGAGTTGGCGCTCGAGCTTCTTCCGATCGGTAATATCGCGAAGCTGCACCATCACAAGCAATGGTTCGGTCCCACCCACGCGGATCAAGTCCATTTCCACGGGAATCTCATCGCGATCGGCGTGGTACACGGTCATCTCCTGAGTGACGACCTGCCGTTGCTCCGTACTGACATCGCACAACCAACCCGTGAAAGCCCGGTGGTACGCGTCCGGTACGATGTCGAGAAAGTTCTTCCCGACGATCTTCGACTCGGCATAACCGAGCACCCGCTCTTCCCGTTCATTGACGGCAACGATGGACCCCGTTGCACTCACCATAAAAACAGAATCGGCCACGAAGTCGAACAAGGCCTTGTAGCGGGCTTGCGAGACCGTCAGCTGCTGCGTACGCTCCGACACCGCCTGTTCCAATCCCACGGTATACCGCTGTATCTGCTGCTCCAACCGACGCCGTTCGGTCACATCTCGAACGAACGCACGCGAGTGAATCAGCCCGCCTCGCGCTTGATCGAACAGTGCCGTCCCATGAACCTCCACATCCATCAACCGGCCATCCTTGGCCAACAACACTGTTTCCATCGAGCTTTGCCCCTGTGACACAAGCCGTTCCAGGAAGTGCAATACGTTCAATTCCTGTCCGTTGGGAACACAATCCCATAGCTTCATGCCGAGCATCTCATCGTGGGTATATCCGAGTTTGTCGAGGCCGGTCTTATTGACGTGCACCAGTCGACCGCCGCGATCGAGTTGACAGATCATTTCCGGAGCATGTTCGATCAAATCGCGATATTTCTCCTCTAACTGCCGGACCTCCGTTATCCGTTGTTCCAGCTGTCCGAACGAACGTTGCAGATTGAACGCCATCTGATTGAAGGCCTGGGCAAGCCCCTCGATTTCATCGCCGGTCTTCAACTCCACCCGCTGCTCCAAGCGACCGCTCCCGATCTGCTGCACTCCTTCGTGCAACAGCCGAATCGGCCTCGCGATCCGGCGGGCGACGATGACTCCGATTCCCCCCAGCCCCATCAGTACCACAGAGCCGAACAACAGCATCTTGGTCATCAGCTCACCCAACGGAGCGAACGTTTCCGCCGCTTCCTGACGCACCAGTGTAATCCACCGTTTTCCGCCGAGACTGCCTGCCGCAAGTTGATCGGTAAACCGCACCGGCGCAAATCCGACCAGGGCGTGCTTGTTTCCGTGAGAATCGTCGAGGGCCACCGTCCATCCTGATTTCAGAGCCCCCAGCGTACTGAGCAACTCGGCATCGATCGAATGGGCCTCGGGTGCAAGGACCGGGCACATCACCACACCCCCGTCTGAGGCGAACAGCATGGCGTGGCCTGTCATGCCGAAGGAGCCCTCGGCGATGGACTGGAACAAGGTGTCCCGCCGAAGCAGGATCGTCACGGCTCCGATCACAGCTCGGCGTTGATCGTCCAGGATCGGAGCAGCTACGGCGACCACGTGAGTCCCGAACGATGGGTCGAAAGCAATTTCACTCACGTACGGCTGCCGGCTGCCGCCTTTTACCAGAGCCTGCCACCAGCCGGTCTTGGCGTAGGAATACTCCACTTGGGGGATTGAACTGACGACCAAGGCCCCCTGTCCGTCGGTGATCAAAATGCCGAGATAGTCCGACTGTCGAATCTCGTGCCATCGAATCAAGTAGTTCGTCACAATCCGGTTGACGAAGAGCGGAAATTCGCTTCGCTTGTCGCGCTGCCCCCACCGCTGTTGCCAGTCCTTGAGGATTTCTGAAATACTTTGCGCGTCTTTGCCCTCGTACGTTCGGTTGGCCTCTGAGACGGCGGTGCGAAGGAAGGGTGTTGTCGCCAGTTGTTGGGCTTCGTTCATGCCTCGCGTAATGTGTATTTCGATCCGACGGGCGGCTTCGACGGCCACTTCTTTAAAATTCGCCCCCGTCGACTCTCGCAAGGCTCGTCGCTCTTCTATATAGATGAGGGCAAGCAGAAGCGTAAGCGGCAAGAGACCGACCATCACGATCGCTGTGATGATCTTCTGCTGGAGACTGTGAGAACGGCTCCAGAGTGCCATGGCTACACCACCGAGACGTGGGACGGTGTTTCCTTGTGAGAACGCGTTCGCGTGATAAGTCGACGGTGTGGCGGGCTCAATGCACCGCTCACCACCGGCAGCACGGGACGGACGCTCAACGCTCTATTCCACCATTCGCTCAGCTGCGTTTCAAGAGTCGACCTGGCGCTCCCGGCCACAAGAGCAGTAGTGGGCTGGCAACGAATACCGAGGAATAGGTGCCGACAATCACACCCCAGAGCAGGGCAAGTGAGAAATCGTGCAGAACTTCCCCGCCTGCCACGGTCAACGGGATAAGAACGAGCACCACGGTTGAGCTGGTCACAATGGTACGGCTCAACACCTGATTGATGGCGGCGTTGATCGTCGCTTCTTCGCTTTCTCGACGCCGCAACATCAGATTTTCTCTGATCCGATCAAACACCACGACGGTGTCGGTCAAGGAATATCCCGCCAGCGTCAAGAGCGCGGTCACGATCAGGAGGGTAATTTCTTTGTCCAAGAGGTAGAAAGCCCCGACCACGGCCAAGACGTCATGAAACGTCGACAACGCGGCGGCGACGCCGAACCGGAGCTCGAATCGCGCCGCAATGTACAGGATAATGCCCGCAAATGAGATGACGATTGCGACGAGCGCATCTTCCTGAAGCTTCTTCCCGATGGTCGGTCCGATCTCAGTGGTGGAGTCGACCACGAATTTATTGGCAGGGAACTCTTTGGCGAAGATTCCCACCACACGATCCGCGGTCTTCTCTTCGATCGTCGTGGAAGCCTTCACCCGAATGAGGAGCTTGTTGTCTAGTCCAAATTCCTGCAACTCCGCATCACTCAAGCCGTTGGTTTCCAGGGCCTTGCGGGCTTCATCGATCCGGACCTGCTGTTCGAACTTGAGTTGAACAGCCGTCCCTCCCGCGAAGTCGATGCCCAAATTAGCCGCGCCTCGGGCAATCTGCACGAGAGCGATGAGACCGAGCAAGACCATAATCCCTGAAAGGAGAAACGAGAACTTGCGCTTGCCCATGAAGTCAATGTTGGTCTTCCCGAGAATCTCTAACATGCGCGCTCCCTTTTGATCGCTTTGGGCCTTCCCCTGAAGACTGATCATCGTCGGTTTCATGGCTAGATGCTCAGCGCTTCGACTTTTTGTCGATGATACAACAGATCAAAAATGACTTTTGTCCCGACCAACGCCGTGAAGAGGTTGATGGCGATACCAAGACACAACGTCACGGCAAACCCTTTGATGGGCCCGGTCCCGAAGAGGAACAAAGCAACTCCTGTGATCAACGTCGTGACGTGTGAGTCGACGATCGTCAGTAACGCTTTGTCGTAACCCGCATCGATTGCCGATCGTACGGCCTTTCCGCCACGGAGTTCTTCACGAATGCGCTCAAAAATCAGGACGTTCGAGTCGACTCCCATTCCGATCGTCAGCACGATACCGGCGATGCCGGGGAGCGTTAACGTGGCGGTCAACGCGGACAGTGCGCCCATGAGGCAGACAAGGTTCAGCACCAGCGCAAAATCGGCGATAAGCCCGGAGAGGCGGTAATACACGATCATGAAAATCACCACCATCGCCCCTGCGATGAGGGTCGCCCTGACGCCCTTGTCGATGGAATCTTGTCCAAGCGATGGTCCGACCGTGAGATCTTGGACGATCTTCAATGGAGCGGGTAAGGCGCCGGCGCGTAGGACAATCGCCAAATCATTGGCCTCCTGCGTGGTGAAGGTTCCGGTAATCTGCGCACGTCCCCCTGAGATACGTTCTTGGATAACAGGCGCCGAGTAGATGGTGTTATCGAGGACGACGGCCATACGCTTCTTGACGTTCTCGCCTGTAATTCGTTCGAATTCCTGCCCCCCTTTGGAGTCAAATGTGATGGACACATACGAATCGTTGAATTGACCGATGGCCACACGCGCATCGCTCAGCACATCACCGGTCAGCATGACCCGTTTTTTGACGACATAGGGAATGCGAAACTCAAGCCCGGTGTCCTTATCGACCATTCGTTCGAATAAGATCTGGTCACCTTCCGGCATTTTTCCTGCAAACTGCTGGATCACCTCGGCTTCTTTGTCTTTCGGAACACGCGCCGGTAGATCCAGGTGGATGTCTTCATCCAACATTTTGAATTCGAGCAACGCCGTCTCCTTGATCAGATCCTTGGCTCGTTTTGGATCCTTGACACCAGGCAGCTGAACGACGATTTGCTTCAACCCCTGCCGCTGAACGATCGGCTCCGCGACTCCGAATTGATCGATCCGATTTCGGATGGTTTCCAGGGCTTGATTGATCGCCGAATCCTTAATTCTCTTGGCTTCCGCCTCACGAAGCTCCCACACGACGGTATTGGTCGATCCCGCCGACTCCTTCTCGACAAAAATAGGGAAGTTGTCGGCTAGCTTTTGAGCCGCAGCCTTTGCGTCTGAATTTTGTAACTGAACCGTGATTCGATCATGCTCGGTTCGCTTGATGGAATCGGCCGCCACTTTCTTTTCGGCAACGAGATCTTGCAGCGCCGTGACGGAACGGTCCACCGCGATCTCCACCGCACGGTCCTCGTCGACCTCCAGGACCATGTGGATGCCGCCCTGCAGATCCAACCCCAAGGTAATACCCTTGTTCGGGAGGACTCCCTTCATCCAGCTTGGCAAAGCCTGATACGTCGGCTGATACGATGGGAGAAAGGCCACTACCGAGACCAAGATAACCAGCGTTAATAACC
The DNA here is from genome assembly GCA_029194675.1 of Nitrospira sp. Taxonomy (NCBI): domain Bacteria; kingdom Pseudomonadati; phylum Nitrospirota; class Nitrospiria; order Nitrospirales; family Nitrospiraceae; genus Nitrospira; species Nitrospira sp. Next base: position 61,394 of record JARFXP010000002.1, on the reverse strand, counting down.
ATAAGCGCCCGCTTATTTTTTTCATGTCGTCCGCGACCCCTTACCCCATCGAACTACGAGTCTTTTTCTTTGTCGTCATCCTCTGCACGCACTCGCGCAATATTCTCGCGTTGCATTTTAACCTTGGTATTATCGGCAATCTGCAGCGTCACGGTCTCTTTTCCCATGTTGGTGATGGTGCCCCAGATCCCCGACGTCGTGACCACCTTGTCGCCCTTCTTCAACGCGTCCAACAACGTCTTCTGTTGCTTTTGCTTCTTCTGTTGAGGCCGGATCAGAAGAAAATAAAAAATGATAAAGATCAAGAGGAACGGGATCAGAGATAGAATTCCGCCCGCCCCTCCGCTGGCGGGTGAGCCGCCTCCGCCCGTTCCCTCAGCCCATGCCATCGATTCCATCAACATCAAGTCAATCCCCTTCTTCTATGTATGACCGTTTCCATGCGATTGTCTGCACGATTCTTGACTCTCTGCTAAACCGACCATCATTGTCTGTCGGTTGTGGTGGCGATAAAATGCTTCCCGAAACTCCTGGAACGTTCCCTCTTCCAAGGCTTCTCGTATGCGGCGCATCAAGTCGGAGTAATACCATAAGTTATGAATCGTATTCAGCCGTGCTCCCAGCATTTCTTTGACCATAAACAAGTGGTGCAAATAGGCTCGTGAGTATCGGCGGCATACCGGGCACATGCAATCAGAATCGATCGGTCGTTCATCCTCAGCATATTGAGCTTGCTTGATGACGACCCGGCCTGTCGTTGTAAACAGCGAGCCTGTTCTGCCATGACGCGAGGGAGCAACGCAATCGAAGAGATCGATCCCGCGAGCCACCCCTTCAAGCAGATCTTCCGGATGTCCAACCCCCATGAGATACCGGGGCTTTCTCTCCGGCAACTCCGGCACCGTCACATCGAGCATCGCCTGCATGTCCGGCTTACTTTCTCCGACCGACAAGCCGCCGATCGCATAGCCGTCGAACCCCAATCTGACTAACTCCCTCGCCGAAGCTACTCGCAAGTCCGCTTCCAGTCCACCCTGTACGATGCCGAACAAGGCTTGATCCGTTCGTCGCCTGCTGACCTGACATCGCTCAGCCCAGAGCTGAGTCCGACGCACACTTTCCTGGACGATCTCTCGACCGGCAGGGAGCGCCACACACTGATCCAACACCATGATGATATCGGCTCCCAACGCCTCTTCGATCTCTATCGCTTTTTCCGGCGTAATGAAGTGCGTCGCCCCATCGATGTGCGATTGAAACGTGACGCCCTCGTCGGTGATCTCACACAACTTCGCTAGGCTGAAAATCTGAAACCCACCGCTGTCGGTGAGGATCGCTCCCGGCCATCCGGTGAAGGCATGAAGCCCCCCCAGGTCAGCCACAATCTTATGACCGGGGCGCAGGTATAGGTGATAGGCATTATTGAGGATGAGTCGAAACCCTAGACTCTGGAGGTCCTCCGGTTCGAGCCCCTTGACCGGTCCCAACGAGCCTACCGGCATGAAGGCTGGTGTGTTGACCTGTGCATGACCGGTCGTAAGCAGGCCGATGCGGCCTTTTGAGTGACGGTCGGATTGTTGGACTTGGTACTGCATCATCTTGTACGGGGCTGGGCCGTTACATGTGCTCAGGCGCGGAGATACCGAGCACGTCAAGCCCGTTTCTGAGGACTTGCTGGACCGCCCCCATCAAGACTAGACGCGCCGCAGTTCGTTTTGGCGTGAGGACTTCGGCGGACGCTGACTCACAATGCTCCTGATCGGTCGCAGAGGGCAAAACACGGTGTTTGTTATAGAACATATGAAGAAGCGCTGCCAATTGCTGAAGGTAATACGTCACACGGTGCGGCTCAAAGGCCAGCGCGCTGGCTTGGATAATTTCAGGATAGGCGGAAAGCTTTTTGATCAGTCCCAATTCATCGGGGTCAGTTAAGACAGTCAGATCCGTCTCCAATGCAGACGGACGGGTCATTCCTCTTTCGGAGGCCACACGCCAGAGGCTGCAGATCCTGGCATGAGCATATTGGACGTAGTACACCGGATTGTCGGCTGACCGTTGCTTCGCCAACTCCAAATCGAACTCCAGATGAGTCTTGGAATCCCGCATCAAGAAATAGAATTTTGCGGCGTCGGCTCCGACCTCATCGATGACTTCCCGCATCGTAATGAATTCCCCCGTCCGTTTGGACATCTTCACCTCGACTCCATCGCGCAACAGCTTCACCAATTGGACCAGCACGACATGGAGACGATCTTTGGGATGTCCATAGGCTTGCATGACGGCTTGCATGCGGGGGATATATCCGTGGTGGTCAGCACCAAAGACATCGATCAGCAGATCGTAGCCGCGCCGGAGCTTGTCGTGGTGATAAGCGATGTCGGAAGCCAAATATGTGTACTCTCCGTCCTGCTTCATGACGACGCGGTCCTTTTCATCCCCGTACATCGACGCTCGAAACCACCAGGCCCCTTCCTGTTGAAACAGGAGTTCACGAGCTTTCAATTCATCCAGAGCACGCTCGATGGCTTTGGACTCCAGAAGCGAAGCTTCGCTGAACCAGGATTGGATCTCGATGCCGAATGCCATAAGATCGTCACGGATCAACCCTAGCAGTTTCTGATAGGCAAGCGAAAGGCATCGAGCCTCCAGGTCGGCAGGGGTCAGTTCACCAGCTACGCGGTCGAGTGGCTCCTTGAGCTGTTGTGCCACAGCTGTGATGTACGAACCATGGTAGCCGTCCCTAGGAAATTCGACGGTCCGCCCCGACAATTCTTGGTAACGAGCGTACACCGACGCGCCCAACAATTTCATCTGTCGTCCTGCGTCATTGATATAATACTCGCCCACGGCATCGTATCCGATCGCATGTAGTAACCGGACAACTGCCTGCCCGACCGCAGCACCCCTGCCATGACCAACGTGCAATGGACCGGTCGGATTTGCGCTCACATACTCAACCAACACGCGATGGCCTGTTCCGACAGCGGCCCGGCCATAGCGATCTCCTTGCAGCTCAATTTCGCGGAGAACCTCCTGCCAGAGAGCCGGTTTAACCGTAAGATTCAAGAAACCGGGACGAACGATCTCGACACGATCAAACATCTGCTCTCTTTGAGGAAGGTTTTCTACGATGATTTGGGCGATATCATGAGGTGCCTTGTGCTCAGAGGAGGCCAGAGACATAGCCACCGTGGAAGCGAGGTCCCCCCACTCCGGTCGTTTGGGCGCGTCGAGAGTAAGTGTGGGCCAAGCCGTCGTCTTCAACTGCCCTTTTTGCTTCGCGCCATTGAGGGCGCCAAGCAGGGCCGTTGTAACCTTCTCTTGCACGAGTCCTTGAGACACAACAATTCCTCTAAGTGCTTACCAATGAAAGGAAATTAACGCGCCACTTTATCACATGAGGTAGGCAGAGACAAGGCGGTTTACATGGAATTACGAGGGTTTGCGCTGCTCACACTCCATCGCAGGCCTCGATGCTATGAGAATCTCTTCGATCGGTACTTGAAGACAGGGCTTCTCCGCGCACTTTTTTACCGTTTCCCACAAGTCACAGTAACAGGGCGACCCACGCAGGATTGTCACGTGGCTACCATGTGGGGCCCACCGCTGTGGATCTGTAGGACCGAATAAGGCAATAGTCGGTACACCCAGCAAAGCAGACAAATGGGTCACACCCGAATCATGGCCGATATATAACGTCACCTGCGCAAGCACTCCGGCAAGCTGAGAAAGATCAAGCTCTCTAAGAACAAGGGGTGGCTTACTCACAAACTGCAGCACATGGCCCACGACATCCCGATCCGCTGGTCCCTCCAAAACTAGTGGACACGTCCCTCTTCGCCATAGCTGTTCGATCAGCAAGGACATTCTTCTGGGTTCAAGACACTTGTGAATGCTTCCGCTGCCCGGATGCACGAGGACCAACGATTGATCGTGGGAAATCCCCAAAGTCTCAAGAAAGTCTCTACCCCACTGCAAGAGTTGTGGGCAAACTTGTACCGTTCCCCCTGGCGAAATATCTCCAGCCGTTTTACCCAGCGTCTCCAGAAAGCGGTTGCTCTGATGCCTCGCGCGTAACTCTCGAGAAAATGGCGACCGAATCTGAACCAGCCTTACGCCCGCTTCCCGAAATAGTGAATGAAGGGCGCCATCCCTGTCCTCCGTCCAAGCCACAGCCAGATCACATCGGTTCACCCTTGATTGCAATTCGCCGGAGATGGATAAAGTTTCTGAAAATAACCCCAGACATGATTGCCCTTCCAATGAAACCCAATCGCCAATCACCCCACACTCCAGTAGTAGTCGGCTCACGGCTGCAGAAGCGATGAGGATGGTCTCATGTTGGGGAAACCTCACACTCAGACTCCTTATCGCTGGGACAGCCAGCAGGACATCCCCAAGTGCACCGGGATGAATGATAAGGATGATGCGTTTCACGTGTCTTTCCGAACCACTATGACACGGAACCCATACCAGGATTGTGCACTGATCGAGCGCGCTCTAAATCGGCCGGCGTATTGATGTTGAACATGGAACATCCATCGTGATCGATTTGCCTGATCTCCATTTCAGCAATCACGCGCACGCGAAGAGCGGGATGACCTATCATGCTTTGAATCTTCCGATTATGGAGATTCATCATCTCCTCAAGAACCGGAAGGCAGTCTCGGCCGTACACGGCATGAGTCGGCTGCAGACGACTCGCCCACCGACTGATAACAATATCAGCCTGGTCTTTCAGGCGAACCATATGCCGAATGACATCCGGGTTTAGGAACGGCATATCACAGGCAGCAAGGAAAATATGTTGAGTCTGAGCCCGTTGAAGGCCCGTGTACAATCCTCCAAGGCTTCCGCAGTCTGGAATAAGATCGCGGACCACTGGTACTTCTGCTCGCAGCGAAGGACTGTCTTGAGCGATGACAACGTAAACCTGCTCAAACAATTCACAGAGAACGGCGCAGCTTCGCTCAAAGAGAGTCCGCTGACCGACAAGGACAAATCGCTTGTCCTCTCCCATCCTCCTACTCTTTCCCCCGGCCAGTAGGACGCCCGTCACATCGCTGATCATGAGCACGTCACCTGTTTGAAAAAAAGAGGGGGTAGGTCGCCCCACCCCCTCTATCTTCTTACTACGCTAACGCGCGTGTCTAAGAAATGCTACAGGGTCTTACCCTTTTTCTTGTTCGCACGACGGGTCAGGACCCACCCTTCGAGCAGCACCACACCGACCGCAATAACTGCCGGATAGATGTACGTTTCCCGCGGAATGGGCGGGTTCATGAATGTATAGAAAAATGCGGAAACCGCCATCTTTCGTCCCGCATCGCCATTGTGGCCATCCCAGGCAAAGAACACCGTCGGAATGTATTGCCCCATCTCGAAGAATGTATCCTCGTCGTAGTCCTGATCCTTCTTATTGCCGAGTGGCCGTTGGATCATGACATACCAACGACCGTCCTTCCACTCGCCCTTCAAGAGCTTCATGCTTTCTTCGTAGTTATCACGTTCTTCAAAATCCTTATCCCAACCCGTGCCTTTGAACGCGCGGAGGGATCCGTCTGCTTCCCACTTGACGATATCAACCGGGAATTGGTCGTTGGTACCAAACAAGTAGCGAGGCTTGATCGGCGCAGGTAGCTCTTTCCACTTTACTGCTGTCTCAATGGCAATCGCATCGTTGTATACCGTGTAATTGTTTTGGTGAGCAGCAATGGATTCTCCTTCACCTGTCTTTGGCTCCTGTTCCTTAATATCGATATTGACCTGAGTCGGAGCCCATGGAAGTTTGCCCTCTGCGACACTCTTGGTTCTATCATCCCACTCCAAAAGGTACACGATCGATTTATCATTGTAGAGTGACCGCACCCAGATATCGTCGATCCGGTTGACGAAATTCCTAGGTTTATGAGTGATCTGTCCACCCATAGCCACATATCGCTTCGGAGCTTTTTTCCAAGCTTCATGTTCCATGTCGGTCGGAATTTCTCCCTCAACGAGATCGGATGGGACCACGAAGTTGATTTTCGGCTTATCGGTCAACGGATCAATCGGCAGCGGATTGCCTAATGCGTCCCTTTCACAGAGCGAATTAACAAAGTTCGCTATATCCCATCGTTCATCAACCGTAGTGTTGTCGGCAAACGAGGGCATCGGCGTACCATTGACACCCGTCGAGAAAGTTCGAAAAATGTTGCCCACGTTGTATGGATCCTGACGGCTCCCACGGAAGTTCCAGCACTTGTGCCAATCGGCCGGCTGAATCGAGAAACCCCAGTCGTCCTTCAAATTAAAGGCGTTCCCATCTCCACGCCCTTCCATCCCGTGGCATTCGACGCACTTCTTCTCGACGACGAGTTCGGAACCGCGTTTCTTGCTTTCATCGGTTGCGGGTTTTGCCTTGATTTCAGCCAACTGTAATACCGTTTGAGTTTCCGACTGTTTATCCGTAAATTTTCGATCCTTGACCAGTTGTGTTGTGACGAAAGCCAGGACTTGAAGACGCTGTTCTTCGGTCAGAATGCCTTCCCAGGATGGCATAGCGGAACCAGGCAGCCCATGAGTAACCGTCTCAAAGAGATCGTTTTGACCTGGGATCGGCTTTTTCGCATCGAACAACGGCAACTCGCCGCTCGCTGTATGGCGAATCTTGAATGTCCCTTGATTGAAGTTTCGCGGGCGAGGCCAGAGTCGATCAGCTCCAGGTCCGTCACCGGCACCATCGACACCGTGACACCAGACGCACTTGGTGAAATAGACTCGCTTCCCTGCTTCAATCATTTCTGCCGACGGTTCTGGCGCGAGATCACCCTTTTTAAAACCCTCAGGAAGCCCTTGGGCTGAAACGGACGAATATCCCGCGCTAGACACTAGAACCACTCCGAAGGCAGCAACCGCTGCAATTCCGGCCTTCTGAGTTATGCTGTCCATCATGTTAAGCCTCTTCTTCGTTATGTCTGGTTGGCATTCTAAAGGGTTATGGTGACTAATCCCAGGTTCGTGGATAGTACCCTGTGTGCCAATATTCGAACAAAATCACCTTCCAGATTTCGTCTACCGTTAAATGCTGTTCCCATGGGGGCATAACCGAGGCCCAAGGAAATCCTTCATTGGGCAACCCGATGCCGCCTTTAGAAACTCGCCAAAAGATGAATGTTTCTTGAAGCTGAGCAATAGTACCGGGATCGGTGAAGTTTGCAGGAATCGGGTTGAAGGCGAAGGCATGTAGGCCGCGGCCGTTAAGATTATCTCCGTGGCAGAAATGACAGTTTTGGAAGAATATCTCTCCACCCTCACGCACATACTTCAAGTACCCCTGATTTTTGTCATCCCATGGGTTGGCATTCGGTTTCATCAACCGACCCATACCTTGCTCGACAATATTGGCGTTCGTGTACTCCTGATCGTATTTCCCTTCCTGATTCACCCGGTATGGATTCTGTGAAGTCTGCAATGTATAGGTCTTACCATGAACCTTTGTGCTGGCCGGAGGCGCTGGGTGAACTGTTCGTAACTCGATCGGTTCTTCTGATTTAGGCATCATAACGTTGTAGGAAAACCCACCGATAAGGATGGGTAGAATCACAAGATAGGCATAGCGCAATAGTCTGTTCATCCCGGTCTGCGCGTCGAGTACGTTCATGATGGGTTGCTTGAATTTCTTCCAATCTTCCTCACTAGCCGAGACCCACATGAAGACCGCGACGAGAGACACGGTGCCATACATGGCGCGGACGCTGAATGGAATCGGTGGATAGACGCGGAATTTCAAATACAGTAGAACGAACGCCCAGAAACCGATCCCCTGCCAAAAACGAGGAAGCGCCATGCCCATAGCGCTCATCATATAGCTCAGCCCTGCAAAGCCGGCGACGAAGCATGCAAACTCAAAAAGCATTTGCATGGGCATATAGCCTTCGACTAAACGTACGGTATTCGAGGGAATAACATCGAAGATCATCCCTCCCAGCAGGAGAAGCCCCGCTACTCCTATCAGAGCACCAAGCGACATTAACGCTTTCATTGGAAAACTCCCTTTGGTCTCCGGATAAAGACAACCGGACGCTATCAAATCTTCGGTGGCGGCGCTCCAGTCTTGACTTGTGATAAATAGTCGACGATTTTCTTCAAAGCACCAGCGCTCAGCTTCTGCCCGAAGACTTTCGGCATTGTGTTATCCGGGAATGGTTTTACAACATAGGCACTGGGATCCACGATAGACTCCATGATGTATTCAGCAGGAGATTTTGCAGTACCTTTATACGTGGGGTCCTTTATGCGCTGTGGAGCGCTAGTGCCTTCTTCAAGCTTGGGACCGATCGTCCCCATTGCCCCAGGGATCCCTGGAATCGTATGACATGATACACATTGTGCTTTAGCAAAAATCTGGTCGACAGGTTCTGACCCATCAGCCATCAACGAAGTGGCTCCCGCAGGCTTGTCTTCGGCCATTTTAGGACGGTCTGCTTCTGGAATAAACTTCTCGTAGGCCTTTACGATCTCTTCAAAAGAGGGAGCATCGCGCCCTTCACGGACATAGAACCACGTGTCTACTGCTGCCAGCTCAGGAAGACTGAGAGAGATAGGCGGCTTGTGAATAGCCGGCATTGGACTTTGCTTGTCGTTAGTTCCCTTCACTCCATACCCAGCCACAACGTAGCAGCTCGGACAGGCATGGGATTCGGCAATATACTCGAGAGCATTTTCAGCGGTTCCAGACCCTGGGAACGCTTCCTTTACTTCATATTCACGCTTCGACGGATTACCCTTGGAATACTTAGGATCTGCCAACCGTTCTTTCTCGGAACGCTCCGGAAGACCTAAGAGATTTGGAGCTCGCTCACCCAGCATACCGGCGTGAAAGGCGTGACACAGTGGACATTGACCTTTTCCGATAGCCCCCTGCTCCTTATTCTTTCCAATCCCTCCAAAAATAATCTTTTCACCTTCGTCAGCCAACTGTTGAGACGTCATGGAGCTGAAATCCAACTTTTCTTCTTTGGGAGGAAACCCTCCCTCAACTTGCGGAAGCCAGTTCCCATATCCCGAAAGGAACGCAGCCACGAAAAACATAAACCCGCCGACCCTCAACATTGCACTAAGATTGGTAAAGTACAACGCCATGACGAAGGTCGTCACGGTAATCGTCACAAGAGACACCGGCAGCAAACGACTTTCGCCATAAAAATTAGTTTTGTAATTGACGATTGCCATGAACAGGAGGAAGCAGGAAACAATTCCGATGAATGTCTTGAACACCGCACGTTTTTTGGCAGCAGGGTCGCTGATAGACATCTGAAAATAAACCATCAGGCCTGCAAGGATAGCCAGAGCCATCCAACTCGCCGAGAGCGTTTGAGCAATCAGATTACCCAAGGTCTTGACCTCCTACAGCTATCACCGGGGGAAAAGATCTCCCCCGATGAGCCAACTATAAGACTCCGATTAGTGACTAGCAGCCGGCTGCGGGACGCTGCCTGGGATGCCGGCTTTGGCCTCCACCGGAGCCTTCTTTGCCGCCAAGCTGCCCATCCAGAAGACGAAAAGGATACTGATCCAGAAAAACAGTACATTGAATGAAATCATGTTAGCGGCGAATCCAACCGTATGCGTATAGGCCCAAGGGGAGTTATCCCGCATGATCTCATTGACGTGCCAGAACAGGCGAACGGAAGAGCGAATATAGCCCATTAATGCCATCATCCAGGTGAAAGCCGTCGCCAACATGATGAGGGCATACTGTGAGCGGACGGAAATCTTACCCCACTCAATCGGCCCCATTTGCTTTGCCCCCTTCATCATCACAGTGTTCAGCGCGAACATAAAGAAGAGGCATGACAAGGTTGTCGCCACTTGCGGAACGGATAACCCGACTCGCACGTTCGCAGGAATGTAATACCCGTAAATAGCAAGCCAGATAATGTTGATGTACGCGCAGGCAAAGAATACTCCCATAAAGATGTTCCCGAACTTCGCCCATGAGACGGTTGAGACCTTATTACCTCGCATATACCAAATGAAACTCAGGACGGTCGTCGTAATAATGACGTTGATGCCGCCATTCTTCGCCGACATGACCCCAAAGTTACCCAGCACCGGATGCTGCTGTCCTCCCATGGCCTTCAATTCAGCCGGCGACATCACCATGGTGTGCGGCGTAATAAACACCAAGAATCCGCAGATGAGCAGAAACACAAGATATTTAATGTACCGTTGATACTTCTCAGCGCCGCGCATACGGCCCATTGCCTGCCAGAGATAGTAATTGGTGCTCAAGAAAAGAATACCGATCATCGTGGCCTGGATAATAAACAACCAGGCAAGCAAACCGCCCATCAAAGTGATGCCCATCTGCTGACGATACGCGTACACCTCGCGCATGAGCCAATATCCGGCGAATGGCAATGGGATCAAGAAGGCCACGCCAAGCGCCATTGCGATGTAGCCCATCCAATCGTAGTGGGCACGGTCCTCTTCGGTCTTCGCCGACAGGAACTTATACGCGGCGTAGGCGGCCACGACTCCTCCACCGAACGCCATGTTGCCCAGAATGCGGTGGAGGTTGAGAGGATTCCACAAGGCAGTATGAATAACATGCCAGATATTCCCCAAGTACCGACCCTGCTCGTCGACACCGGCGGGCGACATCATGAACCCGATCCAAGAATTCGCCAGGAACATGAGCAGCGTGCCGATAACGTTCAAAACCACCGACATGCTCAGATGAATCCACTTGAGGAAACCCTCCTTCATCTTGTCCCACCCATAATAATAGATATAGAGGGTCCCGCTCTCAGCCACGAACATCAATGCATAGATATGCATGACTGGGCGGAAGATACTGGACAGATACCCGAAGAACGCCGGATACAGAGTCAGAAATGTAAAGATCAGAATGCCACCAAGAATGGCCGTGAGTGAGTAAGCCGTGAGACTGATCTTGATAAAATCATAGGCCAGTTGATCGTAACGCTTCGCAAGCGCCTTGTCCTTGGTCACGACGCCCATGAACTCGATGATCATACAGAAAATCGGCACAGCCAACACGAAGCTCCCATAATAAAGATGCTGTTGGTTGGCGAACCAGATCAAGACACGACTTTCGAAGTTGTATCGCGGATAGTCCTTGGGACCATCCGTGGTCTTAGGAGCGGGAGCGCCGACTACGATACCCTCTGTCTTGTAATAGACATCCCGACCCTTCTCAACTTTATCTCCATCCTTCTTCGCCGCATCGCCAGCAGGAGCCTCTTCACCGATAGCCGGCGAAGGCAGAGCTATGACGATTGGGAGTAGAAGGAGGCCGACCATCATGCAGAGCGCCATGATCGAAAATACGCGCTTGCCGGTTAAAAGGCCCATGGAATACCTCCTTAAATACACTTATGTTAAATTGAGGATGTTCAGCAGAAGGCTTGACTACCTCTCACGGCCTATTTTCGGAACAGGTACCAGAAGTCCAGCCCCTGCATATCCATTAGGTAATGGTCAACAAACGTAAAATAGCCGACCGCGATAACAAGAGAGACAATCACGGCAATGACTGGATTATTCAACGCGCTCATTCCCTCTTCTCCTCTATTTTTACCTGGCCATATCTTGATTGAACTGCGAACCAGAGCCCTGTGGTTTAGGCGAGATTCACGATCTCAGCAGGGACATTGGATTCCAGCAAGCCAGTAGAAAAACCATATCCCGACGGCGCAGGTGATGTAGAAAATCATCTTGCCGATTTTTATCTTTATTTCGCTGTCAGGTGTAGCTGTTGCCATTGTTCTCTTTACTCCTGCTCAAGAAATAGAATTTACAAGATATCCAAAAACACTACAGTTTCTTGACAGACATCCAACCCTGTGTTATCAGATTTTGTCGCATCTGGACGCATCAAACAGGAGCACCCGTGACGAAAAACTCAAAAGTGTTTGACATTATAGTTTTGGCCGGCATGGTTGTCAACCTCATTTTGGCCGTGTTTTTGATTCTCTACTACTTCGATTTTCTGTAAATTCATCTGGCTTTTTCTCCCCCTCTTCTTTCATTTCTGTCTTTGAAATTGCGCAACGAAATCCGATCGTCTCATCTCGAAAGTCCGGCATCATCTTGCTTCGACTAGTGATTCGAACATCTCCTCCGGTCGTCGTATAGCCTCCGCCGCGAAGCACCCGGTAGGTGCCATATTCAGGGCTCGGTGGATTCTCTTCCGGCGAGCTCTTGTAGTACGCTTCATCGTACCAATCTGCCACCCACTCGATGACGTTGCCCGCTCCATCCATCACTCCATAGGGGCTCTTGTCAGTCTGAAAAATTCCCACCGACGCGGATACCTCATACCCATCCGGCACTCGGGCCCAGTTGGCGCCATTGGCCTGCTCTTTGTTCCCCCATGGCCAGAGCCTTCCGTCCGTACCACGCATAGCTTTCTCCCACTCGGCTTCCGTCGGAAGTCGCTTCCCTTTCCATCGGCAGTACTCCATCGCATCATCCCACGATACATAGACGACCGGCTGATTTGCTCCTTTCATCCTTCCACCGCTCTTGGCGTAACGCGCGGGTAGCCCGGGCTTCCGATGGTCGGTCGCCAGGACGAACTGCTGATAGTGATGATTCGTCACTTCGTACCGATCGATAGCAAACATATCCAAGTAGATGGTTCGTTGCGGTCGCTCATCGAACCCCTCGCTCTCAGTTCCGCGAACGAACGGCCCCGCCGGAATCGTCACCATCTCATCCGGAATAGGTTCCTCTTCAGGAGCGCTATCTGCCACCGACTCAATTTCGGCGCTGGTTCCAGGCACCGGCTTTTCATACGGCGTTACGGTGGTCCCTCGCAAAATCGCAACGATGGGCATGGCGGCACAGGCCAATACGACGAGCAAGAAGACAACCTTGAACTTGGTTTCCAGCATACTAAGACTCAGGACCACCCCCGGCTTGATCCAGATCACTTGCGCAACGAATACCGATCGTCACATCTGTTCGCCAATGTTTGGCCGCAAATCGCTTTGACAGTCTCGCATTATGCTCGGTTTCCCGCCATGAGCCACCGCGCACGACTTTGAGATCTGCGTTTTCTGGTCCTTTTGGATCACGAAACGGAGATTTCTTGTAGTAGTGCTCATCGTAGGAATCTTCGACCCACTCCGCGACGTTACCAGTCATGTCATAGAGGCCGTAGGAACTCCGTCCCGCGTCGAAGGACCCAGGAGGGGAAAGATACTTATACCCGTCTTCACTGCCGTCGAGGTTGGCGGCATTCGTGACAAACTTATCTCCCCATGGATATCTTTTCTTGCTCTCGCCACGGCCGGCCTTCTCCCACTCAGCTTCCGTTGGAAGTCTCTTGCCGGCCCACTTGCAGTAGGCGGCCGCCTCGTCCCAGGAAACACTCATGGCAGCCAATCCCGGCTTCAAAACCTTCGACTGATCGTCTTCGAACACCTCGATCCTGGGCAGAGGGCGCTTGGTCATTTTCGCGAAGCGCATGTATTCCTCTTGGGTGACTTCATTTTTATCGAGGTAAAACACCTTAAGGTATACTTGATGCTCGGGAGCCTCATCCGGATCCCCTTCATTGCTTCCCATCGTAAAAGGGCCTTCGGGGATCTGCACCATCTCCCGACCTTCATCCCCCGTCTTCGTCTTGTACATCGAGAAATCCTGAGCCGGTAAGCTGTTCGCCATCGGTCGGGCTTCCGATTTTACCGACATGACAAGCTGTTTCATTTGATTTGCCTTATAGGACTCGTAGACCAGCATGCCGATCATGAGAAAGAACGACGCAAACACGAAAACGATGGAACCGACTAAGACGCCCTTGTTTTCCACGGACACCTCTACAACTTGTAGGAATTACCGATAAGACGCCGATTTCACACCCTGTTCCAATGCCGCCTTCTTGGCAGCACGCACATCGAGCAGCATGGAAATCTGGACGCCAAGGAAGCCACCCATTGCAGCTCCTGCTCCGGCACCAACCCACACCCGCTCCACTCCGACCAGCATCCAGGCTAACGCGCCACCCAGCACCGTCCCGATCAGAATACTGATGAGGAATCGACGCCCGCCGAGAAAGCCGATCACCACCCCGAGAACAAGTCCAACGGCTATGGCAACGGGCATCAGCCCACCGCCCAAGGTCAGCCCGATCAGAGTACCGACCGTACCCATCACGGTCATTCCTAGGGCGATATCAAACGCTTTGCGCCTCGTCATCACATCGATCTTTCATGGATCGAAAAGACGGATTGCTACTTGGCCGAAACGGCAATCAGCGGACCAAAATCGATTTCAACACCAGGTGTCGCGATAATGGATATGCCCCAAGCCTTCTCCGCCGGCTCATGCTTGTGAATCCGCTTGAAGTCCTCGTACACGTTCACACGCTCCTCAAACCATTGCCCGATCTCCTTCGTTCCAGTCTGGACGACAATCTCGGAGCCACTAAACATGCCGCCTTCCGTTAAAGTGCCATCCGGTTTCGACTCGCTCCACACATATTTTGTGAAGACCGGGATGAAGAGGAGATCGGTATCGAGGGAAGCATAGACTGCAGCCAGCGGTTCTGTTCCAGTCGTTGCTTTGTTGAGACGCCAGCGCCAGGTCAAAATGGGATAGGCCTTGGGATCCCAGTCGATTTTTTTCTTCTTGATTCGCTGACCGGCATCTTTTGCCGACAGAAAGTTCGTGCCGTTCTCCGACCGCACCTTGTAGGCTTCCCGGCCTTTCGATTGACTTCGCTGATTTTCGTGATCCCATTGCGAAGGAAATCCATCCGCTTCCTTCGCCTGAAAGTCTTCCAGGACTAATGGTTGCCCTTGCGCAAACACGGATGGCTGCCACATAACAAGGCTCATCGGCACGCTGAGAACGATTGCTGCACAACGCAGAACCCGACGCTTCATATCCTTCATTCCCTTTCTACGTTTCTTGCGATGGAACCGGCGTGAGTAGGGGAGTTTGTTTGTCGCGGAATTCCTCACCCATCACCGGCTGCTGTGCTCTCTCGCACATCCAAAACAGCGCGAGGACCGCCACCCAAAACACCACCATATTCAGCGTCACCATTTTCGTAGCGAATTGGAGGTCCGGGGTGAAGGCCCATGGCGAAACATCGGCCATCAGCTCACTGACATGCCAAGACAAGCGTCCCGATGAGCGAATGTACCCCATCAACCCCATGACCCAACTGAAGGATGCCGCTAACCCGAACAATCCGACCATGCCGCGCAGCGGAATTTTCCCCCACTGAATGGGGCCATGCACCACCGCTCCTCTAAGCATGAGACGATTGATCACCACACCAACCACGATCACAGTCAGCGTCGTGAGGGCTTGGGGAGCTGAAAGGCCGACCCGAACCTTTGCCGGCAAATAGAACCCATAGACAGACAGCCAGATGACGTTCAACGCACCCACCACGTACAGTATCGCGATGAGGGCGTTTCCGGTCCTGACCCACGAGATCGTCATCGTACGATTCGCACGGCGATAGTACAAAAAGCTGAGCGCAGTGACGAGAATCAAGATGTTGACGGCGCCATTTTTGGCCGACATGACTCCGTAGTTGCCGATCACGGGATGCTGAGCTCCTCCCATCGCCTTCACTTCACTCGCAGACATCAACAGGGTGTGCGGTGTCAGCCAAATAAAGAGCGCCAGCATCAACACGCCCAACAAGAGCTGATAGTAAGGCTGATAGCGCTCGCCCCCTTTGATTCGAGCCATACTCTGCCAGAGGTAGTAGTTGATCCCCAGGAACAAGACACCGATCAAGAGTGCCTGGACCACAAACAGCCATGTGAGCAACCCACCCATCATCGTCACAC
Source organism: Nitrospira sp. (assembly GCA_029194675.1). NCBI lineage: Bacteria > Pseudomonadati > Nitrospirota > Nitrospiria > Nitrospirales > Nitrospiraceae > Nitrospira > Nitrospira sp. Next base: position 45,570 of record JARFXP010000002.1, on the reverse strand, counting down.
CCATAGTCTGGCGAAACATGAACACCGACTTCATCAGCCAGTAGCCGGCAATGGGCATGGGCATGAGCGCGCAGACCGTGACAAACAGAAAGACATATCCGACCCAATCGAAATAGGCTCGCTCCTCGTCGGTCTTGCTCGTAAAAAACCGATAACAGGCATAGGCCAGCACCACCGCCCCGCCTGACATGATGTCCGCGAGGAAGCGATGAACATTGAGCGGGTTCCAGAGGGCGGAATGCAGCAGATGCCAGGTATTCCCCAAGAACCGCCCCTGCGCATCCACCCCTGCCGGCGACATCATGAAGGCAGACCAAGAATTTACCAGCGTCAGCAACGCTGTCCCCACAATATTCGTCAGGATACCGATCGCCGCGTGGATCCACTTCATGCCACGATCCGTCATCCGATTCCAACCGTAGTAATAGACGATCAGCAGCAGCGTCTCACCGAGGAACACGGCAGCGTAGGCCGGCATGAAGCCTTTAAACGTCCCGCCCATATATGTCATGAAACTGGGGTACAGCGTGATGAACATCGTCAACATCGTACTGCCGATGAGCGCCGTCACCGACAGTGACAAAACCGCCACCTTCGCCAGATCTCTCGCGAGACCGTCGTAACGAAGGGCCAAGGCTGGCTTCTTCGTTGTCAAACCCAGGAACTCGAGCAGCGCGCAAAATAAAGGAAGGGCGAGCACGAAACCGCCGAAGTAGGTATGTTGCTGTGTCACGAACCACACCAGCAACCGACTGTCCAAGGAGCCGATTCGCGGATAAGCCGTCTCATGCGGAGCAGGAACCGCCGGTCCCTGTGGAGTCCCCTCAGTGCCGAAGTACACATCGGTCGATAACTCTGCAAATGAGAGATCTGGTCCATTCCACGCGCATCCAATGGCGATCGCGACCGTCGCGATGCAGGTCGCAATCCTGATCGCAGAACGCTTCAATCTGAATCCTTGACCCATACACCTACCCCTTCGTTCCGGTCTTCCCGAGCAGCAACTCCTCAGCCGCACCGTCAGTGCCGACCGTCTTCCCAAGAATCCCCATCACAAACGGGCAACGCAACATTCCACTCGATAGTTGCGGAGCCTGTTCATCTTCCACATGACGGCGATTGCCCAGATAATACCCGTACACACCCATCATCGCCGTCACCAGCGCGCCCATCACGGCGGCTGAGCCCGGCGTGATCGTCGGCTGCCTCAGCACAAACAGCAACAGCCCCATCGTCACTAAATAATAGGTTGAGGCAAAGGCCATCCCAGGCCACCACCAATATTTCAACAATTCAACCGGTGCGGTCTGACGGAGCGTGTGAACCCATGATGTGGAAGGATAGAGCCCGCCAAAATAGGCACAGAGGGCAAGAACACCGCCGAGGATCGTCACAGTCAATAATTGAGCCAACGCGGCTCCTTGAATATCGGCAATCGCCAGCCCGAGGAACGATGCCATAGCGCCGACACCCAGTCCCGCCAGAACCCAAGGTCCCAATTGCCAAGCCCTACGCTGCACCAAGGCACGAAGTTGCTGGCCATCAGGGAACGTGAGAAATGGCCGTCCCAACAGCGAGAGCTTACGCACATGTCCGATTTCAAACGCATCACGCGCGACGGCCGTGCATGAGATGATAATCGCCATCATGGCCGGCCCATCGGGATGTTGGAGATAATCGTAATTCATGATCCATAACAGAGTCAGCACCAACAAGGAGAGCTGGATGCCATACATGGCACCAATCCATCCGGCAAGCCAGCTGAGGAGACGCACTCCGTCTTGACGGACAATGACGGACCATCGGGCAGACCGACCAACCCGATAGGCCAGTACTGAGGTGACCGCTGCCACTAGACTACTGACCGCCAACAAGACAAGGGGATCTGAGATCGGAACGAGATGCTTGACGAGACGATACACCCCGAACGCAACCAGTCCGGGGACAACCATCACGATCCGTTTCTGCTTGCGCACGGTTTCTTCCGTGACCGCCAAACTTAAACTCGGAAGAACCCGCAAGGCCATCCGATGCAACATGATGTTCAAGACTGAGGCAGCAGGACTGCGGACTGAGCCGAGGGAATAGCCGGTTTCATGCTTTGTCCCTTCTCAGCACTCAGTCCTCAGCATTCATTACTATTTCGAAGAACCCATCCCAAAGTACTTCGCCTTCACTTCTTCCATCAGAGCCACGGTAATCCGAGACATTCCTCGATCCGCCGCGGTCCGCTCAAGTTCGATCCGAGCCATGGCGCGAACCGGAGCCGGCACTCTTTCCAACCGCCGTTCTGCTTCCGACTCCCACTCAATTCGATCCTCGGCTCGCGGGTGCAGCAACATATCGTACGTGACCACCCGGCGGCCATGACGACAAACATCCTGCTCCACATCCTTCTGAACGAGAGTGGCCACATAGGGCGGCAGACGATCCAACCGGTGTAATGCTTCATCAGTCCACATCAATCGATCGACCAGTCCGTGCGTCTGTCCCTCCGGCACGTCGATACCGATTTTCAAACCACAGCCTTTGCATTCCAACCGGATGAACCATTGAGGAGCACCGCTTTCTCCGGCACATTCTTCAATCCCTTCTGCATGCATCCATCGACCACAGCCGCATGTCAGCATCCTACTAGGCTACCCAATCTTCCCTGGATAAAGAATATAGAGCATGGTGTAGGTAAAACTCCCCGTGACAAACAAAACACAGTAAATGACCATCGTGAACCGACCGAGCGCGCGGTGTCGCCGCGCCCCATTGGGCCAAATTCGCTGTATAGTCATCTCGATCGCGAACACGAACGCCACGACTAAGAGAAACGCCAGGTAGACCTCCAGCTTTCGCATTGAAAAGCCGGCGGTCGCCACACGCGAAAAAAATAGCCCGAGCACCACCACGGCAATCCCACTGAAGATGAGCCCGATCTTCTTCCACGTCGTAAGCAACCGAGCTTCCCGGAGGGACCGCACTCCGTCAACAAACTGTTGAGCGCGAAAGCCCAACACAATCATGTACACCGCCATGATCAAGCCGATGATGACAAGAATGATATGGAGCGTCAGCACCGGGATGAAGACATAGTCATAGAGCGATTGGGAGCCGCCAAACCCCTCTTTTCCTTCAACAGCCAACACGCCAAGCTGACGAAACAGATAGTACGCGATGAAGAAGCTGAGCATCGAAATCATTCCCCCAAACATCAACCAATGATGCGCATCGGCGTTTCGCTTGCGGGCTTGGACCCATCCCAGGATGAAGAGGCTGGTAAAGAGTGTGGCCATCAACTGGCTTAAGTCCGCTCCGGTCGTGGCATGAGTCCCCAAAAACCCTGGCTCTCGTAACCAATCCACCGTTACTCCTCCAAAGACACTCCCGGCATCCGTCAAGGGCCATTCGTTAAGCGAAAAACCCGACCAACTCGTGTGCGGATTAGGTTTCCCCCACGACTGGCGTATGACAACTGGCGGGTTACGGCTTCACACCCTGAACAACAGCCGTCTGTTCCAATTCCACGACAGAGCCAAATCCCGACTGAATCAACCATCGCATCGCGTCGCTGCATTTGTAACAACTACCGTGTTGCGTATTCACAAGAATATGGATCGTGAACGCCGTCGTCCAAGCCGGACCGGTGCCGGTTTCGTCCAGAAATCGATCCTTAATGATCAACCGACCCCCCGGCGCCAGTGATACGAAGGCCTTGTTGACCAGATCCTGATTCAGCTGGAACGTTTGATAGTGAAGAATATCCGACATCAGCACCACATCGTACGGACCCCCGAGTTGATCTCTATTGAAATCACCAGGATGCAGTGTAATTCGTGATTCCAACCCTGCGGCCTTGACCATTTTTTCCGCCAGCTTTAACGTCGCCGGGAGATCAAAGACCGTCGCGCACAATTCAGAGTACACTTGGCAGAAGGCAATGGCGTTGGTTCCTGCGCCACCGCCCAGATCCAACAGCCGCTCGCTTCCCACGAGCTTCAGCCGTTTAGCAAGATCGGGTCCGCTTTGCTGTCCGATGCGATTGAGCACCGCCAACACGTTGCTTCCCAATTCCGGATCGGTCTCGAAGACGTGCCGATCGACTGCCCGTCGCCCGGTTCGAACCGTCTCTTCCAAGTTTCCCCAGTTGTTCCACTCCGCATCGTGCAAGAGGAGCAGATGGCCGACGTACTGGTCCGAATGCCGGACGAGGTGCTTCAGGGCCGTCGAAGCGTTGCCATACAAGTCGCCCTCCTTTGACAATAACTTCATCGCGACGAGGGCGTTCAACAGGAGACGGAGGGTCGGTTCATCAGCCTGAAGTCGACTCGCGACATCCTTGGCTGTTCTCGGTTTTTCGTCTATGGCGGAAAACAGGTCAAGCTTCACGGCCGTCAATAAAATCTTGGTCTCCCAGTAGTAACCAAGCTGGAACACTTCCGCGAGTGAGAGTTCTCGTGACACACCAATCCCTTAAGCTGGCGCTTTAAAATTTGGCATCTTACCTACTACGGAAAGAAAAAGGCAAGGTGATGAATTGAGGATGAAAACTGGCTCAAACACGAAGGGCAGCGGGTACTCCGCTGCCCTTCAACTGCGCGTACGAGAACGGGTCCTGGCTTACTTGATTTCAGCCTTGAGGTTGGCGGTGCCGCCATCGGCCACATCGACCTCAAACTCTACCTTCTTGGCCTTCCCGGCAAAAGGATGCCAGGCGATGACTTTGTGTTTGCCGGCCGGGACATCCTTGATCTCAAAGGAACCATCCTCCTTCACCACGGCAAAATGCGGGTTCGACACGGGCAGGAAGAACGATTGCATGAACTCATGCTGGTCGCACTGTAACCGGAAGTACCCTTCCTTTTCCGCGCCGCCACGGAAGGTCACCGGCTTATCAAGCTTGTCGCCTTTCTTGGCAAGCCCGATGTTGAAACCGGTTGCTGAAGTCGAGCCCTTTACGGTAAAGCTATGGGGGTTATGGAGCACACCCTGAACAGACTTAGGATCATCCGGGTCAGCATCCGTGTTCTCCACCTTGAAGGGACGGGTGTTGACGACGATGCCGCTGAACGGCAAAAATTCGCAGAACGCGGCCGTGACTTCCGTGCCGGCATAGCCGTCCACAAACGCCTTGTCTTCAACATCGGTCACGGCAACCACCGCGCCCTTCAAACCACCGTCTTTCCCAACCTCGATCTGTTTCAGAAACCGCTTGTCCCCATCCATCAAGCTCTTGTTGGGGTTCTTAGGGCAGAACTTGGGATTCGGGAACTTTGAAAAGAGGAACTCTTTTTGCTCCGGCTTACCAGCATACGTCACCTTCCCAGTGATCGTTCCACCCGCATACGAGGTGAGAGGCGCCGCGACCAACGCGACGGCTGCTACACCAAACATAATTGTTAACGCACTCTTCATTGGACTGCCTCCTTGTGATTGACCAACATCCTGGTTCCTGACTTACCCGTTTCTCTCTCTTGCATCACACCAAAGAACTCTCGAACATCCTCTTATCGGAGACATGATCATGACGTGATGGAGACCGAGTATGTATATGAAATATTACAACCTCCTGTCAATCTCAAACAATGGTCCCACCAGGGCATATTTCTCCTAGCGACCCTCCCTAGGAGTTCTGTACAATCGCCGCAACAACGGGAGGGACGCTCCATGGAACAAAAAGCCACCCTCGATCAAAAAACGCCCTCTCCTAAAAAACCCTACACCACTCCGACCCTTGTAGAATACGGCGACGTTACTAAATTGACTCAAGGCAGCCCGAGCGGAAGGTTTCCGGATGGCATGCCGGGAATGTTCATGGCGATGTGCCTTTAGCCAAGCAGTTACAGAATTTACTCTATGTTAACTACATCCAATCTTTGATACGGGGACTTCCACTTTGTCACTCGTTGTCGACGAACATCGCCATTACCTTCAAGACCAAATCCGTCTCGCAGCATTTCGTCAAGCCATTCGAGAATTGGTTGTACCGGGATCGGTTGTCGTCGATCTCGGAAGCGGAACCGGAATCCTTGGCCTTCTAGCCTGCGAAGCCGGGGCTAAGCGCGTCTATTCAATCGAGGAGACCGGCTTAATCGAAGTAGCTCGTGAGATCTGTCAAGCCAACGGATTGACAGACCATATTCGTTTCATCAAAGACCTTTCGACACATGTCGATTTGCCTGAGCCGGCCGATGTGATCCTCGCCGACCAGATTGGACACTTCGGGTTTGAAGCCGGCCTCTTTGACTATTTCAGTGACGCCCGCCGTCGGTTTCTCAAACCGAACGGAGCGACGATTCCTGAACGCATCACGTTCTGTCTCGCTCCCGTAGAACAGGAACCCCTGTGGCAGCAGGTCGAATTCTGGAACCAGTCGCACATGGGGTTTGACGTCAGCCCGGCTCGCTCCATTGCGGCGAACACCGGTTATCCGGTCAAATTGATGTCTGAGCAGCTCTTAGGACCATCGATGGAACCGCTCTCAATAGACCCCAGTGTCGGAGGTACTCAGCCACTTCACTTCCAATGCACGTTGTCGATTAGCAAACCCGGGACCCTGCATGGCCTGGGCTGTTGGTTCGTGGCTCACCTGTCTCCCTCAGTCACCATGACCAATTCACCACTGAGCGAACACCGGATCGATCGGCGCAACGTCTTCTTTCCGATCGACCGCCCGATTCCTGTCCAAACGGGGGATTCCATGACCGTTACCATGCACATCCTTCCTGTTCAAACTGCCGTCACGTGGACAATTGAAATCCAAAAGAATAAACCATCGGCACCAGAACCTATTCGCTTTACTCATAGCACGCTCAAAGGCATGCTCATCTCCCGGGAAGATTTGCAGCGCACTCACCCAGCCTTCGTCCCGACTCTCACCCCATGGGGCGTCGCACGCCTCACCGTGCTGAAGCTCTGCGATGGAGAGCGGCCGTTAGCGCAAATCGAGCAGGAAGTTCTTCGTCGCCACCCAACCCTCTTTGCTTCGCTCTCCAGCGCAGCCACGTTTGTTGCCGAAGTGGTCACCAGGTATTCCGCATGACTGTTGAGGCACTTCTGCGGAACTCCGGCGTGCGGTATCGCGCGTACGGCCGTATTCTCAGTTGTAGCTCGCCGCTGCATGAATTGGAGCAGTCCGCAGCTCCAAATGATGGAGAACCCACTGACCTGCACATTGAGTTTGTCTCATCTGAGGAACACATTCCTACGCCCACATCCTGGTACTTGACCGTGTCGCTGGCAGACGGCACACCCTGGTTGCGCTGCGCCAAGATCGCCTCAAACTATCTCTTGCACTTCCCCGATCTGGCCGGTTTTGTGTTCTCTCCATCGGACAGTTCCATCCGCTGCATCCCGCATCGGCATATACCTGCTCACACCGTGAACCATTTGCTTTTGGACCAAGTACTCCCCCTCGTGCTGAACTATCGAGGGAGTGAGGTGTTGCATGGAGCCGCGGTCGCCACACCCTATGGAGCCTGTGCGTTCCTCGGTCCGACCGGAAGCGGGAAATCCACCTTGGCGGCGAGTTTTCTCTCCGCGGGATATTCCGTATTAGCCGATGATTGTGTCGTCCTCGATAGATGCGGCGAAGACATCGTCACGATCCCCACTTATCCTGGGCTCAGGCTTTGGGATGATGCAATCGCCGCTCTCTTCGGCACAACAGGAGCTTCTGCGCCGGTGGCGCACTACTCTCCCAAACAGCGTTTCACCGCCGCTGTCTCCGCCACACCCATGTGCCCTTCCGCCATTTCGTTAGCCGGGATCTACGTGATCGAACCAAGCAGCCCGCCACATTCTGCCTCAGCCATCACTCTTGAGCGGCCGACTCTTGCTCAGCGGGAAGCCCTCATGACGCTCCTCTCGCTGGCGTTCAAACTGGATATTGAAGACCAATCCATGTTGACCCGAGAATTCGACTTTCTTCATCATCTCGTCACTCAGGTCCCCGTTCGCCGATTGACCATTCCGGACTCATTCGAGACTCTGCCCCACGTGCGGGCGGGCATTCTCCACGATCTGAGAAAATCATGTTGACCCTGCCGTTCGTGCATCCTTTTCTGATGGCCCTTCTGACGGATACCTCGTCTGAAAAGAACCAGCCTGCCCTAGTCCCACACGATTCTTGGGAGACCATCGTTGAAGAAGCCATCACGCAACGCATAGCTCCTCTCCTCCTTTGTTGGCTCAGTCATCCTGCCAACCGGCATAAGATCCCTCTCCAGTTACTAAATGTTCTCAAGCAACAGGTGGCCCTGCACGCAGCCTGGCATTCACTGTTGGCAAAAGAACTCCGAAATATTCTGGCCTCGTGTGAGCAGCAGGGTATTGCCTGCGTTCCGATTCGAGGGCCGGCGTTGGCTAAGCACCTGTACGATGATTGCTCGACCCGGCAGATGGATGACCTGGACTTCTTGGTTCATCGTGAGGATCTCTCTGCCATCAAGGGCATCTTTCAGCACCTTGCCTATACGCCCCATGAGCATCGGCCTGGTTTTCTCGAAACCTTCTCCTATTCACTGGAGTTTGTTCATCCGCATCATGGTTTCCTTGTTGAACCTCATTGGACTCTGGCTTACCCGCCGTTTATCGGCGCTGCCGCCATGGAACCGGTATGGGGACGGGTCAGGAGACAGCAATGGGCAGGGGTCAATACCTGGGTCCTTAGCAATGAAGACCTTCTTCTCCATCTCTGCCTTCACCTGCATCATAAAGGGCGGCAGGCTCCGCTCCTGTGGTTTTATGAGTTGGATACCGTGATCCAGCGGCATGGCGCAACGTTCAACTGGAACATCTTCATGAATCAGGTGCGGCTCATGGGGCAAACTCAGGCGGTCTGTGACGTTCTCACGATCGTGACGGAAGCTTTTCATTCGCCCGTGCCTGAAGTAGTGGCCAGCCAGTTCGCCGGGCACGTACGCGACGATTCTTCGCCTTCGTCGTTGATGGTCTGCAATCAGATCCTGACTCGGTCGTCTCTCAGCGGACGAGAAGAGCTTGTGCTTCTGTGTTCTCTTGGAAGCCTTCACCAACAATTCCGGTACCTCGCTGCACTCCTCTTTCCCTCTGCCCAATACATGACGCGGCGATATGGAGCGCCCACTCGTACGAGTCTCATCGGCTCCTATATCGCAAGATTCTTCCGTATAGGGGCTGAGGGCCTTCGCTGTGCCGTCGCATGGATCGGCACCATCGTTGCCACACGACCGAGCTCATCCATCCGCCGATAGATTTCATGTTCTGAGCAGACCACAATCCCGCGTATCCTTTTGCGCGAATTCTTCGTCGAGTGCATTGCGAGTGCTATAGTGGTGACCGGTTCACGGATCATCACCTCAATCACCACAAGCAACGTTCTATGGAGACATCTTCTCAACTCGTCGCCTCGGCCATTGACCCTACACTCGTGGCCCGAGTCGCCAAAGGCGAGGTCCACGCCTTTAACCAGCTCTACGATCAATCCAGTACCGTGCTGTTCAGCCTGGCACTGCGCATCCTCGGCAACCGTGAAGAAGCAGCGGACGTGCTTCAAGAGATCTACCTCAATGTCTGGAGAAAGGTCGTTCGCTACGATGTCGGTCGAGGCACCCCCATCGCCTGGCTCATTACACTGACCCGCAACCGGGCTATCGATCGATTGCGGGCACGCGGTCCTCGTACCCTCCGCCAGATGGCCTCGTCCCTTGATGACGGCCAGACAAGCCAAGTTGCCGACCGAAGTTCCGATACTTTTGATACACCGGCCGACCAAGAACTGCGAAATCTAGTCCGAGAGGCGTGGGTGAGCTTGCCGCACGTCCAGCAGCAGGTGATTGAGTTGGCTTACTATGAGGGCTTTCCCGATGCGGAGATCGCGGCGCAGCTTAATCAGCCGGTGGAGGCGGTGAAGACCTGCATCGCCCTCGGCATGTCGCAACTGCTCGAATCATTGCAATCATCTTGGGAAGAAGATGAAGCGGTATGACACATAACGAGTTAGAAGCCGCTGTTCCTCTCTACGCGGTCGGAGCGCTTGAACGGGTTGAGCGACAGGCCCTGGAGGCTCATCTGCTCGCAGGATGTATCCCCTGCCGCACGAGGCTGAAAGGGTATCAGTCGGTAGCAGTGACGTTGCCGTTCGGGCTCATCATCACGACTCCTCCCCGAACCCTAAAAAATAGGATTCTGTCGTCTCGTGTGTCGCCCCCCGCCACTGAGTCAGAAACCCAATCACGCTCCAAACCAAGTCTTGAGCCGGGCGAATGGATGAATCACCTCTTCCCACCGTCATCCCCACCTGCCACATCATTCGGGTGGGCCTTGGGAATGGTCGTCTTCGTGATCATGACGATCCTGATGTATTTTGGATGGAACTCCTCCACTCAAGTGACCGAAGACCTGAAGAAGTTGACCCAACTGCAGTCTCAAGCGGTGGAAACAGGCTCTAAGCTGGCGACTCTGCAGCAGCAGCTCAGCGAACGCGAAGAAATACTCACGCAGATCCGGGAGGAACTTCAGCGTCGCATGGCCGAACTAGCAGAGGTGAAAGACCAGTTGATTCAGCGAGAAGCCGAGTTGGAAGAACTGAAAATAAAGCTGGCTCAGGGAAGAGGCCGATCAGTGCAAACTCCATAGGTTGAACCATCGACCCCTCTTCCTTCTACTCCCCGCCTCAAAAACCAATCCGCTCTCACGCTGCTTCCCATCTCCTGTCCCTCTCTCCAGCTCTCATGCTAGTATGTGCAGTGGCCATCAAGGGCTCCACGACCGCTCACTCGATGCAACAAGAACACGATTCCCGCTACATGGAGCTGGCGCTTCACCATGCGAAGCTTGCTCCGCTGATCGGGGAAGTCCCGATCGGCGCAGTCCTCGTGCACAACCAGGAAGTGATCGCGGCCGGTCACAACTACCGGGAATTTTCGCAGGACCCGACAGCGCATGCGGAAATGATCGTGATCCGGAAAGCGGCTGAACGGCTGCAGACATGGCGCCTCACCGACACAACATTGTACGTCACGCTGGAACCCTGCCCCATGTGCGCCGGAGCAATCATGCAATCCCGCATTGCGCGGCTGGTCTTCGGAGCGTGGGATCCCAAAGCCGGCGCCTGCGGTTCGATCCTCGACATTCCGACGGAGCGTCGGTTCAATCACCGCGTACACGTGGCGGGCGGCTTGCTCGAAGAGGAAAGCCGGGCACTCTTACGGATGTTTTTTCAGGCCAAGAGAGGCAACCTCTCGGAGAGGACTAGCGTTCCATAGTTGTCTTCTCGGCACTGGTATCGTGAGCAGCGGACCACCGTGTCTACAAAACCCCTCAGATAGCATCTACCGCCGACTCTTTCTCCCACCCACAGTTTTCCCTGCCGTATGTGGAGTCATGATGAGTTTTGCTTAGCGGAGATCACTCTCGATATACTGACGTCAACTGTATTTCTGGCTCAACGGTTATACCCTCCATTTTCGAACGTGACTGTCTTTGGAGCGTTGGCGTCATGGCCAATCCAGTACGCCTTCTCTCCCAACCTCGCAAGTGTAGATCTTCATTACATAGGAGCGCACTCAAATCGGAGGTCGCGATATGAACATTCTTATTCGGCGTCGGGTGTTGTGGGATCACCTTCGCAGCGCATTGTGGGTCATGCCGACGGCGTCTGTTGTGTTTTTCCTGGTGGCGGGAATGGTCTTGTCCCATGTGTCAATCGGCGACGATTCGCCCATACGATGGCTGGTATTCCAGGGTACACCCGAAGACGCCCGCCAAATGCTGATTGTCGTGTCGTCCACCATGATCACGGTGACCGGGCTGGTGTTTGCGCTGACGATCATCGCCTTGCAGATCGCCTCGGGCCAGTATTCACCCCGTCTGCTGCGCAACTTCATGCGTGACCGCGGTACACAGTTCGTCCTGAGTGTCTTCGTAGGTGCCTTCGCTTACAGCACAGCGGGCTTACATACCGTCGGTGTCCAGAACCCCGAGCAGGCTGCGTTCATGCCCCGTCTGGCTGTCTCCGGATCGCTTGGGCTCGCGCTGGCGAGTTTGGGCGTGCTCATCTACTTTATTCATCACCTTTCCTCCTCGATTCAGATCGACACGATCATGAGCATGATTGTGCAGGAAACTCTGGAAGTCATCGACAACCTTTATCCTGATCGGCTCGGCTACGAGGAACCCGAGGAGCGCTGCCCGGACCCTCCGGCATGGGCCGTCACCCTTCCATCCGACCAGTCCGGCTATATCCAAGATGTCGAACCTGAAGCGCTCGTCCAAGCAGCGGCGAGGCAGGACGTGGTACTCCGGCTTATTAGGATGGTGGGAGACCATGTCATCGCCGGGACGCCGATCGCCTGGGCTTGGCACAGATCGGCCGATCATGCACCGGCCGAGGCAGTCCTGCAAGAGACACTCCGCAACTCCATCCAAGTCGGTTTCGAGCGGACTATGCTGCAGGATGTTCCTTTCGGCATCCGCCGCTTAGTCGATATCGGCAACAGGGCACTGTCTCCAGCGATCAACGATCCCTACACAGCAACCCAAGCATTGCATCACTTGGCGGTGGTCCTCTGCGTCCTGTCTCGCCGACGGCTGGGCGACCGGCTGTACCATGATGAACATGACACGGTGCGCGTGACTATACCGTTCCCTACGTTCGGCGACTACTTGCGACTCGGCACAGAGCAGATCCGGCGGTTCGGGGCTAAAGAGCCGGCTGTCGCGCGGGGTCTGGTCCGGCTCCTCAAGAACGTTGGCAGCAGCACAACCAGCAAGGATCGGCGCGCCGCCGCCGCCAAAAACATTCGCTTGGTGCTGGAAGACGCCACGCGCGAGGCCACCCAGCCGGCCGACCTAGAGGGCCTGCTGGCAGAGGGAGCTGATGCCCTCAGCGCGCTAGAGGCTGACCGTCCTCAGTTGGTCCCTGGCTCAGTTCGTGATTTGACTCTATAGGACTGTATATGGTCGCAATGACTTTCCATGTAGATGATGATTCTCATTTGAGAACAGGCTCAGTACATTTTCCCCGACCTGGCTAAATCTATGGTCCGGTAAGGAGATCTTGACATCCTCCCTTGCAATGTATAAGCAGACACACTGATCGCGTAGTGGCATACAGGAAGTGCGGAGATGGGTACTTGGGATTTTGGAACAGTAATGAGCTTGCTTAGATCATCTATCGTGGCTTTGGCTTGTATGCTTCTCGTCAGCTGCTCGCTCGTCGGGTCACCGAAGGAAGCGGTGCAGTCCCACTCGTCTGGTCCCACTCCAGCGGCAACTCTGAGCGTCGTGAGCGAAGGCAATTACTTGGAATCGTGTCGCGCAAAAGGTGTTCCGGTTCCACCTGATTGGAAGCAGTCTTCATCCGAATGGGAAAGTCACGGCAACCTCAAAACCATATTGCTGACGCCGAATACGCTGGAAAAGGTGACAGTTGATGAAACAACGTTCGCGAGCGTCTGGTCCTATGCCTCACCCGATGTGAGAGGGGCTTGCATTGCCCTCGGAAGGAGCGGCGGATCATTCCAAATTATCTGTCAGAGCGCCACGACCGGGTATGCCTGTTTCTGGGGAAACGATCTACGCTCACCAAGCACAAGCTGGAACCCTGAGACAGACGAAGTTCCCATCGCTTCACTCCGTGATCCCATCCAAGGATTTGCTCCTGGCACCGTGCTCTGTACCGAATGCCATCGCGGGAATAATGCCTTCCTCTATGCGCCTGACGATCCCACATGGGCCACAGTGTTGAGACCGGAACATACGCGCCCGACGTTTACCACTCGAGTCGAGCAGTCGTTAGACCATGGACAACTTACGTTCGGCGCCACAACCGTCACCTATCCGCGCTTTATACCAGTCGGAGGAAAATCCATGGCCTTGAACAATCCGCTGCCGACCACGCCCGGCTGTTCAGGATCCTGCCACGAGTCTCATTTCGAGATCCTCGAAAAGAATCATACGGTTGAAGGATACGTGCGGATACCGCGGCCCATGGGTCCCAACTGCGCGGCCGACTCCCCGCCGGATGATCCAACGAGGAATTGCTATCAACATTGAACGATCAAGGTCCGATGTGGGAAGGGTGCAACATTGTTAGACCCTAAGTCCCAAACTCTGTTCAATCAGCTCCGCAGCGCGCGGAGCTCCACCGCCTGCCTGAATGGAGTTCCGAACCCGCTCAGCAGCCGCGCGGTAGGACGGGTCCGATTGTACACGGACCACTGCAGCACGCAGCGCCTGGGAAGTCACATGCTTGCGGGCAATGGCCTCACCGGCCCCAAGCCACACGACACGGGCGGCGATCCCCGGCTGTTCATTTGTAATCGGGAGAGCCACCAGAGGAATCCCGGTTGCCATCGCGTCGAGAACGGTGTTGAGCCCTGCATGGGTCACAGCGACGGCGGATCGTCGGAGCAACTCCAGCTGAGGAGTATAGGAGACGATGATCGGACGGCCCGGGAGTTCACCGAGTTCCTCAGGAGTCACCCCACCCCCCGTCGAGATGACCAATTGGGCACCCAGCCCATTGCATGCCTCCGCAATCACTCGGAACATGCCTGCAATACGGTTCTGCAGTGTGCCCAGCGAAGCGTAAATCAGCGGCCGGCCGTCGAGCTGTTCCCACGGGAACGGAACCGGTTGGTACCCGCCCGGTAGCCGTAGAGAGCCGACGAACCGGCCATGCTTCGGCAACTCATGCCGAGGAAACTCGAATATCTCAGGTTGCTGGCTGATCTGAAGCCGGTCGGACCAAGTGGCAGCAATCCCTGCCTGGACCGGCAGGCCGAGGGGGCGGCGGCGAGTCTGTATTCGTGTCAGGAGGGGGCATACAGCCGGTTTAGCCCCGCCCACGCGATCCGGTTGCGGATCCGCACCCACAGAGGTGGCTCCGCTTGTTTGGACAGTTTCTACGAGTTCATAAGTGGCGTCTGGCGCTTTGAGCCTACGCGGCGGTGGGCCGTGCAGGCTAGTTCTTCCAGTACAGGCGATCGGGCGTGCGTCCGTCAAGCGCGCGATGCGGCCTGATTTGATTGTAGAAGGTCAGGTAGCGTGCCACACCCTCGCGCGCAGCGCTGACGGTTTCATAGGCGTGGAGATAGACCTCTTCATATTTGAGGTTCCGCCACAGCCGCTCGATGAAGACATTGTCCCCCCAGTGCCCAGTCCCATCCATACTGATCTGATTCCCCTGGTCGTTCAGGAGTCCGGGGAATTCCTGGCTCGTGAACTGGCAGCCTTGATCCGCGTTGAAGATCTCGTGTTTGCCATAGCGGATGAGCGCCTCCTGTACGGCTTCCACACAGAAGTCCGTGGGTAACGTGTTGGACAGCCGCCACGCCAACACCCGGCGACTGGCCCAGTCCAGAATGGTACACAGATAGACGAGAAGCCACGCTGCATCGGAATGTCGGTGATATCGGCCGCCCACACGTGGTTCGGACGCGTGATGTCTAGGAACGTAGCAGATACGGATAGACGAGGTGGGCTGGATGCCGCAGGCTGGTGCGGGGCTTGCGGTAGACGGCCATGATTTCCATGCGGCGCATCAGGGTGGCCACGTGGCGCCGACCGACCCGCTGACCTTCGCACCGGAGGAGGTCGCGCAACATCCGGGCGCCGGCAAACGGATACTGCAGATGGAGTTCGTCAATTCGCCGCATCAGGGCCAGTACCGCCGCCGAGACCGGAGTCGGCTGGTAGTAGGCCGTCGACCGGGTAAGCTTCAGCAGCTGGCATTGTCGCTAGATGGGCAAGGGATGCGTTCGGTCGATCATCGCTTTACGCTCAGCAAGCCCGCCTTGATGAGCGCGCCTTCTAAAAAATCATTCTCCAGCGCCAGTTGGCCAATCTTGGCGTGCAACATCTTGAGATCCGGCGCCTCCGACGGCGCCTTCGTCCCGCCAAACACGTCCGCGGCGCGCGCCAACAATTGCTGCTTCCATTCGGTGATCTGGGTGGGATGGACGCTGAATTGCTCAGCCAATTCGGCTAGAGTCTTGTCGCCCTTGACCGCAGCCAACGCCACCTGTGCCTTATGTGCCTTAAAGGTCCCTCCGTGATTCCGTCTCGTTCGTTTCATCGCCTCGCTCCTTTGGTTTGCCACCAGTGAGTGACGTTGGTGAAGCCAGGCTACCACTTATCATCCTGTCCGAATTTCCGGAGCCCCCTCTGTCGCGCGCCGTAGAACGTTATGGAGCCGGCGACTGACCTCGAACCAGCCACCTACGATTTACGAAACAAGGGTATCCAGATAGGCGCTGAAGCGATGATCGTCCAGCGCCGCGCCCAAACGTTCCCAGAACTGCGTGAGCAAGGCCGCCCCGCGTTCACTGGAAAAGTCCAGCATGCCACTGGCGATGACCCACATGGTCAGTGGAGACCCCAGGCCAACTGCAACATCCGCTCGAAGGTCTTCGGCCAAATACCCTACGACACCATGGGCCCCCAGTGTCTCGTGATACAAATTCAGCAGCGACGCCTCCATCGCGCGACGCTGCTCGACCCCCAGGGAGAGGGCGAGGAAATAGGCCAGATCGCGGGGGCCGGGCGCACGCCGCGCCACCTGCCAATCAAAGACGGTCACACTGCGTTCCCCGCGTATCGTTGCAAAGGCCAAATTGTCGGCCCTGAAATCGCCATGGGTAAGCGTCTGCGGCCTGTCCACCATCCGATCAATATAGGTCGGCAGGACCTGCGCAAACCGTCTCGCGGTCTCCACTACACTTGGCGAGAGAAAGTGGCCGCACCGTTGTTCGAAGCGCGGGAACATCCCCCGATACAGAGCAATCCTGACCTCGGCTTCGTCGGTGAGGGAACGCAGCCACGACCACTGCTTGAGAAAGGGGGCGCCCCAAAAGTGAGCATGCAAGAGCCCGAGTTGCCGAACTGCGATCATGGCATCTGGAGAAGAGCAACCGGTGAGATTGTCCCCGAACTCCGCCTGACCAAGATCCTCGAGCAACAGGAGACATTCACCCGTTCGTTCGTTATAGAGACTGAGATAGGGACGAGGGACCGGCATAGGGAGGTCCGGCAGTGGCGCAACGTCGCGGTAAAACCCGGCCTCGGTCTCATAGAGACCCACCTTCCGGAGTTGTTGCCTCACGGTGGGATCGGCCGAGGAAAGCTTGACAAAGAGCGAGGTGAGAGCACTGGCTTCCCGCTCATCGTATTCAATGATGAGACGAGCGGTTTGTCCCACGAAGCCGCTGCCGGCCACGATCGGCTGGACCTCAATGGCCACCACCTTGGCGAGCTTGAGGATTCCAGCACGACGCAACGCCTGCGTGAGCCAGTCGGCGGTGATGGCATTCAGGGTTGCAGGAATGAATTCCGTGTCATCAGGTTCCTGAGTCATCATGTCTGTGGAAGATGTCATATTCTCTCCTTAATAGATATGCGCTAGAAGACGCGACCCCTCACTCCACGACGGTCTGCATCTACACGCGTGTTGCGGGTTCGGAGTCCGGAGACTCACGTCGAGTCCAGCGTCCTTATCTCGCCGCGTAGACCGCCGGTGTGCTCCGTGGCTGACGCGTCATGCGAAGGCCACCTTTCGGCCGCAAGGTCACCATGAACTGAGGCTCGACCCGTTCCTGGGCCAGCAGCAGATCATAGCGGCGACCGATGAGCGCCAAGAGCAGCAGTCCTTCGACCGACGCGAAATGGAGGCCCACGCAGGCACGCGGCCCGGCGCCAAATGGCAGATAGGCGTACCGGGAACGTGGTCGCTCGCTGCCCAGCCACCGTTCCGGCAGAAACTGTTCGGGGTGTGGCCAAAAGTCTGGATGTCGGTGCAGATTGTAGAGACTGACCACCACGCGCGCGTCTTGTGGCAGGGACAGGCCGCCGACGGTGGTGGGAGTCGCCACTTTGCGCTGGACCAGCGGTGCCGTTGGATAGAGACGGAGCGATTCCTCGAAGACGGCGCGCGTATACGGAAGGTGCTCAAGGTCGTCGGCGCTCGGCGTCCTTCCTTGGAGCACCCGGTCCACTTCCTCATGAAACCGTGCCTTCGCGTCAGGGTGAGTCGCGAGGAGATACCAGGTCCAGGAGAGGGCATTGGCGGTGGTGGAGTGGCCAGCGGCAAAGATGGTCAATATTTCATCCCGCAGCTCCTGGTCGGTCAGTCCCTCACCGGTTTCGTCATCCCGTGCGTGGAGAAGCACATCAAGGAGGTCGCCAGGCCTCTCGCCGCTCTGCCGCCGTCTGGCTAGCAGCCCATAGATCAACTCGTCCATGGACCACATCGCGGAACGAAATTCACGGTTGCGCGAGGTGGGCATCCACAGGGGGAGAAAGAGGGGATTACTGTCCGAGTCGATGGCGTACTGGCTGCTCACTTGTAACGCATGGATAATCCGGTTGATGTGGTGACCCATGCTGGTGCTGAACATCGTGTGGGAGATCACGTCGAGGGTCAATTGCCGCATTTCGGCCGCAATATCGACGGACGGTCCTTCCTCGGCTGGCCACCCGGCCATCCATTGTTCACCCACCTGGGCCATCTGATCGACCATGGTTGCGATGCGAGCGCGGTGGAAAATCGGCTGGATGATCCGGCGATGTCGCTTCCACACGTCGCCCGACGCGGTGATCAACCCATTGCCCAAGACCAACGCCAGGCCAGACGGTCGTCTCCGATCGTACACTTTGGTAAACCGGTCGGCGTCTTTGACGAGTACGGTTTCGGCGAGATCGGGATGGCTGAACAGATAGCGCGTCTTCAGGCCCAGCCGAAAGCGCAGCGCATCGCCGTGTTGGCGCCACCAGGTCCAGAGCTGATCGAGAGGACGTGCTTTATACGCACGCAGGTGGCCCAGGAGAGGCATCGCGCCGGGAACATCGACCAGCGTGAAGGACGGCATCGGATCCGGCATGATGGACATTAGCATACTCTGGCTGGCGCCGCGAGCTGGCTCACCTCCTCGCCAGGCCCTCCGCCACAATAGAGCTCTTCGTACTTGGCACATGCGGTGTGGTCATGGTGGAGAAGTGGAGGATGAATCTATACTGTAAAGGCCTTATGCGGAGACTTTCCCACACTGGCAGCCTAGTAACAGCTGCTGCCGCACCTTTCCTATATGCCTGCTCTTTGAAAAGAGATTTTCAAGAGGAAAGATGGACGGTGACCGACACCGCCGTTGAGACGATATCGGTCGTGTCGGCTAGCGGTGATTGCGCGCCATCACAAAAGCGAGTGGAGCAAATTCTATTGTCGTGACGAACAGCGGCGAGCCAGTATGGCCCTACTTTCGAAGGTGTCAGTACAGTAGCCGTGAATGTAACGTTTCACACTTGCTGCCTGTGAGCCTACTTGATTGCGATACGTTCAATGTACTCCCCA
This sequence comes from Nitrospira sp., assembly GCA_029194675.1. Taxonomy (NCBI): domain Bacteria; kingdom Pseudomonadati; phylum Nitrospirota; class Nitrospiria; order Nitrospirales; family Nitrospiraceae; genus Nitrospira; species Nitrospira sp. The sequence goes on along the minus strand of JARFXP010000002.1, from coordinate 26,255 downwards.
TCTGCCAGGGCACTAAAGTATATCGCATTGTCATGAAACCCTAAAAAGACTTTCGCTTTACTCAGAAGATGGATATTTGGACCACACAAGATTCTTATTACCTTTGTTCCATGCGGGTTTCATTGGCATCGGCGTTGTCTTAATTGCTGACAGCTGAGTAATTTGGCCGGGACGACTAATGGCAACGAGCTGAACTGACTCCGCTGTATGTGACCACCCTCAGGGACGAGCGTGACCCGGTAGCGCGGAATGAACTGTGGAACGGGAAGTCGGTTGACGGATTGTTTGGCCATGGTGGCACCTCCTGCATGTTGAACGAACTGGCGCTTTCGCAGAAACCGAAGCGCCAGGGCAGGACAACGGAGGTGACAGGGCGAGGACTGCCGAAGCAGCACGGGCGGATGACCACTCAGCGGCGAACGTGACAGATCTCTGCTGGCGCGGACGCTGCGTCAGGCGCTCCGTGCGCAGCAGGCCACCGGCCTTCCATGGCAGAACAATTCCGATCGACCGACGATGACCGATGAACGCATCTGTTTCAGAGCGATAGGACATTGACGGAGTGCCGCAATCAGCAGCGCGAAGAGGATCCGAAAGAGAAGATACGATGATGTGGAACCGAGCATGAATCGAGTGATGGGGAATAGTTTAGGGATTGCTTCCCGAGCATGAGAAGCGCTGAGCGACTCATCGCAGCGTTACGTCCCAGTGCCCGTCGCATCGTTCCCTTCAGTCAGCAAGTTGGGCTGCCCCTGGCCCGAAGACCAGAGGCAGCCGTGAGGCGGCTAGACCGTGTGCTCACGAACCCATCGCTCCGCTTGAGCGACCACAGTCGCGACAGCGGAGAGGTCGTTCTTGCCGAACGAGCCGGAGCTCTTTGGATGCCCCTCGGCATCCATGAAGGTGCGGGACAGCGTGATCGCGTGAAACGCGCCGCGCTGCATCGGAATATAGCTGCTATCGGCCGCCCACGCGTGATTCGGCCGCATGAGCGTCAGCTGGCGCAGCAAGGAGGGATAGATCCGGTGGGCGGGCTGCCGCTGGCTGGTGCGGGGCATGCGATAGATCGCGGTGAGGCCCATCCGTCGCATCAAGGTGGCCACCTGCCGCCGCCCAATGGTGTGGCCTTCTTGCCCTAACAGAGCGCGCAGCATGCGGGCTCCGGCGAACGGATACTGCAGATGCAGCTCGTCAATCCGGCGCATGACCGTCAGCGTCGTATCAGAAACCGGCCTCGGCTGATAGTAGGCGGTGGACCGAGCAGCTTCAGCAGTTGGCATTGTCGCCCGACGGACAATTGATGCGTGCGCTCGATCATCGCTTTGCGCTCAGCACGCCCGCCTTGATGAGCGCGCCGTCTAAAAAATCCTTCTCGAGCGCCAGCTGCCCGATCGTAGCATGCAGCGTCTCGAGATCCGGGGTATCCAATGGTGATTTTGATCATCCAAATACGTCCGCAGCCCGGCCCAGCAGTTGCTGCTTCCACTCGGTGATCTGGGCGGGATGCACACTGAACTGTTCAGCCAATTCCGCCAGGGTCTTGTCGTCTTTGAGCGCGGCCAGCACCACCTGTGCCTTAAAGGTTGCTCCGTGATTCCGTCTCGTTCGTTTCATCGCCTCGCTCTTTTGGTTCGCCACCACTCGGTGGCGTCGGTGAAGCCAGGCTACCACTTATCATCTTATCATCCTGTCCGAATTTCCGGAGCCCCCTCTCCCTCAACTGGACAGGCTGTTCGCTTCAGAGATGCGTGATTACGTGATGAGACCCTTTCTGCCTTCCCCCACCCCTCAATCGACACACCCCCCACGTGGTGAGCAATGGGTCCTAATTGAGGAGTGTCCTCCGGAGATAAAAATGGCGATCGGCGGGGTGCGGGTACTCGACATCTGTGACCACCGTCCTCCACCGGCCCTCACAGAGGATCTGGACCTGTTGAAGGAGGATGAGGTCCTCACCTGCCAGCGAACATCATTCGTTCACGGCTTCTGTTGCTTCGCAAAGGAGGAGAATTGGACTTCCGTGGCCATCAATTTGCCGTCTTTCTTTGTGACATCTATAGCAACTCGATCGCCTACCCGAGGAACGTTCCCTCCACCCCCTCTTCCTTTATTCCGATACTTTGTCTCGGCGACTGTGGGGATTGAGACTGTCTTCCCCTCTGTCGTCAGAACTTGAATCTCAGCAGTGTCGAGGGCGGTGATTGTGCCAAAGACGTGCAGTCCTTCCCCGTGCGCGGCGGCGATCCCAGGTAAGATTGTAGTCATCATCAGGACCAGTCTACCTATTCGTTTCACCATGTTGGTCAACCTTCTGTCTCAATTAGTGGTGGTGTGCAGGAGACTGTGGATCAAGCTCCTCACCTTGCAAAAAACGGTCGATGCGTTCCTGCTCTTCCCGGGCCATTTGGCTCACGGGGTTATACTTCGCCATTTCTGTCAGTTCCTCGCTCGTCATGTTTGGGAGATGGCGAATAAAATGCACCAGCTTCCAACTATCGAGATCCGGTTCGGGACGGCCTTTCCCCCATGCGGGCATTCCGGTAAATCGAACGCCATTATGGATGATATAGAACAGTTCTCCATCCGAGAAGGACTGTGTCTCTACTTTAGTCAGGTCGGGTGTTCTGGGATAGAAGTTCTGTCCGATCACGGTAGAGCCACTTCCATCATTCCCGTGGCAGTTCGCACAGTGGTCCGCAAAGTGAACCCGGGCTTCTGCAAGAACCTGGTCTGTGGCGGGAACGGGGTTTCTCATCTGCTTCTGGGCTTCGGGCATGGCCAGGTGCCTGAGCTGACGCGCGAACAGGACTTCGAGCTTCACTGGCTGTTCCGTCGCACTAAAACCTGATTGCAGGACGTACCACAGCATGGCAATATTTCCTGTCACGACAAGCATTGTCATCGCGAGCAACACCCAGACACCCTTGGTCATTATCGGCGTTCCCTTGTCGGTCCTTGCGAACGGACCCTAGGAGCCTCATGACCCCTCACGTTCGGAGGGGACTTGAGAATCGACACCCAAGCCTCACCACATGTTATCTCATGCAGAAGATGCGGACAAAGACACACACACGGGATGCCATCTTTTCTATCAATTGTTGATCTCGTGATCGTGCTGCAATCATCTGGACGCGTGCGCCCTCGGTTGCGTGTTGCGCGAAATACCTGACTGCTCGCGTTGCCGGTGGTAGGGATGGATGTCAATCATCACATTCGCTTCGTCTAACTCTGCTCTTACTAAGGCTCCTTCTTTAAGCGCACCAAGTTTGGTGCCCGCTAAAGAGTCAACCGAATACGACTCCAACCCTTCACCAGTATAGATCTCGACGACCTCCCAGAACGGATCCGCATAGGCGAGCTTCCCAACCACAACGCGATGACGATGGATAGGACGGCTTGGATCGTGAATGTCCAGCAGAACATTCGATTCATCCACCGTCACGATCACTTCATCACCCACCTTGGCTTCGTGGAGTCCCATACGTTCCGCCTTCTTTACGCTGACCCAGCGCGGTGCCACTTTCTTGCCTGAAGTCCCTTGTATATCAAGGTACATCAGCCCCGATTCAATCTTCGTAATCGTAGCTGGTACATTCCTATGGGTATTTGGCCCGCCGAGATCCGCATCGTGGGCGATAGCCGGTGACCCTAGTAGCAGGAACGCTAAGCAGATGGGCGCGTAGGATATGAAATGTTTTCGAGACATAACATTCCCTCCTTCATTGGATTGTTCACCGACTTGGGATCACGGTGATGTCTTCTCAGGGTGGTCCTTGAACGACCTTGCCGATTGCAGAATAAGGGATCATCCGTGGCACAGAGAGTGATGGCGGGAGACTGATTATGGGCCGAGCTTCTGTAACGACCTTGCTCGTTCCCAAGGCTCTTCAATGAGAAGAAACTGCCAGGCTCGAATGGATTCGCGATGGAATTGAGGTCAGGTTGGTTGGCGCTGAGACTACCACGATACTTGGCGCAAACGGTGAAAGGGATGAGGAGACTAGCAACCACAAGTCTCATCACGCACCTCTTCGCTGCTTGTTAGCCTAAACCTCTGTTGAGCACAAGGTCAAGGAAGATTGTCGGACCCTGATAGGAAGACTCGCCAAGCCGTGAAGAAAGGGACCGCATCGCTCAACGCGATCATGGAAACGTTGAGTAAGCTCCAAACGTTGCTGTAGCTCCGTTGATGCCGCCGACCGATGACGACGAAGTCATCTCCCTCGCCCATCGCGTCGGTCGCATAAAACATCTTCTCTTTGCACGACAAATTGCGTACAACTGAAATATGAGAAAAACTGTACATCTATCTATGTCCGACCGCATCAACACTTGTATCGACACCGACCTGAAAAAGCGAGCCATGAAAGTCTTCGACCGCCTCGGCCTTACCGAAGCTGAAGCCATACGGTTGTTCTATGCCCAAGTTGAACTCCACCAGGGCATCCCCTTCCCTCTCATGATCCCAAACGCTCATACGCTGGACGCCTTTGAAGAAGCGAAACATCCCGAGAAACTGCCGTCATTCAAGAACTTTCGCGCACTCAGAGGCCGTACGGGCACCTAAGTCTTGCTTCTTATCAAAACCACCAGCCGTTTTCTCAAAAACCTCAAGCTTGCCAAAAAGCGCGGTTAGGAGCCTGTCCGACATTGCCGTTCGTGACGAGGCGAAGTAGGCGCTGGTAGATGCAAGGCCACAGGCCACGAAAAACCGGAGGCGTATTCGCTGGAATACGTTGAGGATTTTTCGAGGTCGAGAACGAAGCAGATGCTGGTGCATCCTTCGACGCAGTAGAAAGGTCAATATCGGACAGGCTCCCAGGATATCGACAAACTCGAAGCCATCGTTGATCATCTTCAGGCTAAAAAACCATTGCCTCCCAAGAACAGGGACCATACGCTCACTGGCGAGCGGAACCATCATCGTGAATGTCATGTCCAACCAGACTGGCTCATCATCTACAGAATTGAGGCCACGTTCCTCATTCTCGAACGGACAGGAACACACGCCGACCTCTTTGACTGACGCTGATTTTGTAAACGATCAGGAGAAGCAGGAACCCATGCGGATGCCCCCCACATCCAGGCCGTATCCGTATTGTCCGGCAGAATTGTATCGAGCCTCTTGGGCTCATTGAGTGGCAAGATGGAACCAGCTCACCTGCGCCATGCACGGTTCAAGGTCCAATCCCAACTTCCAATCTCGGTGTTGGATCCCTCGTTAAGCGCGCAGTGCAGCCCCGATGTTAACCGCCATCTGATGCCACGCATCTGCCACTGCTCGACCGTCTTCCGCATGCAGATGCCCGATGTGATGGTGCACGAGACGCTGGTCAATGGCGGCACGCTTAGTGCGGCGTACAGTAGACGCCCGTGGTAAGCCGATCTCGGCCCAGGGGAGGAGCGCGACATCAGCTGGATCGCGCGGCGGGTGTGTGGTCACACGGGCAACCATCAGATCCACGTCGCCGCTGAAGAGCACCAGCCCTGGCCGACGCTTATGGGTTTGGAAATCAGAGAAAGGAAACTCCACCGAGACGATGTCGCCGACCCTAAACGCGATCATAGACATGATCGTCTGGAGAGTCGTCTTGGAAGAAACGATCGAGAGCCAATCGCTGCCAGTCCAGATCCTCAACATCCCTACCGATCAACAGCGGCATGTCCTTGTAGAGCCGAAGCCGATCGGGTAGCGGCAAGGATTCAATCGCCTTTTCAATTTCTTGCAGCGTTTTCATCAGCTCCTCTCGGTTGACTTCTATCGTACCATCGACATAGACGCAAGCCTTTGAACGGTTGTCCGATGGCAATCCGAGGCTCGACGCTCGAACTCATCAGCAACTTCACTGACGAACAGAACGTGGCCCTGTCCTCGTCGTATCTGACCTTCTCTCTCTTCAATTCAACATTCAAAATTCAGCATTAGTGTCATCCATCGGTGTCCTCACCGGTGTGGCGAACGGCACCGGCGTGATCACGGCTTCCACGGCCCATGGCCCCAACTGCGCGGCCAACTCCCCGCCGGATGACCCGACGAGGAATTGCTACCGAAACTAACAGATCATGTCCGGCGTATGCCCGCCCGAGAAGACTCCCGGTTACTTTCACTTCTCCATACATTTACGTAGTACTTCGTAGCCATCTTGACAATCAGGTGTACTACGTGCGATCAGAGTCCTCCTCTCGATGTCGGCAAAGCCGCACCGGCGATTAGTCAGGTGGAGGGCGCCATGCAGCCTGACACCAGTAGACGAATCACCCTCTCCCGCAACCTTCTCGTTGCACTCACGTCCTTCCGCATAAGCAGGCCCATCCGATCGCACCGAGTCAGGGCGGCAGGTCGTCCTGATCTGAACTCCCCGATGGCCGAGACAGATCCGGTCTCAGGCTCCAACAGTCTGAGCCTACTCCTGGCTATGACGTTGCTCGCGGCTCTGATCGGCTGTGGGCCGGCACCGTCGGAAGAAGTATCCCGCAAGGAGAGTGGGACAGGCATAGCGCCAGGACTGTCGTCCGCTGGAACTGTTACCCGGCTTGGCGCAGAGCCAGTTCCGCTGTCCTCGGCGGCCAGCTCGACACCTCGTGCGTCCACCATGCAGTCGCTCCCGGATACGCGCGACCAGCCGACTACGCTGCCGGAGCATCTGGTCCTGCCAGAGTCGATCCTCAAGGAGCTGGAATCGCCGGACGCCTCTGTGCGGCTGCGTGCATTGGACCACTGGGCGCAGCAGGGACCAAAAGCGTCGCTTGATCCTCTGGTCGTCGCATTGGACGACGAAGACGAGGTGGTGCGGGCCAAAGCGATGGCCATCATCGAGCAACAGTCGGCAATCGAGCCGGAACGGGAAGAGGTAAGTGGCGAGCAGTGAACGGGATACGTGAGAAGGCAGTCAATGCAACTTAACGCAGTCAGGCAGAAAGAGATGATCCCCACTCCATTCAGATGCCGCGCTTATGCGGGTCGGCCTAAACATTGTTCGGCACGGAGGAGAAAGGCAATGAAACCAGCCCAAAAACCAATGACCACGATGTGTTCCAGAGGAGGAACCATCTTCACTTGCCTGCTCGCCGCCTGCCTCGCCGCGAGCTTCGGAGCGGGTTCGGTCGCTGCACAGACCCAGTGGTCAGGAAACGGACACTACTATGCGGTTGTCAACCAAGTCACGAGCTGGCAGCAGGCGAAAGTCTTGGCCGAGGGAATGGAGTTCATGGGTGTCCATGGCCACCTGGCCACGATCACATCTGAGGCAGAGAATACGTTTGCCACGACAGAGCTTGGCGGCACAGCAGGGGCCTGGCTGGGCGGGCAACAGCTTCCCGGCAGCTCAGAGCCCGAGGGAGGCTGGCAGTGGATCACCGGTGAGCCGTGGGCGTACACGAAATGGGATGGTGGAGAACCCAACAACACCTACAGTGGTGGGTGGGGCACCTCCGATGATACGACTGAAGAGGTTCTGCAGTACCATCACAACGGAACACACTGGAATGACCTCCCTTCCTATTCTGGAATCGTTACCCCCCGTTTCGTCGTCGAATGGGACGTTGGTTCGTCGATGCCCGACACCACACCGCCGACCTTCGGCGACTGCCCAGCGGGTGGTCCTTTCTTACTCAACAGGGGAGTGCAATCAGTCGGACCCATTACGGCTGAGGACCAGGAATCGGGCATTAACACAGACGCCAGTACGCTGAGCGGCTCAGTAGATACCAGCTCCTTGGGCACGAAGCTGGTCACCTTTGTTGCGGTGAATAACAACGGTCTTCAAGCGACAAAAACCTGTAGCTACAACATTTACTATACTTTCAGTGGTTTCTTCCCGCCGATTGAGAACAATTCGACAAACTCCGCGAAGGCTGGTCAAACCATTCCGATCAAATGGCGGCTCACCGACGGGAACGGGACGCCAATCGAAGATCCAAATAGCTTCGTCAGCGTCAGCTCCTATGCTACACCCGGTAGTTGCGGTGGGGTCACAAAGGGGCGAGCCACTCCCGGCAGGGATGGTGCGATTGAGACATCTACGGCTTCATCAGGAGTACACTACCTGGGTAACGGCTACTGGCAGTTCAATTGGAAGACACTCAAGAGCTACGCAGGTCAGTGTCGAACGATGAGCCTCAACCTTAATGATGGTGGAGCAGGGCGTACCGCCGCCTTTACCTTCAAGTAGAACGCGGAAGTCGCGGCCAGATCGATGCTTCACGTCTATGCCACGATGGCAAAGGCTATGAAGCAATCTTGAATGGTGAATCAGGAGCTGGACCGAACAACGGTGTTTAGGCGACGGCTTCCAGGGTCCGCTTCGTTTCGGCTTTGAGCTGCCTGGCGCCTAGCGTTCGTTGCTTTTTCCAAGATCGATGGGGGACAAAAAGGAGGAAGTGATGAAAACCATGAGCAAGCGGTTCGAAACGTTACTTGGTGGAGGACTCGTCCTTCTCTACTTCCTCGTCGCAATCAGCCCCGTAGGGGCACAAGTCTGCATTCAACCACCCCCGGGCATGACCGGCTGGTGGCCGGGGGATGGGAATACCAACGACATCGTCGGCGGCAGGAACGCCTTGCTGCGCGACAATGCGACCACCGGGCCGGGCTTCGTTGATGGTGCATTTGTCCTTGACGGAGCCGGAGATTTCATCGAGGTACCACAGGATCCTGCGCTGAACTTAGGCACCGGGGACTTCACGCTAGACCTCTGGGTCAACTTCAACAGTTTAGCCGATGAACAAATACTCGTGGAGAAGTATGTTGAAACCTTTGACCCATCGACCCGCACAGGTTGGTGCATCTCCAAGCTTTCTGAAAACATTGTACGGTTCTTCGGGCGGGACGTTCCAGATATCGACTTCGGCGCCGTCTCGAATACCAATACATGGATTCATTATGCATTACGTCGTCAAGCTGACATCTTTACTGCTTTCGTCAACGGAGTTGCAGTTGCTTCTGCGGCTGGTTCGGGCAATGTGGACTCAACCTCCTCGCTCAAGTTCGGTCATCGGGGGAGTCCTAATGACACCCCTGGCTCATTCGATGATCGTGGGTTCTTTCTCAATGGCCGCATCGACGAAGTAGAGCTGTTCGTCGGGAGAGCCCTCGATGATTCGGAAATCCTGGCCATCTACAACGCAGGCAGCGCCGGCAAGTGTAAGGCTATGACTACGGTCCAGATTGCCATTCATCCCGGGAGCTTCCCAAATGCAAGCAGCATCAATCCCAAGAGCAAGGGGGTGATCCCGGTGGCCATCCTTTCGACGAACACCTTCGATGCCACCACCGTTGACCCTGCTTCAGTGAAATTCGGGCCCGCTGGAGCTGGAGAGACGCATGGACGGGCTCATAAGGAGGATGTCAACAGAGACGGCAAGGCAGACTTAGTCGTACACTTCCGCACGCAAGACACCGGCATTGTATGTGGGATCACTTCCGTCTCCCTTACGGGAATAACTTTTAGTGGGCAAACAATCAAGGGATCGGCTTCCATCCGAACCGTGGGATGTAAGTAACAGCCCTACCTGACACCACAGCCGTCACAATGACAGCGAATGGAGTATGAGGAGGAAAATACAAAGATCTGTGGTGTGGCAGGATTCTAGCGAAGATGGAGGGGGATTTCGTTTGCTTTTTAAGCCCTGATACTTAACAAGCCGTTCATCCAACAGCAGGAGGAGTCATCATGAAAATTGTAGGGAGGTGTGCGTTTGCGATCCCTATTTAGGACCAAGCAGTCTCTCCGATTGGAGTACCACAGAAACCCGCGCTGCAGGCCAACAAGCACAACATTCAGCAGGCATCGCTTCATCTCAGAAAGCGGGAACACAGCTGTATGACGCAACCGCCGATTATGAGGGCGGGCCTATGGCCCGACGCTCACCGCCAACGTTAGGTAATGGAGGGGGAACGGGGTCGCCCATCTCGAAGGCTCCGGTCAAGAGGGTGCAATCCATTGTGCCCCCACATTCTGCAAACAGGACAAGGTCTCAAACGACGTCGCCTCCCCTTGCCTTTCGAGCGCGTGACTTCGTCGCACCCTGGTTGTCGTCGTCGGTAGTGTCGGCTCTCAGCTGAGTCGCACCCGTTACCAACCAGATCAAAACCATTGATGAGCAGGCTTCGCACGTCCTCCCGCCACTGTCATTCACTGCCCCAAACAACCGTCGATCTTCGACAACCTCTATGTGAGAACGGAACAGGATTTTAGCTGCCATAGAGCGCCTCCTACTTGATGGCTCATAGTCGAGGCGTCTCACTCCCCATATCTGTGATAAGAGAGATACTGAAGTAGAGACTCATGGGGAGTACAGCATCGACCCCTCATCCCTTGGCAAGCTCCAAGCTCCGCCCTTCATCCATTGAAACGAACAAAAGTCACGGGACAACTCGAACGGCACCTGATCACGCAACAGCCCATGAACCACCCAATATCAGTTAAAGGTGTATTCGACGGCGATGATCTGCACGGCGGCCAGGTAGAGATTGAGGACCATGAGGCAGTGAGCGGTCATTACTCAGGCGCTTCTGATACAGAACCCAGTCCACCCCATCAACGACCACGCTGTTGGCGTCATGAAAATCGATTCCCCATAATATCTCATCACAACTTCCTCGCTGTCGGCGGAGATGCGTCGCCGCGTCTCGCAGGACCCAGACCCTATCCTCAATATGAAGAGCCTTCGAGACGATCATCAGGATTTCATCCGATTGAAGGACTCAGTAGCCGAAGCCGCTTAGTCTGTTCGGTTCAAAGCAGCCATCGCCAAGTTCATGATGCGTGGTACGATGGGAGAGGACCAAGCGATTTGTTGGACATGTCCAACAAGATTTCATCTCCTCACGATGTCGTGGTCTAGCCCAACCGGAATGCCATAGTGCGATTGATTCCAATCAACGATCGCTGAATTGAACAAAAAAAGAGGGGCTACTTTTCTCCTGCCTTTCTGGCTCACCGCCTTCCATGGTGAACGCCTCATGCCTTACATTCCTCGCGGATCCAGCGCTGGCCACGCCTTTCACCTGTTGAACCGTGGCAACGGCGGAGCCGCCGTCCTTCAGAAGGACGCCGACCATGCCGCCTTTCTCGATCTGCTCAACGCAGCAAACGCCCGACATCCCGCCAAGATTTTCGCCTTGTGTCTGATGCCCAATCATTTTCATCCGGTCGTGCAGCCAGCCACCAAGACAACCCTCAGCCCGTTCGCGCAGCGGTGGATGACCAGTCATGTCCGGCACTACCATCGGCACTACCGCAGTCATGGCCATGTCTGGCAAGGTCGCTTCAAGAGTTTTCCCATTCAACAAGAGAACCATCTGCTCCCCGTCCTGCGCGATATCCTACTTAATCCTGCGCGTGCCAAGTTAGTCGATCACGCTCGAGAGTGACGCTGGTCACATCTGCACGTCCCAGCGCTCACCAATCCCCTCCCCATCTCAGTCCAGACGGAAGAGCCGTTCTCACTCGACCCGCCACTCTCGCAGACTGACCTAATCGCCCTTCGTACCTGCATGAATCGTCAGCAGCCGTTCAGTTCAGCAGACTGGCAAGCAAGAATACCCGCCAGGCTCGGCCTCGCGTCCACACTGCGCCCGCATGGGCGTCCCCGCAAATCCATCAAGAAGTAGCCTGCCCCCTTCTCATGTCTAAAGGGGTCGCCCATCTCGAAGGTTCCCTGAAGAGAGCATGGCCCATCGTGCCCTCTGTATGCGTCAAGCGGAGGTCCCAGAAGACGTTGTCTCTTTTTGCCCTGCCGAGGATCTGACTTCGTCGCATCCCGGTTGTCCTCGTCGGCGGTGTCGATTCTGATCTGAGCTGCAGCAGTCCTCATCAGGATCAAGGCGAAGAGGACCAGTTAACACGTGTCCTCCGTCCCCTGGCACTGTCCCAGGCAATCGTCAGTCCTCGGTCATATCCACACGATGCACGCCAGGATGTCTCACTGCCAGGTGGTGCCACTCCCTTCATGGCTCAAGGTTGAGACGGATCGACCGTTCGGCTTTCGGATAAATGTATCCCGTGGGGAGCAGGCCAGACAGAGGAGATGTGCCAATCACTGCGTGTCGTGGTGATCGTAGTCGTGATTCAGTTCGCGGTACTGCAATAGGACTGGTGCATGGATAAGGTGGACAGTAGCCCTCCTCTACCATCTCGTCAACCAACCAATACCAATCATGGACGGATTCCACGGAGGTCCTTTGCACGGCAGCCCGGTAGATTTTGATCGCCTTGATGATCAGCGTGAAGTCATTGTGCAACCGTTTCTGAGGCAGCACCAGATCAGCTTCATCGATCACGACCACGCGGTTGTCGGCGTGGAGATCGTTTTCTACATAACATCCTATCTCACTATCTCACCCTCCTTGGCATAGGTGGAGACCTGTTACCGCACCGTGCGCGATGAACACTCGATTCTTCCCACAAGGAGCCTTTGCGATGACCAGCTGGAGTCCGCCTGATTGGAGGGCTGAGTAGCTGAAGCCGCTTAGTCTGTTCGGTTCAGAAGATCCATGGCCAAATCCGTGCGACGTGACGTGATTGGAGAGAACCAAAGTGATTTGTTGGACATGTCCAACAAGATTTCATCTCCTCATAGGACCTGGATCTAGCCCAACCTGAATTGCATGGTGTGCTTGAGACCGATCAGCGATTACTGAGGTGGATCCCCACGGCTTGATCTATCCTCCGTAACAGACTACTGCGGAGAGGACGGACATCTGTGGTCCCTGGTGCTTCTTCACGAAACCTCGTCGAGCCTACTCCGCCGTAGTAGTCGATGACTACGAAGGCTGGAAGCGCGTCCTCCTACACCAAGACTTCGGCATGCCTCCAATAGTCTATGACCGACGGGTCGGAGGACAGCCGCTCCAAATTCCTCCACAGCTTCATCCATCCTCCGTAGCAGATTATTGCGGAGAGACGGGCAACAGTGGCCTCCTGCGCGGACGGATGAACAATCTGAGCGATTCATGATTTCTACAGCTCGGAGGCAGGGCTATGACTCTAGATATTGGAGACTTCAGAAATTCTAAATTCTTGGGGACGGTCTATCTCCAAGCGCTGACGACCTCGACTCATGTTGATGTGAGACGACAGATATCGGCGCTGAGTTCTAATTCGCCACTGAATACACTCAGAACCCCCTGTGGCCTGAGAGGCGGTAGAATTGGCACTATTTCACGAGCAAGCGATCTAAGCTTGCTGTCCCTGTCGAGTTTCGCCGACCTTTCCCTGACTCAATCCGCATCGTGCACGCATCGTTTCTAGTCCTTCAGGCAATCCAGACTTCTCACTACATCCACCATGAGAGCTAGAGCGAAGCTTGGCTTCTGCTTCAGCTACCCATCGATAACTATGTCCCACTCTTACAACTTCTGCGTCATTTCCATGGTCTTCTCTTTCCCGAGCGGACGATTTCAGCCAGCTGTTGTATGGGATCGAGCAGACAGGTGAGGACGTTCAGGCACCGGTCCTCCTCATCGCATAAGCCGTCACCCAGCCGCTTCTGGACGCGGATCTTGTTGTTCATTCCTTCGACGAATCCTAAAGCGATGTTGCTCCCTGACTTGCGGTAGACCACAATACCATCCCAATGCCGGTCGATCATGTCGGCAATCTTCCTGTAGGGCTTCAGACCTTGTCGCTTCAGTACAGCGAACCAGTTCTCGAAAAAGCGACGCGCCAAGCCTTCCCGCTCGCAGGTCCGAAGCTGCCCAAACTCCTCCTTGAGGAGATGGCCTTGATTCAACCGCCTGCTGGCCTTCAGGGACACCCGCAGGCTTCGCCGACCATCTGACTGGCGGTTCTCCCGCCGCGAGCGTCGCGTAGACGTCTACCCCTTGATGAACCGCCGATCCTGTCCGTCACCATGCGATACTCGGCCTTGCCCACTGTGCCAAACGTCTCGCCGAGAGGCCTCAACATCTAGAACTCGTCGAACACGATAGCGGCTTGTGGCGCGTGCTTCAGCTTGCGCGTCGAGCCGGCGAGCACGTTCCACATGTCCATCACTGCCAGCAGTCTCTTCTTGGTCCTCGCCACACCAGTCACTGGCAGCACTTGTCCATACTCGATTTGGAGCGGTCCTTGCCCCTGAACCAGACTGCTCATAGCCGGTCCAAGTCGCTGACCACGAAGCAGGAGGTGTGTCCCTTGCGAATCGAGACCTCGCCGATCTCGGCTATGAGCTGAGCCGGAGTGATCAATTGACGCCACGGCTTCAGCATGTGCGGCTTGACTGAGACCTTGATCATGTTGCAGTTCAGCTTGACTCCCCGGTGACCTCCTTGATCATCATGACCCGACATCGCCGCCCCACGAAAGAGGCAAAGCGTTGGGTGTCGAACGGATGGTCAACCAACCGATCCAATGTTTCCTGCTTCACCTTGCCGCACGTCTTGCACTCGATAAGACGAATCTCCACCTCCAGGTAGCCTCCTGCCTGTCCCAGCGAGGCAGGTCGCGTACGTGCCGTATCACACGGTCGTATCAGAACAGAACGACCTACCATCACGTGCAACATACTGGTTTCCTCAGCCTGCACAGCTGGGTGACGCGGGCCTTCGTGTCACCGAAGATGCTCGGAACTCTTTGAATCGACAGGCAGCTGGACAAGGGGTAGGTGCCTAAGAGGCGTCGGTGTAGGCATCCGACCATCCTGTCAGTTTTCCCGATCCCATCACACACAACATTCAGCCCCTCTTCCCACAAAGATGTCTGGCTAGACGCTTCGTATACCCACCTGCCAACGGAGAGGAGCCCTTCTTAGATCGCGTGACGTGAATGATGACGGCCAGCTGATCCACCACCGTGTCGCAGACCGCAAGCCCTACCCTGTGGAGCGCGGCACACCCGCACAAGCTGCAGTCCCAACCAAGCTGTGAAAAGCAATGAGGACCTGACGAGATGTTGTTGGACATGTCCAACAACATCTCCCCCAACTCGTGCTATTCGTGACTGAGCAGGATTTGACAGTTGAATGGCGAACAAGAGAAGTATCTGGCGTGCTTGACCGAGACGGAACAGTCGGCGCAGCAGGATCTGCCTGCAGGGAATGGCCTAGCCGTATCGCGAGAGTCAGTAAGGTTCCCACTTCAATTGTGTCGCAATCGGAAGCCCCACCGAGGCGACCATCAATCGTTGATGGCACTTCCCTCGTTCATGAGTGAATATCGTGAACTGACAGCGGAGCCGTCTAGCCTGGTCGTGACCGATCCAATTCAGCCGGGAAGACTAGATCGAACCAGGCTCGCAGCCGCCACTCAAACCATTACGATGGTTGTCTCACGAAATCTATCACCAGACGGCAGAGGACAGAGTCGGTTCGATTGGTCGCATCGGTCTCGTCGAACGATTAGAGGTAGAGCCTGTCCAGATTCAAGACCTCTTTCGCACTGCTGTCCAAAATAGTCGGCTGTTTCGAGTTCTTCCCCCGTGAATGCGGCATATGAGACGGTCTCTGGTCACCCATCCAGTTCAGGTTGTCCGGTCTGCTGTCCAAGATCAGGTAGCGAATAGCCTCTGTTGGGGCGGCGCTGGTATGAGCAGCGGCCGTTCAAAGGGCGCATTGAGCCAGTCCCACAGATCCCGATAGGTCAACAGATTGAAGCGGAGCAACGCGGCCAGATTCGAGAGACTCCAGGGCCACGTGGACTTCAGCTGCAGAAATTTCAACAGCAGCATCGCGAGCAGGGCGATCCAGATTTGGACCTGTACGGCGTTCTCACTCGTGCCCACAAACGTCTTGATCCGGAGATGCTGTTTCAAGGCCTTGAAGAGGAGTTCGATCTGCCAGCGCTCCCGATAGATGGCGGCAATCGTGCTGGCCGCAAGCTGCATGAGAGTGGTCAGGAACCGTAGCGGCCGCTGCTGTCTCTCATCCCAGATCGTCACCTGTCGCAGGGGACCGAGCACCGGTCAGCCGCATGGGAACTGGTGAGACGGATCACCTCATCGACCAGCACCGGTCCGCGTGTCGGCACGGAGCGTTGCTCCAGCACTTCGTAGAGCATGTTGGTGCGGGGACGGGTGACAAATCCCACCTCGTCGACCGTCCAACGATGATAGCGGGCATAGTCGAGATACCCGCGATCGATCACCACGATGGTGCCTGGCGCAAAGGTGAGCTGTTGGGCGATCCGCACGTCGTTGGTGTCGCCGTCGGTCACGAGGGCCCAGCAGGGCAAACACCCCTGGTGATCCAGCTGCAGATGGAGCTTGATCGCCCCCTTCGTCCGCTGGAATCTGGCCCAATCGAACACCGTGGCACAGAGTTCAATGATCGTTGCGTCGAGGGTGCGCAAGGGGTGCTTGAACCGGAACCGGCGGCGCTTCAAGGCCGCGACGGCTTGGCAACGGGTGAGGACTTGATAGAAGAGCGTCTCGTACAGCTGCCAGGGCCGATGCGCATTGGCATAGGCCAGCGTGGACCGAGTCGGTGTCCGACGGATGCCAAGGTGGACGAGTTTGCCAAGGGCGGTGGCCAAGCCGCCACAGATTTCTCGAAGTGAGTGCGCACTACCCATCTGACAAAACAGCATCGCTATCAAGTGATCCCAGCAGCTGAACCCCTTGGCTGCTCGCTCAGCGGCGTGCTGTCGAACGGCCCGAGCGAAGTCCGCGCGATCGATCAGGGCGAGCATTTGCGCAAAGCAACTGGCGACGGTTACCATACTGCACCTCCGGCTTGTGGGTGCCACGGCGCGGGAACGCCGTGGATGGATGTGCGTTGAACAACCTATCCTACTCACAAGCCGGAGGCCTGCTGAGAACTTATTTTGGACAAGAGTGCCTCTTTCGGCTCCTTGATCAGATGCTCATCGTTCGCCAGCCTCTCGTGTATCTGCGCGACTCGTTCAACGGCATGAGGAGCACTGGCGACGAAAGACACAGTCCGAAGATCCGTGGCGCTTAATCAGCCACCGCTCATTAGCCGCGGATCACTCCATGAGTGGCTGACAAATACACAAATCGGGGCCACTGTCCTCGTCAGATCGGCAGCGAGGTCATCACGACCGAGATACTGAAGACGACAGACCATAAGTCATCCTCTTGGATACGCTGCGCATCACAATGGTAGCGAGGGATCGCAGGCCTTCAACATAGAGCAAGAAGGCCGTCACAAGGTTATCCAGCATGGGCGAGCACCAGACCGGTCCGGTGCCAGCGGACAGCGGCGTGACTGCTTGGGCCAGGAATTCCTGCACGCGGTTGACTGTACCAATATGGTTCGTTCGTAACGTGGCCCACAAGAGCCACCGCTGTTCGCCACGTGACCAGATGATGACAAGAGGGATGAGCGAGGCGCTCAAGGACGATGTTCAACGGCACACGCAACGGACCATATTTCTCACCCACCGTAAGGTGCCCTAACATGCCAAGGAGCATGGCGTCCAGGTACGGCTTGATGCGACGGAGTGACATCGGCCGCGACAAGGGGGTGCATATTAGGCCCCCGTCACCTGTACGAGCAGGTTAGGCGCTATCGCTTTTTGGCATGTACGCCTGCCCGACAGTCGCGACGGCACCGGTTGGAAGCACACCCTGCAGACGCTGACGGTGTACCGCCTGCTCGATCCTGGCAGCGAATGACACCGGCTGTGGCTTGAGCAAAGCGCCGCGGACGATCTGCCAGGCACGGACGTTCGGCTCGTGGAGAACAATGCGCTGTATCGTTACCTCGACAAAGTGCTGCCCCACAAAATGGCGCTGTTCCATCATCTGACCGAGCCCTGGCAAGAACTCTTCAGCGCCCAGTTCGATATCCTGCTCTACGACCTGACCAGCACCGGCTTCGAATCCTCACCACCGAAAGACGAGAGTGACGAGCTCCGCTACGGTTCCAATCGCAATAAACACTCCGACTGTTCGCAAGTCTCCATCGCTTTGGTCGTCACCCCGGAGGGTTTCTCTCTCACTCACGAAGTGCTGACGCGGAACATCGCTGACAAGACCACACTCAAGGGATTCTTGCAGCAGATTAAGGCGCAATGCGGCAAAGCGAAACGGACCTGGGTGATGGACCGCGGCATTCCCCTTGGCGAGGTGCTTGAGGACATGCGGGCAGCCGATCCCCCCGCCTATTACCTGGTTGGCATACCCGATGGCAGACTCCCCAAACTGGAGCACGATCTCCTCTATTTGTATTTTGTATTTGTCCTGAGCCTCGGTGCTCCAGGGCGTTAATGAGGAGCGATTGCCGCAGGAGGGCAAGCGGTCCCTGTTCGCCGAAAGTCGCGATCGTATCCACACGGAACGCGCCATGCGCCGGCGGCAGATCAAGATGGTCGTCAAACGACTGCAGCCACTCGAGCTGATGTGGCTCAACGACAGGTGACCGTTGCTGCTCAAGCTCGGTGCGGTTAAGAGACGTGAGTGAGCCACCTGACGGATGATCGACGTCGTCTTGCCCCAAGCCAAGGCCACCCGTCCTGCGGACGGGACGGCTTGCGGTGAACCCTCTCTTGGCCATCCTAGCTTCTCTTTCCGCCTCAATCGGAAGAAGCTGCGAGCGCTGTGTCGGCGCGAAGGCCGCTCACTATTGCGCACCAATCTCTGCGGGCGAGACCACGAAGATCTCTGGCAGTTCGCTATCCAGCTAACTGCGATTGAGAAGACGTTCAAACCCTCAAGGACGATCTGCCACTGCGTCCCATCTACCACCAACTCGAACGCCGCATCGACGCGCACATCTTAGTCGTCTTTGTGGCCTCTTGTCTGCCCATCACCTTAAGGACACAACACAAGTCCTTGGTGCCAAGTCTCACCTCGCGTGTCGTGCCCAATAAGCTCGCGGGCATCCAGATACTTGATGTCCATTCTCAACCATCGATAGCCGCACTTTTATCTTGAGCCGTTACATAGAGCCCAAGCTATAACCTCAACTGCTCCTGGACCGATTCCATCCTCCTTTCCTCTGCAACCACGACCGCGAATGGACATCGCTGGACAACCAGTGCGCTGACCTCATTTCATCGTTGTCCACTTCACATTCACACGCCTTCAGAACCGATTAGCCATCCCAGTTGAAAAGGCAGGCTAAGTCGTGAAGGGTGGCAAAGAATGGCGAGGTGTTTTGTTGGACATGTCCAACAACATGTTCGCCAACTCATGTTTTTTTGACTGGGTTCAGCTGAAACGGCAGGATGTCAATCTGAAAAACTAATGGATGGCAAAACGATTATTGTGTAATGAGTGGTCGCCCCCCTCCCCATCATGGGATTGGAGAGGGGAACCTATAGCAGGGGGTTACTGGAAAATGATCTGGTCAATCTGACATTGCCGCGCAGGCACTTCCTCCTGCTTCCCATCCGCAAAATGGACGATGAGGTGGTTTGGTTGCTGCGGTGCGTGATGCAGGTCCACCGTTCCTGATCGATCCTGAAAGATGACGATCAACGAAGGCATTGTTGTCGCCGGACTGAGCATCCGCTCCTCGCTCCCTTGCTCACCTTTCGGTGAGGCGATGCTTGATCTTCGTGGGCCTCTGAGTTTAGCAGATAACGCCGACACCGTCGCACGTGTAATCTCCTGAGCAGTGGCACACCATCGCTCGACGTCCTTGGGAAACTCCTTGTGCAGATTTCGCAAATCGTAGAGCGTCTTCGCTGAGAGACATTTTCCAGACGTATAAATCTCCTCAATGCAACCCGGAGGGTCGATGAGCGCTAAATGATTCGTGACCATGGACCGATTCACCCCAAGGAGTTCTGCAATTTGCGCCTGCTTCTCCCCTTCGTCCATCTTTCTTTTGATAAACATCGCCAGTTCACGAGGTTTCAGATCTTCCCGCTGCAAATTCTCGATGACTTGCTGGTAATCGGTATGCGACCGATCGACGAACGCGGGAATCGTGGGTTTCCCGGCAGATTTGGAGGCCCTGAGTCGGCGTGCTCCAAAATTCAAGACCCATCGTTTCTGCTCGGTGGGGTGAGGACGGATCGACACGGGCGTTTTGACTCCGTGCAGCCTGATACTATTCTCCAATTCCTCCATACTCACCGCATCGAATTCTTGGCGTGGCTGGGCTGGATCTTCATCAATGTCCTTGACCGGAATTTGAAGCGGGCGCCCTAAAACTTCAGCCGTCACGGTCCGTTCTTTGGCGATCGGATCGGAAGTGGGAGCAGGAGCGGTACGATCAAGAGCCGTGAGATCCAGTGTTGCTGTGATTGGCTTTTTCATTCTGTAACCCCCATCGTATGAGCAACTTTATGAAAGATCGGTTTGAGATGCATCCACGCATCGCGTGAACTCGTTTTTTGCAATGTCCAGATGGGCGCCCCCATCGCCTGGGCTTCAGCCACAGCCGTGCGCGAGGGAATGGCGGCCATACGTCCATCATCCAGTCGAATGAACAGCGAGGCAAAAGCCGTACAGAGCTGTTCGAAATTGGCGCGTTGAAAGGGAGTGGGCTCCACAAGGTTCGGAAGGAGACCAATGAATCGAAGATCTTTATTCAATGTACTTTGTATCTTTAAGACCTGCGCCCGTAGCGCGGCAATGCCATCGACGGCCTCTTGATTCAATTGAATGGGCGACAGCACAAAATCACCCACCACGAGCGAGGCAAGTACACGAATATCGGGGTTCGGATTCGTGTCAATAATAGCCACATCAAACCGGTCATCTATTTCGTTCAGGAAGAGTTTGAGGTTCGTCGCGAATTGGTTGTGATCTTCTTCCCGTCTTTCGAGTCTCAAGAGATCACCGTGCGACGGGATCACCACGAAGTTTCCCTCCTCAATAGTGGTGACATGTTCGGTCAGCAGTTGATTGGCTGTGGTCGTCGAGGTGGTGGCCAGGTTCGACATAATGATGTTTTTCGACGTGTTCCCCTGATGGTCCAAGTCAATGATCAACACTCGTTTCTTGAGGTATTCGACGAGAAAGTACCCAAGTTGGCAGGCAATCGCCGTTTTCCCCACGCCGCCCTTCTGATTGGCTAGGACCAACGTTTTCATCGACAGTTCTCCTTTTTCATGGGCCGGTGAATGCTACATGAAACCTACCCAGCTGAACTCTGTTTGAGGCATAGCACTTCCTCAAATTTGTTTGGAAGACGCTCTACTACATTTCGGACCGGAGCAGTACCCTAGGCAGGAAGAATTGTCAATCCTCTTCCTTCGTGAAGAGGCCCGATATTTCTTACTTCGCTCCATCAGTCCGGTACCGAGGTTCGATGAATGCCTTGAACCCAATGGGCGGATGATGGATGAGATGTTCCACAATGGGTTGAAGCCTCGTGTCTTCAACACCTGCGGAGTCAGCAGGCAGCAGACTGGTCACGCGAACTTCGGATGATCCAACCCAGGTAGGATGTATGCGGTCATTCTCCAGACATTCGTGACTACGATCCTGATGTCGGAACTATCCCCAAGTCTGCACTATTCGGATTCTCTCGTCATGCCTAGCCGGCCGGTAGTGAACTGTCAGATCGTAACCCCGATGCTGCGGACGGCGTTCCGTACAGCGGTAAAAATACAGTGGTCACGCATTGAAATGTTACGAACTATCGGCCTCTACCACGCTCTTGTGCCATTCTTCAAGCAGAACCAGCTTATAGGCGAAATAGAGGTCCGACAAGCGCCGTTTAGACATCTCCAGAACATGATCAATTTTCGCGCTATTCAGGATACCGGCTCTCGTTAGGCTGTTTTCGTACAGATTGTTACCATAACGCGCGACGACGCCCGATAACCATTTCCATGTCGGAGGTTGGAAGCCGGTTTTTCTCCGCCTCAGCACTTCCTCGGGGAGAAGACCCTTCAAAGCCCCGCGCAACCAAGCTTTGTGCCATAACGTATGATCATGCTGCTTGCTGCGCAACGCCATGACAAGTTCAATGAGTCCCACATCAAGGAATGGAAAGCGTGTTTCCACACCTACACTCATGCTCACACGATCTCCCAGTGAGAGACAATTGGACACAAGCCACGTGTCGAACAGCATCCGGATGACCGCGGCCGGCATTTGCTCCACGTTGCGTGGGCCGATATCAGTCGGTCTGAACGGATTCTGCTCGCTGATCGTGCGCATGGCTGGACCATAGGCACCGTGCTTAATATCAAAAGTCTCTCTGAAAATGAGATCGGCCGCATAAAAGTGCAGCTGCTGAACCGGCTTCGGCAAGGTTCCCACTCCATACAACAACGAGGCCCAGCGCTGACACAGGGAAGGAGCACGAGGATAGCACATCATTGTACCGAGAAATCGCTGCAGGCCTGGTGAAGCCGTCAGAGGGATGATTGCATTCAACATCGGCGAAGTTGCCAGGATCTGGCTAGTGGTCAAGGCCTGCGTGACCCAACCATACCCCCAGAAAAGCTCGTCAGCACCCAGACCGTTGAGCAGCACCTTAATACCCAGATCGGCTGCCGCCTTGGGCACAGAGTAATGTCCGAAGGCCGCAGAGTCCGCTATCGGTTCATCCATGGCACGCACAAGCTGTGGGAAAAAATCCACGAAGTTCTCGACAGGTAACTCCACCTCGTGGACGATCATGCCCAACTGCTCAGCCAAACGGCGCGCTTGCTCGCGCTCATCATAAGGAGGACGGCCAGGATACCCGACGGAAAATGCGTGTAACGGTTCGGAGGAGTGTTGTTGCGCCAGAGCGGCAATGGCCGCGGAATCGATCCCACCGGACAGCGCTACTCCTACAGGCACATCGGAACGCAGAGTCAACTTTACCGCCTCTTCCAGGGCTTCACGAATGCAACGCAGCATACCGGGACTATCCATCGGCAAGCCGCTGATTTTCGGCGGCTCCTCTACACTCCAATAGCGCATCGGTTCGGCAAACCAGTTGTCGAGCGACAACATGAGCGTATGACCTGCCGGAATTTTCTGCACACCTTGAAGCAGGCTCAGCGGCTCAGGAACATACTGATAGTGCAGGTACATATCCACTACCGACGGATCAAGCGCGGGGCGTGATGCCAGCATCGGCAGGAGTCCCTTTAGTTCCGAAGCAAACATGAGACACTGATTATCTCTGTGATAGAAAAGAGGTTTTTCTCCGCAGCGATCGCGCGCCAGGAAAAGGCTTTTCTCTCTTCGATCCCACAATGCGAACGCAAACATCCCACGAAAATGCGACACACACTCGCGTCCCCAGACCTTGTACGCCGACAGGAGAACTTCGGTATCGGAATTAGTGACAAACCGTTCGCCCTTGGTTTGGAGTTCCGCGCGAACTTCGAGATAGTTATAGACCTCGCCGTTGTACGTCATGACATAGCGGCCATGCTCGTAGGTCATTGGCTGATGCCCGCCTTCGGTCAAATCAATGATGGCGAGCCGAGTGTGTCCGAACTGGATATGAGAATCGGTGTACACACCGGATCCATCAGGGCCACGGTGGGCCAATGTGATTAAGTCATTCTTCGTAAAAGACGATCGGTGAGCCGGTTGTCGATAGAACCGCCCGAGAATGCCGCACATGGATTCAGGCCTTTCGGTGCGAAGTGAGCGGAGAGGCAAGAGACCTGGTGGATAAACGTAGGTATAAATAAGCCATATCCCCAGCTCTATTAAGCACAGGGTGAGCTGGGTCGTCAATAATGGACGCCATTTGTTACAGCCTCACGCCGCCGGCTATTGACGGGGCCATTGCCGGACAACCGGCGCAGCAGAATCTTCCACCTCCCCGCCCTTCATGTTCTGGACCTATCCCGGTACAATAGTACGTGCTTGATCAAGGATGAGTATGACCTTCACTCCAGCCCCCTTCTACATTCTCTGCGGCTCGCTCGGCGCCGGGAAGACCACGCTGCTGATGCGGCTGCTGGAGTATTGGAAAGCACAGGGCCAACGAACCGGCGTACTGATGAACGAAGCCGGATCGATCAGCATCGATGGTCCTCGGGCCGGAACGCTCGCCGAACAAGTCATGAACCTCGCCGGCGGCTGTGTCTGTTGCGATACGAAGGAGGATCTCTCTTGGGGGATTGCGCAGCTGGTGCGCGATCATGGATCGGATGTGCTGATTCTGGAATGCTCAGGCCTCGCCGATCCGGCTGAAGTGATCGATGCGGTGACTGATGCCTATACGGCCCGGTTGGCTTCTCTTGAACGAGTCATGGCCCTTCTGCATCCGGTATCGGCGGAGGAAAGTCACTCCGCCGCCTATGTGACGACACAAGCCATCCGTTGTGCCGATGAACTGATCTTGAACAAGCGGGACCTCTATGTCCCAGGCCATTGGGAGCGGTTCCGTGCCGCCATCCTCGAACAAAACCCCTATGCTCGCCTATGGGAAACGTCGCACGCGCGCCTCGATGCCGCCGACCTGTTGGCTCCGCATCCCTCACCGAAACCAGCAACTCCTACCAATGTGCAATTCAGTAAGTCGCGAGTTGCCTCACATCAGCGAGCGCCCTACCATCCCATCGCGACCACGATCCCGTTGCCCGGCCCGCTCAATCGTCGGAGGTTTCTGGCCTGGATCAAAACCTTCCCAAAAGAACTTGAACGGGCGAAAGGCTATTTCCGATTCGCGCAGGAACCGGAGCTGCAGGAATTCCAGTATGCGCCGCCGGGGCAGGCCACAATCACACCGCTCACTCTCTTGGATGAACCGGAGCCGACGCTGGTGCTGATCGGGAGGGGATACGATGTGGACCGTCTGGGGGCTGAGCTCTTAGCCACGGTGGAACACCACCAGAGGACTTCGTAAGCTTTAGGACCGCACATCCACTTCCTTGATCGGCCTCACAACCCCTTCCAATTTCTTCCTGAACCTAGGCCATCGCAGTAGCGCCCAGGCGGCCCCTCCACCCAGTGCCCCTCCGAGCATCCATCCACCGAGCACATCGGTCACGTAATGTGCGCCGACATATACCCTTGCAAATCCAACCAGCGCGACAATCGGCCAACTGACCCAGCCGGACTTGGGATAGAGAACTTGCAAGAACGCGGCGACAGCCGCTGTGTTGGCCGCGTGATTCGACGGAAAGCTGAATAATCCTCCACACCCATTCGGCTCGATCTTGACAGATTCGCTGAGCGCTCGGCATGGCCGGACTCGTTCAAAAACCCATTTGAGCTGGCCGCCTGCGAAATCTGAAAACCCGACCGCTGCTCCTAGAACTGGACCTCCAAACAACGCCTCGCGCCTGTTGGCCCAGATCCAATAGACACCGGCGCAAGCTCCGGGAACATAGAGCAGGCTGCGGTGTCCCAGTTGCAGAAAGAACTGATCGGCAACCGCTGACCGGCCTGCCAGCCCGTTGATGGCCAGGAATAGAGATTCGTCCCAGGTCATGATCAGTCACGAGTCATTGGTCATTGGAAAACACATTATCAGAATTTTCCTTGTCTCTGTCCAATGACCGTTGACTAATGACCAGTGACCTTCCTATCTGGTTCTGAAATGAATGCGAACGGTCACCTCGCCGTCGACTGGCTCGTCCCCTTTCATTTGCGGCTCGAAGGTCCATTTGCCGAGCGCATTGATTCCGGCAGTCGTGAGCTCTCGATGTCTGCAGGGTTCGAGTACCACGACGGTGACCTTCGCATGTTTGGAGACTAACAGGCGGGCCTTCATCCAATCATCGAGTTCTTGGCCTTCGAGCGAGGCGGGAATGCCCGGCCAGGGAGTGGACTTCGCGACAGGGCCCAATTGTTGGTCTTTGTTGAGGGGAGCCCCATGGACATGCACTTCCGGCAACTCGAGAACATCCTCCTGATGGTCGCTCTCGTGCGTATCTTCACCGCCCGCCGCCGCGCACGCTGGAACGGGAACTAGATACATGACGAACGCGCACGCTGGAATAGCCGGCCATAGCTTCAACACCGTGTCACTCTCCCCCATTGCCTTAGGTTTTAGACTGAGGAAAAAACATATTCTGCCTTAACCTCGACCTTGACCTCAACCTTCTCCTCCTCAGAAGAACCATTGCCCACGGAAGAAAAATGAGCGTGGCATTCCCGCATGGGCCACACCGAGCCCGATGCTGCCCTCACCACTGTTGTAGAAATATTGTTGATCAAACAGGTTGATAATATCAAACCCAAACAGCAGTTTCTGTCCATGCCAGGGCAGCGGGATCGTATGCGCAAGGGACAAATTATAGACCGTATACGAGGGCTCGTGCGAGGAATTGGTCTTTGCACCTTCCTCCGCGGTTCGCAATCCATAACCGTAGAGCATTTGTCCGGTGATGATGGTCCGCTCCAAGAGGCGATAGGTCAGCACGGCCGAACTCGTCACAAACTGTGAGTGATCGCACCAGACTCCACTGCTTGACGTGATGTCGTTGATTTCCG